>JAQWGO010000180.1 GCA_029238175.1 Henriciella sp. | reverse complement strand
TTCTCTGGCGGGCGCGCAACGTATCGCCGTCAACGCGCCTTACCTGAAACGCCCCTCTACGAAATCGCTCCTGTCAGTTTCTGACAGTAGCCGCGAGTTCGCGCCAAATCGGGCCTTTGCAAGCGCCGACGACTTCACTGCGTGGACTTCAAACACCCCTCAAAAAGAAAGCCCGCACCTTTCGGTACGGGCTCAATTATTGCTTTTAACCCCGCCGATAAGAACGACGGAGGCCTGACTTACCGAAAGCCTAGTGCTGGCTTTCCGGCGTTGTCACTTTCAAACCATTCAGCTCGTCTGAAACCGTGATCTGGCATGATAGACGTGAATTCTCGGTCACGTTCTCAGCGAAATCCAGCATAGATTGCTCCATGTCTTCTGGCTTACCGACCGTCTCCATAAAGGCTGGATCGATATAGACGTGGCAAGTCGCGCAAGCGCAGGCGCCGCCGCAATCAGCATCAATCCCGGGGATCGAATTTTTGATCGCTGCTTCCATAACGCTCTCGCCTTTGCTGGCTTCTACTGAGCGTTCGTTGCCTTCGTGATCGACAAAAATAAGGGTTGCCATAGTTGGTAGTCTCCTCAAGCGGCTGCGGCCGCAATCTCTTTCATGGATAGGGATGTATCGCGTAAAGTCGCGGGTGCAAGCGATGCCCCTGCGATAATAAGTTTCTTGGACGCCAGAAATTCCGGCGGGCTATTCACAGCATCTACCGCGATCAGCTTACCATTCCGCAAATAGAAGGCGGCAAACTTGCGGCTCTCTGGATCACCGCGCACAACGATTTCGTCATAATCGGTGCTCAATCCGGCGATCTGCAGCTTTAGATCGTACTGATCAGACCAGAACCACGGGCAATCCTCAACTGGGCGCTTCTTGCCCATGATCGCTGCAGCCGCCAGTTTACCCTGCTCAATCGCATTGTGTACGCTCTCTAATCGCCCCTGCCGCCCATAATGGACAAGTGGGCGCTTGGCGCAGTCGCCAGCCGCAAACACGCGCGGATCATTCGTTCTGGCATCCTGATCAACTAGAATACCGTTTGAACAGGCAATGCCTGCCTCTTCAGCCAATTCTACATTCGGCAGGATCCCGATCCCGACCAGAACGATATCGGCGGCAATCTCTGTCCCGTCCGCAAGCACAGTAGCAGCAACAGCGCCCTCGCCCTTTAGAGACGCTAACCGCGCGCCCGTCATAATCTCAACGCCTTGGCTGCGATGTTCGGTTTCAAAGAACGCGCTCATCACTGGGCTAGTGACACGGGCCAGTACCCGGTCGGCCATTTCAAGCACAGTCACCTCAAGGCCCATTTGCCGCGCAACGGCCGCCGCTTCTAGGCCGATATATCCCGCGCCAACGATAACCAGTTTTTGACCCGCCATCATGCGTGGGCGAATACGCTCCACATCTGACAGGTCTCGCAAGTCAAACACGCCGTCCAAGTCCGCGCCCTTTACCGGCAAAGCTCTCGGGCGGGATCCGGTTGCAATAATCACGGCATCATAAGGCAGTTCGCCGCCATGCTCGATCTCAACAATGCGTTTTACCCGGTCAATCTTGGTGGCACGCATCGACAGGATGACATCGATATTCTGATCCTGATACCAATTTTCTGGTTTGAAATAGAGCCGTTCTTCGGCCATTTCGCCCTTCATATATGCTTTGGATAAAGGCGGCCGTTGATAAGGCAGGGCCGCTTCTTCACCGACTAGGGTGATTGAACCTTCATAGCCAAACAAGCGCAAAGACGCACAGGCCTGCGCTGCGGCCTGACCGCCGCCAACAATCACAATATTTTTTGCATCAGACAGGTCCAAAGGCCTGACCCTCCTACAGTTAGAAAAATATATGACGCATGCGTCATCTTTTTGCAAGTCGCGAAGCTGCGACACGTTCAAACCACTTTTCGCAGGCGCTTAGGTGTGCCACAAGCCCTGCATGACGAGTGATACAGAAAAACGCATCATGGCGATGCTTCATTCCCAAACAAATGGCCTAAACAAAGGTGACCCGATCAGTCCGCCAATTGTCACAACGGCAAAATATTTACTCCCGGGTGAGCCTGATACACCATACGTTTATGGCCGCGATATCAACCCAACTGTTGTCGCAACCGAGAATGCACTGAATGCTATTGAAGACGCAAAAACCATCGCTTTTCCAACCGGAATGGCTGCGATTACCGCGGGCATCATGGCGACTTGCAAGCCCGGTGACCGCATCGTGGTGCCGTCGGATGGCTATTTCGTTACCCGCGCCCTGCTTGATGAAGCGCTAACCGGCTTGGGCCTCACCGTAGACCTACTGAAGACGACAGATTTCGAAACCGCTGACCTCTCCGCATATAATGTTGTCTGGCTTGAAACACCGTCTAATCCGGGCCTTGATCTCTGCGACATCGCTGCTGTTGCTGCCAAACTTAAAGGTACAGAGACAAAACTGGTCGTCGACAATACAACGCTAACGCCGCTGCTACAGCGGCCATTGGACCTTGGCGCCGATATGGTTGTCGCCTCCGATACTAAAGCTATGGCCGGGCATTCAGATGTGCTCTTCGGCCATATCGCCACCCGAGATGACGCCCTATTTGCGAAAGCCGTACGCTGGCGCAAGCTTTGCGGATCGGTTGCTGGGCCTTGGGAAGCCTTCTTGGTTCACCGCGGCCTGATGACGCTTGAGCTTCGGTTGGAACGCATGTGCAGCAATGCGCGGACATTGTACCACCGTCTCGCCGCACAGATCGGTGCCTCAAAACTGCAGCTGATAAAATATCCAAATATCGGCTTTGTGATGGGCCTGACCTTTGAGAATAGCCAAATCGCAGATCATTTCATTGAGGATTGCCCAGCCATCTTCGCCTCAACTAGCTTTGGCGGCATTCACACAAGCGCCGAACGCCGCGCCCGCTGGGGCGATGATGTACCCGGCGGCTATGTACGCCTATCTGTGGGATGCGAACCGCAAGATGCTTTAGTCGAGGCGATTGAAGCCACGCTAAAAAGCCTCTGATCCCACATTCCAGCTCTGGAACACTATCTCAAACACTGGCACACATTCCCAATGGGTTCTGAGATAGTTCGCGATTCGCAAATCAAGCAATTCCTAACTGACGCAGGTTGGGGCGATGCTGTGGTAAACTGGCTGGGTCAGGATGCCTCAACCCGTCGCTACGCGCGGCTCCGCAGAGGTCACGAAACCGCCCTCCTAATGGACGCCCCGCCGATCGAAAGTACGATTTGCACACCGAGTATGACAGAGGCCGAGCGCCATGCCGCAGGATGGAACGCGCAAACCCGGCTTGCCGCCAGCCGTGTTGATGCTTTTGTGCTCGTCGCGCACCATTTGGAAAGCATGGGCCTAACCCCGCCGCAAGTGCATGCCTTTCAGGTCGAGCAAGGCTTCGCGCTAATAGAAGACTTTGGCGAAGGCCGGGAGTTTGCGCGGCTCATTGAACGCGGCGCAGCCGATGAACAGACGCTCTATCGCCAAGCTGCGATGACATTGGCCCAGCTTCATAGCACTTCTTCACCAACATCAATCGCGCTGGCTGATCTCAATTGGCCCATTCTGCAATTCGATTCCGTCGCCTTGCGCGCGAATGCAGACCTCTATGCCGACTGGTTACACATCTATGATGATCGTGCCCGCATGACCGATCGGGATCGCGCGCGATGGGAAAAGGTGCGTGACGGCCTCATCAACCAAGCAGAGGCCTTCCCGCGCGAGTTTACACTACGCGACTATCACGCCGAAAACCTGCTCTATTTGCCCGATGGCCGGATTGGGTTGTTGGACTTCCAAGACGCAGTGCTCGGCTGGGATGCTTGGGATATGGCAATGCTGACGCAAGATGCACGCCGACACGTTTCTGACGATGCCGCTCAAGCCGCTATTCGAACCTACCTTGACGCGAGCGGGAAAGACGAAGCTACTTTTCTAGAACGCCTGGCAATTATTGGTACGCTAAACGCTTTGCGGATCACAGGCATATTTGCGCGTCTCGTCACGCGTGACGGCAAGCCCCGCTACAATGATTTCATGCCGCGCCAACAACTTATGCTCGCCCGTAACTTGGCTCATCCTGCCGCCGCAGAGATGGCTGCTTTCGTGCGCGATACAGCGCCCTTCATCTTCGAGGTTCAACCATGACGCCCCATACCGCAATGGTCCTCGCCGCTGGTCTTGGAACCCGAATGCGTCCTCTGACAGACAAAACGGCAAAGCCACTTTTGAAAGTTGGCGGCAAAGCCCTGATTGATCACTTGCTGGACAATCTCGTCGCAGCAGGCGTCAAACGCGCTGTGGTCAATGTTCACTGGTGCGCAGACTTGGTCGAAGCACATGTCAAAGCCCGCACTGACCTTGAGATCATTATCTCTGATGAACGGGAACAGGTTCTTGAAACAGGTGGCGGCCTTGCCAAGGCTCGCCCTCTGCTCGGCGATGATCCGATCTTCGTCGTCAATACAGACGCATTTTGGGGACATGGCGGCGCCGAACCGCTTAAAAGTTTAAGCGGCAATTTCGATCCCTACGGAATGGATGAAATCCTACTTCTGGCTGACACCAAACGCTGCCTCGGCTTCCCCGGCGCGGGTGATTTCTTCCGCGATGGTGCGACAGGCACACTCACCCGTAGAGGCGACGCCGAAACCGCCCCTTGGGCCTATGCGGGTGTGCGTCTCATGAAGCCGCACCTCTATGACAATGAACCGGTTGAGCCTTTTTCCGCCAACCGGATATGGAACCAACTCATCCCCAAGGGCCGGATCAAAGGCGTATTACTTGATGATTTTTGGCTCCATGTCGGTGATCCACAAGCGTTGAAAGACGCTGAAATGTGGATGCGGTGTCACGGCGCATGAGCGGCATTTTCGCCCCCGATGCGCCTCGCGTCTACTCCATACCCCCCGGCGCTAACTTCCTAGGGGAGCTTGCCGAGACACTCGCGAGAGAGACAGGGTTAGACGATAATCCAGAAGCGCTCGCCGATGCGCTTGTCTATGTCCCCAACCGCCGTTCAGAGCGTGCACTGGCTTTCGCCCTGCACAAAGTCAGCGGCCGAAATGCCTGCCTCTTGCCAGACATCCGCGCGCTCGGCGATTTAGAAACCGAAGACCCGCCACCGTCAGCAGAAGCGGCCCTTGCAAACCTGCCCCCCGTCATTTCGCCCGCTGCCCGGATTGGCGGCCTAACCCGTCTCGTCATGGCATATTACGCTGCAAATGATGCAACCATTCCCGCCGTATCTGCGCTATCCGCAGCGCGCGAACTGGCCAGCCTATTGGATCAGGCCGCGCTTTCTGGTGATGTGGATTGGGCCAAACTTGAATCTGTTGTCACCGAAAAGGATTTGGCAAGACACTGGGACCAATCCGTCCAATTCCTCAAGATCATCACCGACCAGTGGCCTGCACAGCTTGAAGAAGCCACGCAGATGGACCCCTATGCCCGCCGCTACGCCGCCGCAGAGGCGATGGCGCAGCACTGGTTAGAAAACCCGCCCCAAACGCCCGTCATCATAGCCGGTTCAACAGGTGCAACCCCGGCCAGCCGCCTCCTCATGCAGGCCGTGACCCAACTCCCCCAAGGCCTCGTCATACTCCCCGGCCTTGATAGAGAAGTCCCCGAAAACATGTGGGACAGCGTGTCAGAAACGCCAAGCCACCCACAATTTACACTCGCCCGTAGCCTTAAAGCGCTAGGCCTATCGCCCAGCCAAGTTGCCAACTGGCCCGCAACCTTCACCGCGCCACAACAAAGCGCCCGCAGACGTCTTGTGCACGAAGCTTTGGCACCCGCGCGCAACACTGCGGATTGGACCGAGCGGCTGGCAGAACTGGCGCCCGGTGGCGATAGCCGCGCTTTCGTCACCGAAGCTTTGAACGGCCTAACCCTGATCGAGACACCCGATGATGCGGATGAGGCCATGTCTGCCGCCCTCCTGATGCGTGAGACATTGGAGACGCCAGACCAAACTGCCGCCCTCATAACGCCTGACGCTGGCCTCGCCCGCCATGTCAGCGCTCTGCTTAAACAGTGGGATGTCGACGTCCCCGCCTCATCCGGCATCCCCCTGTCTCAGACCCAAGCAGGGAGCCTCGTTCTATTGGCCGCCGACTGGCTGACGGATCCGACCCATCCGGTCAAACTCTTGGCCGTGATGAAAAGCCCGATGGCGCGTTTCACTCCAGACCAAGTTCAAGCCCTCGACAAAGCCCTACGTGGACCACGAACCTGGACCGACTGGGATAGCCTTGAACTGCACTTGGCAGATCACCCGGCAGCCCTCGAAATTGTCAGGAAAATCCAAAAAACCCTGATTAACACCGACGCACCAAACACGCTGCCAGACCTCACAACTGGCGAAGACTGGCTGCGCATCATCAGTGCCGTCGCAACAGAGATCGCAGCAGCGCCCGCACCCTGGAGTGGCGAGGCTGGCGCCAACCTCTCAACCCTCATCCGTGAGCTAACAGAGTTAACCGGCCCCCTCGGGCCGCAGCCGCCGCACGTGTTCAACGAGCTTCTATTCGCAGAAGCCCGAAACGCCTCAGTTCGTGATGGTGAACCCCATCCTCGGCTTGCCATATGGGGCCCACTTGAGGCGCGTCTACAAACGGCCGACCGGGTCATTCTCGCGGGCCTCACCGAAGGCATCTGGCCCGCGCAGCCACCTGCCGACGCCTTCCTTCCGCGAACGTTCCGCCAAGAAATCGGCCTGTCAGACCCTGATGAACGCATCGGCCTATCGGCTCATGACTTTGCGCAATTTGCCGCTGCCCCGAACGTGACACTGCTGAGCAGCCAACGCCGCGATGACAAGCCCGTCGTCGCCTCGCGCTGGATTTGGCGGTTACGCACATTGGCCAGAGGCGCGCTGGGCGATGCTGCTGAAGACATTCTAAAACCCGCAAAAGAGTCAAATCCTCTCGCGTGGATCGAAAGCCTCGGCAAGCCGCCGCCCCTTCCAAAAGATTTCACCGCAGAGCCACGCCCTGCCCCAGCGCTAGATGCCCGGCCAAAGGGCCTTTCGGTAACCCGGATTGAACAACTGGTCCGGGACCCATACGCGATATATGCCCAATACGTTCTGGGCCTATACAAGCTTGATCCGCTCAACCTGCCGGCTGATGTACGCATCCGGGGGACGGCCATTCATAGGGCGCTAGAACTGTTCGAAGACCCTGCACAAGACAAATCCCCTAACGCCTTGCTTCACTTGCTAGAGACCGAACTTGCGGCTGGCGGTGAACCAGAAGCTGACTTAATCGCCCTTCGCGACAAACGCCTCGAAGTTGCAGAAGACTATATCCAGTGGCGCAGTGAGACAGCTCACGAGATTGAGGGCAAAGCGATCCTCGAACGCAAAGGCTCTATTCAGCTGGATATCGCCGGAAATCCCTTCACTCTGTCAGGGACAGCCGACCGTATGGAGAAACGGATCGGTGGCGGGCTCGCCATCCTCGATTTCAAATCCGGCAAACCCCCTAGCGAAAAACAAGTGCGTTCCGGCCTAAGCCCGCAAATGCCGCTGCAAGGCCTGATCGCCACGCGCGGCGGCTATGACGGCATTCCTGAGGGCACAAAAGTCGACGCGCTGACCTATCTACAATTTGGCACAAAATTCGAAGTGCGAGAGATTGGAGAGGCAAACAGCCGGGCCAAGCTTGAGGCCATCGAAATGGCCGACTTGATCAGCGAAACTGAGCAAGGCTTGATCAAACTCCTAACCCAGTTCGCCAGCCCCGATCACCCTTATCTCAGCGCCCCGCGGCCAGAACGGGTCGCTTACGAAAGTGACTATACGCGCCTCGCCCGCCGCGATGAATGGACAGGTGAAGACACGTATGACTGAGGCCATTCAATCCCCATACAGCCCGGCATTTCAGGAGGCGATCGAAGCGCAAGCCAATGCCGCCAACCCGGCGCGTTCAGCTTGGGTTGAGGCCAATGCCGGGTCAGGCAAAACCAAAGTCCTCATCGACCGCGTCGCCCGGCTTTTGCTTCGCCGACCGGACGGCACAGCGGGCGCACCGCCAAACTCTATTCTCTGCGTTACTTATACAAAAGCTGCTGCAAACGAGATGCTGTCGCGCCTGTTCAGCCGCCTCGGCGATTGGGCCATCGCCGATGACGACACCTTGCGCGACAAACTCTCAAAGCTCGAAGGGCGCGACGCTAGCGCCTATAAGGATGAAGATTTCAAAGAAGCCCGCCGTCTCTTCGCACGCGCGCTGGAAACCCCCGGCGGCCTGCGGATCGAAACCATTCACGCTTTCTGTGCCCGCATTCTACGTCGCTTTCCGCTAGAAGCGGGTATCTCGCCCGGCTTCACAGAGATAGAGGAAGCTGAGGCAGATGAACTTTGGAATAAAGTGCTATCCGAACGCCTGATCAATGCCGCCAGCGCCAATCCTGAAGCTTTAACGATCTTAGCCAAAGCAACTGGCGGACGCGGCATCACCGCCGCATTGGATGCTCTTAAATTCAAACGGCAAAAGATTTCAGCCTTCGCCCGCGGCCTTGGCCAAACGTCAGAAGGCGATATGCAAGACCGGATTATTTCCGCTCTGAGCGCACCTAATGAGACGCCGGCTGAAATCATGGCTCGTATTATGGGCAGTGATCTTCCGCGCTCTGAACTGGTGCGCGCTGTCGAAGAATTGGATGCAACCAAACGTGGCAAGGCAGACGACAAACTGTTCGATGCTCTTTGTGCAATCTTGGACGAAACTGATCCCGCCCTCCAGTATCAAACATATATGAATGCGATTGCTGGCAGCAAATGGGATTGGCCACCAAAATCCAATCCCTACACAGCCAAAGTCCCGGCGGGCGGGACCGTCATTGACCTCTTCGCCCGTGATAGTCGCAAAGGCGATCCAGAAGGCCGCGAAATAACGCGCATGAAAGCTGCCCAGATTGATCTAGCGGCGGCGGAAGCGGCGGAACGCACTATTGCGCTAATGACACTCGGCCTGCCTATGGTTGCGGCCTATCAAGCGGCAAAGACGGAACGCGCCGCGCTAGATTTCGATGACCTGATCGAATGCACCCGCCGCTTGCTGACCCAATCGAGTGCGGCGCAATGGGTGCTGTACAAACTCGACGGCGGCCTAACCCATCTTCTGTTAGATGAAGCGCAAGATACCAGTCCGCCGCAATGGGCGCTGATCAATGCGCTTGTAAAAGAATTTCAAGCTGGCCTCGGCAGTGAACGCCCAACAGAGCCACGAACGCAATTCACCGTCGGCGACCCCAAACAGTCCATCTATTCATTCCAAGGCGCTGATGAAATCCAATTTCAGAAAGAACGAACAGATTTCATTGCCCGCGAACAAGTCATCATTGATCAAGCCAATCTACCTGAAATGGCCATGTCGTTCCGCTCCACGCCGGAAGTCCTGACATTCGTGGATACTGTCCGCGCGTATGCGCCACTCGGCGAGTCCACGCTGGACCTTCAGCCCCCGGTCGACGCCGACCTGAAACCGCATCAGCCCCGACGCGCCAATCAATCGGGCCGTGTCGAACTTTGGCCGCTGGAAATGCCAACGCCAAGTGAGGCAGAAGAGGATGATTGGACAGCGCCAACCGACCACCTTCCTGCCAACGCCCCGCGCCGTCGGCTCGCGCGAAACATTGCGGTGAAAGTCCGCGAAATGATTGATCGCGGTGAAACTGTTTGGTCAGAGCAAGCTGATGGCACATGGGCGCGCCGCCCAATCCAGCCAGAAGACGTGCTCATCCTCGTGCGCAGCCGGAATGAACTGTTTGAATCCCTGATTGAAAGCCTGAAACAAGAGCAGCTGCCCGTCGCAGGCGCTGACCGTCTCAAGCTACTTGAAAATATTGGCGTGCAAGATTGCTTAAACTTGATCCGTTTCGCGCTACAGCCGGAAGATGATTTGACGTTGGCTGAAATTCTGCGCGGGCCATTCTGCGGGCTGACCGACGACGATAATCACCTCTTCGTCCTCGCACATGGACGCCCAAAAGGCGAACCATTGTGGAACCGGCTGCAAACCCAAGCTGAACCTTGCTTCAATCTTGCGAAACAGTTCCTGAATCAGGTACTAATCTGGCGCGATTTACCCGTTTTTGACTTCCTCTCCGCGGTTCTAAACACACGGTCTGAAGGCTTGAATGGGTGGGATAGACTCATTCAACGCCTCGGTGAACCAGTCCGCGACCCAGTCCGCGCACTCCTCATGGGCGCCCTTGGCCATGACATGAGCGAACCTGCCAGCTTGCAGGCTTACCTCAACGAAGTCGAAGGCCAAGACACTGTTTTAAAACGTGAACTTGGTGAGCCAGATGGTGCAATCCGTGTCATGACTGTACACGGCGCTAAAGGACTACAGGCACCAATTGTGATTCTTCCTGACACAACGGGGGCAACCAAGCCCACCACGGATGCGGCCTTCTTCGACGGCGCCGGAACGCCGCTCTACAGCCCTTCTTCAAAGCTCGATTCACCCGCCATTTCGATCTTACGAGATGCCGCGAATATCGCATCCGAGCGCGAGTCTCGTCGCCTACTTTATGTTGCATTAACAAGGGCTTCTGACCGCCTCATCGTTGCGGGTGCTGGTCTTGGAAATTCGAATGAAGGCTACTCAAAATCTTCATGGTATCGTTGGTGCATCATCGCAATGACGGCCTTAAACGGCGGCGACACATCCGACATAGCGCCTTTAGAAGCCCCACAGAATTACGGCCCCGATCCGATCTGCCTTCCAGCGACTGATACCCGGAAAGTAGCACAGTCGCCAATTCCAGAATGGCTCAAAGAACCTGCAATACTACCAATCCCACCAATGCGCTTAGCCGCGCCATCCCGCCTGACCGAAGACAAATCCGCCGTCATGGCCCCATTCGGCCCTGATCGCAGCGCTGCGCTACGCCGTGGCCGCCTGATCCACTCGCTATTGCAGACCCTACCAGATATCACGCCGTCCGAACGTGAAAACCGCGGACGATATTTCTTAGAACGCGCGCCTGAAGTAACCAAAGCTGAAATCGACGAGATGCTGGAGGTTACCCTTCGCACCCTCGATCACCCTAATTTTAAAGGAATATTTTCGCCCGGCGGCCGCAATGAGGCTGCGATCGTCGGAACTCTACCAAACGGGCAGATGGTCAATGGCCGCGTCGATCGCTTAATCATAACCGACACCGAAGTCCTGATCATTGATTACAAAACCGACCGCCCCGCACCACCAAACTTGAGTGAAATTGGGGACGCATACGTTGTGCAGATGGCAGCTTATCGCGCCGTTATGCAGGCCCTCTATCCAGCCTCAACGCATAAAGTCCGCTGCGCCCTGCTCTATACAGATGGGCCCGTCCTGTTCGAATTAGACGGCGCTGCGATGACAGAATCACTAAACCGTGTGAAGAGTCGGGTTTGACGGGACAGAAATCTCCCTATCTATGGCGTAGAACGAATACTCAAGGAGGCTAAGATGGCCGCTGAACACATTACTGATGACAATTTCGACGACGCCGTAGCCGGCGATACACCTGTTGTGGTGGATTTTTGGGCTGAATGGTGTGGGCCATGTAAAGCAATGGCCCCGCATCTTGATGCTGTGGCTGATGAGATGAGCGGCGAAATCAAAGTCGCTAAAATCAATGTTGACGATAACCCAATGGCCGCCAGTAAGTATGGCGTTCGCGGTCTGCCAACGCTGATGATCTTCAAAGGCGGCAAAGTCGTACAAACGCAAACAGGCGCTATGTCAAAACAGCGTATTGCTGAATGGATTAAAGAGAACGCCTAAAGCGCTTTTCCAACCAAATATCGAAAGCCTCACCCTGCGGTGGGGCTTTTTTTGTACGCGCTGTTCTCTAGGGTCTTCAGAGACTGGAGGCTCAACATGACACCCTACAAACACTTAGATCGCTCGATTGCAGGCAAAACGCTTCTAGTTACAGGCGCAGCTAGCGGTATGGGCCGTGCGACAGCCCATCTTTTTGCCCGTGAAGGCGCGAATGTCATGGCCACGGACATGAACGGTGAAGGCGTTCAAGTTGTTGCCGAAGAGATCCGCGCGGCAGGGTTTGAAAATGTTCAAGCAATGGCCCTAGATGTCTCTGATCATGACGCTTTAAAAGCGTCAGTTGAGGCGACAGTGAAAGCGTTTGGGGGTCTAGACATACTCATAAACAATGCGGGATTTGCGCGCCTCGCACATCCCTCCGAAGACGCTTATGAGGATATCTGGCATGCCAGTGTAAACGTCATGCTGACCGCGCACCAGCGCTTAATCCGCGCGGCCTTACCCCATCTTATGAAAACAGAAACCGGCGGACGCATCGTCAATATTGCCTCTACAGAAGGCCTTGGTGCGACGCCCGGAAATGGACCCTACGTCGCTGCGAAGCACGGGGTGATTGGCTTAACCCGCGCTATGGCCGTTGACCTTGGGCGCGATGGTGTAACCTGCAATGCGATCTGTCCCGGTCCAATTGAGACAGGAATAAATGCTTCGATTCCTGATGATCATAAGGTCATCTATGCAAAGCGGCGCGTTCCGCTTCGTCGCTATGGCATCCCTGAAGAAGTCGCCAATATTACGTTGTCTCTTTGCCTGCCAGCCGCTTCATATCTGAACGGTGCGATCATTCCAGTAGACGGCGGAATGAGCATCAAAAACGCCTAGGCGGGTATCTCATTATTAGCAGCCAGAACATCGCCAGCGATATAGAGCGAGCCGCAGATCAAGATACGGTCCGGTTTTCGTTCATTTGCGGCAGTGAGTGCATCTTCCAACGAGACGTGCGCTAAAGCGTCCCCAATAAAGCTGCGCGCTGTGTCTGCTAACGCCTTTGGCTCCGCGCCAGCATGGCCCGGCGCATTTGGCATTGTATGAACTGCATCTGCAACGCCTTCAAAAGCATGAAAAAACTCGCCATGGTCTTTGCTGGCCATCATAGCGCTAACCAGAACTGTCCGACCGCCCATTTGGGCAAGTAACTCAGCCACAGCAACGGCGGCGTGCGGATTATGTCCACCATCAAGCCATAACTCAGTCCCGCCAACTAGTTCAGTTAGCGGACCATTCGCCAGTTTCTGCATCCGTGCTGGCCACTGTGCAGACTTCGCACCCGTCCAAATCGCGTGCTCTGACACTTTTGGATGATCAAGTGTTCGCATCGCTAGTCCAGCTAAGGCTGCATTATAACGTTGATGCGTGCCCGGTAGAGCAACCTGTTCTGGAACCTTCTCAATATCCTCTATCCGCAGCACCTGAAGCGGCGCACCCACGGCCTTAGCCTGTTTTGCGATCACGTCACCGCATACGCGGGCCTGTATTGCAGAAACAACTGGTTGCCCCGCCTTAATGATTCCAGCCTTCTCTCCGGCGATTTTCGCTAGATCGGTTCCCAGAAACTGTTTGTGGTCGTAATCCACGGGCGTGATAACGCTTAAAGCAGGCTTCGCAATTACGTTGGTCGCGTCGTAGCGCCCGCCAAGACCAACTTCCAAAATCATCAAGTCAGCATAAACTTCGCTAAACGCCAATAAGGCTGCCGCCGTTGTTGCCTCAAAGTGCGTGATCGCGCGGCCATCCATCGCTTCAAACGTGCGATCCAACCATTCAATCAATCGCTCATCGTCAACCAGCGTGCCCGCAAGCCTGATGCGCTCATTAAACCGAACCAAATGCGGTGAGGTGAAAACATGTACTTTGAGACCCGCTGCCTCAGCCATAGCCCGCAGGTAGGCGCAGGTTGAGCCTTTTCCGTTGGTTCCAGCGACGTGGATTACTGGAGGCAATTTATCTTGCGGACGGCCAAGCGATTGCAGCACAGCCTCAATCCGGCCGAGCGATAGTTCAATTGTTTCAGGATACAGACCCTCAAACCTTTTGAGAGCGGCCTCTATGGCCGGGCTATTCATTTAAACGGCCCTACGTTTTGGGCGCAGGAACATCAGCTGATGGTGCTGCTACCGGGAGCGATGAAACATCTTTCTCAGCCGCTGGACGCTTCGGCATCAAGTGTCCAAGCACCCGCGATAAGGTCGATTTCAATTCACGGCGGTCAGCCACAATATCAACCGCGCCTTTTTCACGAAGGAACTCAGAGCGCTGGAAGCCTTCGGGAAGCTTCTCACGGATGGTTTGCTCGATGACACGCGGGCCAGAAAACGCGATCATCGCGCCCGGTTCTGCAATATGAATGTCGCCAAGCATCGCATATGAGGCAGAAACGCCGCCAGATGTTGGGTCACACAGAACCACAACGTATGGCAGGCCTGCTTCTTTTACTTCTTGAATAGCAAGTGTCGTACGCGGCATTTGCATCAAGGAAAGTGTACCCTCTTGCATCCGGGCGCCGCCAGAAGCGGTACAAATCACAAAGGCTGCTTTGCGTGCCACGGCCATTTGCGCGGCCGCGATAAAGCCTTCACCAGCTGCCATGCCCAATGAGCCGCCCATAAAGGCAAAGTCTTGGACCAATACGACTGTCGGCACGCCATCAACCTTACCAAAGGCTGCAGCCATACAATCGTCTTGGGAAATCGGAGAAACAGAACCGCTATCCGGCGCTTCTTCTTTGTCGCGTTTGGCCAGCTTGCTTTTGGCAGCCTTCACCCGTGACGGATAAGGCTTGTCGTCTCTAAACTTGAGAGGGTCGGCTGGCACTGGGGGAAGAGGGATCGGCTCCCACCGCTCATTATCAAAGAACAGGCGAAAGCGGCGGCGCGGCGATATCCGAAGATGCGCACCAGCAGGCGTGACATAGAAGCTCTCTTCAAGGTCAGAGCGATAGACCAACTCACCAGATAGCGGGCATTTGACCCATAGGTTATCAGGAGTGTCTTTTTTTGTACCGCCCAGCAGGCCCTTCAGACCAGGTGTACGGAAATTCGTTAGCCAGTTCATCGCTTCGCGCTTCCCTTCGCCAATACTCGGCGTTTATCAGGCTGACACTGTCCCCTTAAGTGCCGTACTCAACTCTTGGGCTAGTTTGCCCATCTCTATCGCTGCAATGTGATGCGTTCCGGCCTCACTTGCAAGCCTTGCATGGTCCACAAAGGCTGATCCGACAACCACACCGTCAGCAATTTCCCCCATTGCCGCCGCTTGTTTACCATTCTTGATGCCAAAACCAACACACACCGGAAGTCCGGATACGCGCTGCGCCATCTCTACACCGCCGCGAATATCTGCCGGGTCAGCAGAGCCTGAACCTGTAACGCCAGCTACAGCGACATAGTATAGAAAGCCGCTTGCACCTTCAGCAACTTTCGCCATGCGCGCTTCATTGGTCGTCGGGGTCGCAAGCCGGATGACTGACATATCATGTTTCGCATATTCGTCGCGAAGCGCCTGATCTTCCTCTGGGGGCAAATCGACAATAATGGTTCCATCAATGCCGGCTATAGCCGCCGCAGACGCAAACTCAGCATATCCCATGGAATGTACCGAATTGGCATATCCCATAAGGATAAGGGGCGTATCTTGATCATCTTCACGGAAGCGCCGCGCAAGGCCTAATACGTCAACCAGCTTGGTTTCATTCGCCAGCGCACGCAGTGCAGCGCGTTGGATCGCTTCACCGTCCGCCATTGGATCTGTAAACGGTGCGCCAAGTTCAATGACGTCAGCGCCATTGTCACGAAGCGTGCACATCGCCTGATACGACGCCTCTAGATCAGGATCGCCTGCCATGATGTACGTGACTAAAGCCGCGCGGTTTTCAGCTTTAACTTTAGCAAAGCGAGCAGTGATGCGGGAAGTGGTCATCTCTATACGTCCGTATTCTCTTTGACCCACGCCTCATAATCGGCGCTAGCATGGGTGCAAGCCGTTCCTGTGATCGCAGGCACATCATAAGGGTGTAGCTCATTTGTGAGGGCTTCTATTTTTGCAAAATTAGCCGCCGGGGCTTTCAGCCAAAGCACAAACTCAAACGCCTGCTCAACCACGCCTTTCCAACGATAGGTCGACGTCATTGGCCCTTCAATATTGGCGCAAGCGGCAAGGCGCTGATCCACCGCCGCATCAGCGATTTCCGCTGCCACGCGCTGGCTTGGGCAAGTGACGCGGATAAGTGTGAGGGAAGTCATCTATTTTCGCACCGCTCTTTGTCTTCAAATTCAAATACGGCGACATAATCCTTCATTTCAGACCAGTCGTCACCTTCGATACGTTCTTTCGGCATCGCAGTGGCATTCAAACGCTGATAGCAATGTTCATTTATAGGCCAGTTGAACCAATACTGATTAGCCGCGCCTGATGCCCACTCAAAGCCAGCCTCAACAAGTCGTTGACCATACCAGTTCAGCGGTTCAAAATCTTTACTAAGAGCGGAAATCGGAAACTCAATGCAAATCGCTTCATACGTGTCGGGTAAAATTTCTCCAAAGAATTCACATTGTTCTTGCAGGATTCCAATTGAGTGTATTGGCAGTTTCACACCGTTCTGGAGAACAAAAGTCTTCGCGTCTTCGGCTTTACTGCAAGCAACAAAACCTAAGAATACTAGACAGGATAAGATGACGATCTTTGAAGTCACATCTCCACCCCGAGCGCCTCTGCGACGCTGAACACATCCTTATCGCCGCGGCCACACATGTTGAGGATCATCAGGCCATCCTTGCCAAGATCTTTAGCCACTTCACCCACACGCGCTAGCGCATGGCTTGGCTCAAGCGCCGGGATGATGCCTTCAAGGCGCGTGCACAGCTGGAAAGCTTCAAGCGCCTCATTGTCTGTGCAGGTCAGATACTCAGCCCGGCCGCTGTCGCGCAGGAAGCTGTGCTCTGGTCCAATGCCTGGATAATCCAAACCAGCTGAAATTGAGTGAGCGTCGATAATTTGCCCATCATCATCCTGCAGAAGGTAAGTTTTATTGCCGTGCAAGATGCCAGGCCTACCACCATTCAGTGCTGCAGCATGCATGCCGCTTTCGACGCCATGGCCAGACGCCTCAACACCAATCATGCGCACGCCTTCGTCCTCTATAAAAGGATGGAAGAGGCCAATTGCGTTAGAGCCACCGCCGATGCAGGCCATGATCGCGTCAGGCAGACGGCCTTCGCGCTCTAAAATTTGTTCGCGCGCTTCTTTACCAATGATGCTTTGAAAATCACGAACCATCTCAGGATAAGGCGCTGGACCTGCCGCTGTGCCGATACAGTAGAATGTATCGTCAACATTGGTCACCCAGTCGCGCAACGCTTCATTCATCGCGTCTTTCAGTGTTCCGGTACCACTTGAAACGGGGACGATTTCTGCACCAAGTAGCTTCATGCGGAAGACGTTTGGCTTCTGACGTTCAACATCGGTCTCGCCCATAAACACAACGCATTTCAGGCCAAATCGCGCACAGACAGTCGCAGTTGCGACACCGTGCTGCCCAGCGCCCGTTTCAGCGATAATCCGTTTCTTACCCATACGCATCGCCAGTAAGACCTGCCCAAGGCAGTTATTGATCTTGTGCGCGCCAGTATGGTTCAGCTCATCACGCTTTAGATAGATTTTTGCCCCGCCAAAATGCTCGGTCAGGCGTTCGGCAAAATAAAGCGGGCTAGGGCGTCCCACATAATGGGCCCAAAGATCATCCATCTGCGCGGCAAAAGCCGGGTCCTTTTTGGCTGCGCGATATTCAGCGTCCAGATCAAGGATAAGCGGCATTAGCGTTTCGGCGACATAACGCCCGCCAAACTCACCAAAACGGCCATTCGCATCAGGCCATTGATCCCAGCTATTTTGAATACTCATACCGAAACCTTTACCCGTATTTCGCAGCGTCGATGAACGCTCTTATCAATTCTTCGTCCTTTACCCCTCGTGTGCGTTCCACACCAGAGGAGACATCCACAGCGTGCGCCCCTGTCGCACTTATCGCTTCAGAGACGTTTTCTGGGGTCAATCCACCCGCCAAAAGCCAAGGCACTTCAGGCTCGAAGCCATCAAGGATAGACCAATCAATCGATACGCCATTGCCGCCCGGCAAGTTTGCGCCCTCTGGTGCTTTCGCATCGATCAATAGTCGATCAACGCGCCATTGCTCGATCTCTTCCAAATCTTGCGCGCCGGATACGCCGATTGCTTTCCATAATTCACAAATCCCGGTGCAGTCACGCCACATGCGCTGAACCGTTTGCGGGTTCTCTTTACCGTGCAATTGGATGGCGTTGGGTTCAACATCATGCAAGATTTGTTCGAATAAGTCTTGATCCGGGTCGATAGTCAGGACAACGGACAGAACGCCAAGCTCTTGCGCAAAACCGGATAATTCTTCCAGCACTTCTAAAGCATCTTCGCCGTGACCCAAGACATTGCGCGGGCTCTTTGGATAAAGCACAAAGCCTACCCAATCAGCGCCGGCTTCCGCCGCCACGCGTACCATGCTCGTATCAGTTAATCCGCAGATTTTTACGTCGGTCATAAAGGGCAGGTGCGCCCCATGCCGCCGCAAGTCAAGAGTGGCTATTCCGCGCCGAGGCCGAGGCCTTTGATAACGCCTTTCAGCGTGTTTTGGTCGAACTTCGCTCGCAGCTTAATGTATGGCCCTTGTTGTGTGTAACGCGCCGCCTCAAAGTCTTCATCTTCAAAGCCTGAAACGTTCCAGCCGACACTGACCCAGACATTCTCTTTCGGTGTATAACCAATGCTAGGACCAAATGACCATTTGTCCGTGCCGCTTGCATCGCCTGACGTCAAAACGGTTCAGAAGGATCAAGCCTTCACCGCGTGGGCGCCAAGCTGCACCAATACGTACATCCAGTTTTTTACTGTCAGCAGCCTCATCAAGCTGTTCGTCTTGATAGCGCGCCGCCGCAGAAAATGAGAGCGTTTCAGTCACTTCGCGGGCACCGCCCAGTGTTGCAACAAGGCCTTCACCCGTTGCACTATCACGCATCTCAGCACGCGCTGAAACCGCAGTATTATCCACTTGATAGGCAGCACCAAGGTATCCAGACGTATAGCTTTCTGAATTTGTCAGCGCACTTCGCACGCCATCCTCTAGCGGGCTGACAGCTGCATCTGGCGCAACGTCTAGCGGTTGGTCGCCGCCATCAACATTCGCGCGGCGCGCAAGTCCGCCGCCCACCGTCCAAGCTTCATTCACCTGCCAGATTTGATCAACACCGACCGTTGCGCCGATACGGCGACCGCTATCATTCGTGATCATATCCGCAGCTGCACGTACCTGTGTGCCATTACGCGGCTGCCAGCTGATGCCTGCAACTGTATTTTCACCCGATGCGTTCGCCCCGTTCGTCACCTCATGGCGCAGGTTCAGCGTCGCCTGACGCCCGAGTGTCTTATCAAGGCCCACAATGGTACGGCCCGGGAACAAGGTTGCCTCATCATCGTTCGAACCGCCTGTGTAGACAGGTTCTTCGTGCGTGGCGGTCAAGGTTAGGCCCTGATCCACGAAAGTCTTTCTGGCGCTTCCCGTTAACAACACAGATTGTCTTGGCGCTGCAACGGCTTCAAAATCTTCACTAACCGCTCTCAATCCCACACTTCCACCAAGTGTTTGACTATCTTGGCGCAAAGATACGTCTGCAACATCGCGGCGAGCGCCTGTCGTCAGGTTCTCTTCACGGTAAGCTTGCGCTTCAACCCGGCGCACAGAACGGTCAGAGCCTTCAGCAACATCTTTTACGCCCAGCTCAGCGCTTAACTGCGCGCCGACACGTCGGATCGCTGAGGTTTGAGACGATTGCTGGCCAAGCCCGAAGCCTGCTGTTTCTTCACGATAGTATCCTGTCACGCTCAGCATTTCAGTACGTCGCTCCGCTTCCAGCAGCAGCGCTTGGCCATTGCGCTTGCCCTGCTCGGTTTCAGCCGAACTCGTCGCAAGCTCTGCTCGGAATTCGTTCTGGCCTAAACGGACCGTGACGTCCGCCGCGATCAGATCAGACCCATCCAGCCCTTGTGAATTACCATCCTCTTCATGGATAACCGTGACACCTGTTTCGACTTTTCCGTCGGCAAATCGCGCAGCTGCACGCCCGCCAGCAGTAATGCCGCGCTCACCTGCCGACGCTGTTTCATAATCGACAACAATCACATTCGGGTTCAGCGCTGGATCTGCGGCAGCGATTGGATAGCGGAAGAAAAGTTCGCCAGTCGTATAGTCGATCTCGTAATCGATATAGCGGCTAAGCGTGCGAGTATTGACCACTTCATCAGGGCGGAACCTGTCACGTGTTTCCACAGCAATCGTTTCAGATGAACGGATGATCGGCGCAGATTGCAGACGGTACGGACCAGACGTCCCGTCCGCCGCAAGCTCATCCTTCATAAAGGTCTGATTGGTCTCAGCCGCAAAAGCTGTGATCGATACATTCTCGCTCTCATAGTCAACTTTCAGGCCGGACAGGCGACGTGAATAGCGACCAAGATCAGTGTCGGTTAGATCGGTTTCATAATAACCGAACAGCGCCTGGAACGAGTCTTTTTCTAATTTTACATAGAGCGGGTAACGGCTCTCAGCGTCGTTGTTCTGCCAAGTTCGGTCACCATAGAGCGTATAGTATGCATTTGGATCGATCTCATCGAAGAGCTCACCATCCTCTGTGCCGCGGCGCTTCGCTGTGTCGACAGCAATCGTCAGCAACCAGTCGCCTCGAATGACGCCTTTTGCAAAGAAGGCGATACGGCCATCCGCTGAAACCTCATCTAGGTCATCAGAACCATCGCCATCGATATTTGAGAGGAGGCCTTCTGCCTCCGCTAGGCCAACAACGACCCATTCCCGCTTCTCGGGTTGTAGCCAGACATCAATCTCTTCGAGACTGCCATCGTTTAGCTTAACTTGTACGCGTACACGGCCTGACTTGAGTGTTGGCTCAAGCTCAACCAACGCGACACCATCGGCACCAACAGAAACGCCTGTCGCAGCATTGAAGGCGGCTGAGACTGGCGCTTCAAATTCTTGTTCGGCCTCTTGCGCCAAGCGATAAGGCTCAGACACATTGATTTCTGCCAAACGCCCTTCGTGAACCGCATGGCCTGATCCATCTTCAAGACGGATCGCAATAACTGGCTTTGTTCGGCCGTCGGCGACCGTAACAGAGCGATCATCAACCAATCGGGCGCTGTTAACCTCGTCTACGAACCAAACTGTACGCCCCTGGCGCTCTATAACCTGACCATCTTGATTGTAGATGACGGCTTCAAACCGGTTTTCACCGCGCTGAATATCGACGCCTGTCCAACGCGAAATCGCTAGGGTGCGGTTCTTAGAAACCTGACGGCCTGCAAAATTCAGCCCTGACACAGATTTCTCGTTCAGGCGCAGCTCCACCTGATCGTTCGGCCCATGCACAAAGCCCAGATCGAGCGACCGCGCATTCGGCGTCTGGCCCAGCGCCGGATAAGCCCAACGCGGATAGACTTTTGTCAAGCCGTCGAGCCAAGCTGAATCATACTTGTCCGCATCGCGAAGCATGGCACCGGCTTTATCCACAACATCCAAGGCCTCGCCATTGCGCTCCAGATAGAAATTAGCACGCCAAAGTGTGCCGCCTTGCGCGTCCACAAACTTCGAAATGGCGCTACCTGCATAGCGAGAATTTTCTTCACAGACGACCGGATCATAGCCTTTCGGCAATGTCGCTTCATCCAGCTGAACAACGTGTGTGCCTGGCTCAATGCCTTCAAAATGGAAAAGACCGTTCTCATCAGTCACAACATAGCGGCCCGTTTCCATGTAAATTCTAACGTTCGCAATACCCTTGCCATCTGACAATTCGCGCGCCCAATTATCATCGGGTGTACACGCTGCATCGGCCACGCGGCCAACAATGGTGAGGCGTGAACTAAACAGGTCTTCCTCAATAATAACAGCAGCTTCAGCTACATTTGAAAGCTCTTCGCCACTGCTGTTGATCGCTACAGCTCGGTTTACAGCTTCGCCCGTTTGCGCACCCGGACCAACAGATGTCAGGTACGTTAGGCGCGCGCGCTCACCTGCCAAAACCAATCCACCGGAGAATAGAAGTGTCTCGCCATCCGCTAAGATTTGCGGCTCGCCAACAACCGCCCCGTTCAGACGGACTGAACCGGTAACATAACGCAAGCCACGCGGTAGATTATCCCGCAATGTGAATGGTGCTGGCACATTGCCTTCGTTTTCAAGCGTCACCGTGTAGCCAACAAAATCGCCTACAGAAGCAGCAGGCTCAGACGCCTCTTTGCGGACGACGAGATCGCCATTTGGGTCAAGCGGAACGTCTAGATTCAGTGGACCAGAGGCCGCTATCGTAAAGTCTTGGCTGTAAGACGCGTCATCATCGATCGTGAAGGGTGCATTCTGCAACCCGTCAAAATCTGCAGCGACACGTACCGAAGGATACAAATATCCCTCTGGCGCATCAACTTGCAATCTATACGTTCCCGGTGCCAAAATCGGATAGAAAAAGGCCCCAGGTTCGCTAGTATAAGTGATACCCGCACTATCAGTGACATCTACACCCGTAAGCACGCGCGCCGGGAAATCACCAGCGCCATCAACACCCAAAACGGTTGCGGGCAAACCTGTTGAAACATCAATAAGTGTTACAGCTACCCCGTCTAATAACTCACCTGTGAAACTATCAAATACCCGGCCAAACGGGCTGATGAATGCCGTGTCCACTGACACTTCGGTTGCATCGAACGCGTCAATATAGGTCGCTGTCAGAACCGTGTCCTGAGGTGCAGTAATTGTAATATCATTTTGCGGCGTATCAGCCGCAGAACTTGGGAAAAATGCGTAGAATTGACCCGTGTTGGGCCCGTCCTCGTACAATCGAAGTGTAATTCGATCGCCATTATCGGCGCGCACCGTAATCAAAACGGTCTCAATAACATTTGGATCGCCATTCTGACCCGTGTCGATCACCCGCACGACCATTATCTCGCCTGATAAATACGTCGAGGTTGGCACGAGAGGAACAGTGCTTGGTGTATTGAGCGCAACGCCGCTTGGTCCTGAGGCGCCCTCTATAGGCAAGAATGCGTCTGCTGGATCACCGCTTGGGCTATAATCAGATCCGTTCAAAGTAATAGAAATTGCGTCAGGTGCGCCCGCTACAACTCTAAAGAATTCGATCTCTGACGGGGTTTGACGCGCTTCAATGATAAATGAAGCTTCATTTGTCTGAAACACCAAACGCCCAGAATTGGCATCTTGTGAGATCGTTGCGATATTCGTGACGCGGTCGCCAAGATCGGCATACGCTGCCGGAGCATGTACGAGCGCGAGCACACTTGCCAAAGCAAGCGTTACAATAACCCCTAGGATGTGCTTCCAAACGGAAACCATCGCCTTTACTCCACACCATCACGGGGCAGATCTTATGCCTGCCCTCTAGGCGATAGGTTTAGGAAAACATGGTTAGGATCAGGCTTGGTTAATCGATCAAATTTGATCTATTTCGCCAGCAATTGCAGTAAATCACTGATATTTCAGCAGCTTAAGTATCCAGCCAAAAAAAAGCCCTGGGCAAATTGCCCAGGGCTTTCTAAGTTCGGTCTAGTACGAGCTTACTTAACTAGGGCTCGAATTGTGATCGTTCCGGTACGACCCGCTGGTAGCAGCGCATCAGATAGCTGGATCACACAAGTCGTTGTGCCATTGCAATCGCTGGCCGCTGGCGTCGTTGGTGCTGATAGAATTGGGCCAGCACCGGCAACATCTGGATCATCATCAAAGCCAGTGCCTGGTGCAGCGTCTGAAAACTCTGCAGAGATGAATGTGACTTCAGCCGGCAAGATATCGTCGATGACCAGCGTATCAGCCGGAGCAGACCCCGTGTTTTCAACCTGAATGACGTATTCAACGCAAGAACCCGGTATGGCCTTCGCATCAGGAACAGCCGTCGCGGTTGCACAGTCAGTCAGTGCAACAAACGGATCAGCGATGCCCGGCTCTTTAATGGCTGTCACAGTCTTCGTGGCGCTCAAGTCTGGCGATTCGACCTCGATTATACCCGTAGCGGCGTAGAGTCCGTCGCCATCACCCGCCGCTTCCGCGGCAGCAACACCTGTTCCGTCGGCCAGAACGTTCTGGGCGGCAAGCTCGATATCATTTGAGCCGGTATCTGCGGTTGTCACTGCGCCAGAAACTGCGCCAGAAACAGCGCCTGTTTCCGCAACATTCGCCCACGCTGTTGGATCACGCGTTTCGGCAACAATTGTAATAGCATCTGTTTCTAGGTCAGCTACCGACGCGGCAATTACCCCTGAAACTTGAAGAAAAACCCGCGTACCTTTTGGAACGTCAGGTGTGAAATTTGCTGAACCTGCTGCAGTTCCAACAGCCGTCGCAGCAATTGTTGTGAAGGCGCCATCATCCGGTGTGCCGTCATCATTGGCATCTAACAGATATGAGATCGTCACCGTAGTCGCGTCGAACGTACCGGCTGCGTTATCAAGATCTTCGATTGAGAATGAGTAGGCCTGCGTATCGTTACCTTCATTCAGCAATGTGTACGTCAAAACAGCTGTCGCGCCCGGAGGCGAGTTCAGCGTTTAATTTGTCGCCGTGACGATCAGGTCAACTTTACGGTCAACCGTGAACAGTGTCGGTGTACCCTGTACGATCGCGCCAACCGGGGGCTAACGCTATTGTTGGTAATTACGGGCTGTACGACGTCAGACACTTCATAGCTCAACTCAAAAGTGTTTGAGACCGACGTACCCGCCTCTGTAAGTGTGTTCGCAGCATAAGCAGCGCCACTCGTTAAAACTGCGGCTGAACCGACAACGGCAAGCCGTTACAGTGCACCTCTAATATCCAATTTACTCATTGCCCGGCTCCAGATTATTCAAGCTCTTTGGTCGGCATAGTGACAGAACACGGTTAACAAGCCGCGAAAGTCCCTGCCTTTTCCATATTTTCTTATTTTAAAACACCGCTGTAGCTGATGCTGCCCGCTTCACCTGGCGCAATATCGCCCGTGAAGGTCCAGCGTACATGCGTAATATCTTTTGCAGTCGCCGCTTGTGGCTCACCAGCTTCAGTAACCGTTAGGGTGCCGCGTGACGCGAAGGTCTCGCCATTGTCAGCGGAGTATGAAATTTCTGCTGACGTGGCATCTGCAGACCCCTCAATGAAGTCGACTTCAGCTGGAACAGGCATATCAAGCTTTACGTTGCTCGCGCTCTCATTACCGGCATTCGTTTAGTTAATCGTGTAACGCACTTGATCGCCTGGGGCGACTTCTTCAGCGAGCATGTAAGTAACCTGCTCTTGGCCATTTTCATCAACTGAGACAGTCGCAACTTCGACAATCTGCTCGGCCTGCAAACCAGTAGCATAGGCTGGCGCAATGAACGCCGTTAATAACGAAAGGGCGAATAGTGATCCACGTAGCATGGTATTTCTCCGGTCAAGCTCTACCCGAAGAATCACCGATTTCCTTTAATCACCCATTAATGACGCTGCTAACTTGAAAAACTATCTGCAAACTGACGCGGCACGCTCAATCGCGGAGCTCGAGCCTGATAAAGAAAAATGGTAGGTAACACGAGTATTCCGATTTGAGGTTGCCTCGACGCGTAGCTCGTTACCGCGCTTTAACTGCCTGACAAGGGCGGTATCGTCGCCGTCCTGCGCGAAGGCTTCACGGCCGACACCGAAAAGAGACCAATCACTGCGCCCGATCTTTGCCTTACCCGGCAGGTCGCCGCGCAAATCATAGCCGACCTTTAGACTTGGTTGATTGCGGGCCTTACCCGATTGCCAGTTTGAAACGTAAAACCAAACATCGCCGTGATCAGCAGACTTCGGTGCCATGTCCGTGGCTTTCGTTGCGGCGTAGCAAAGCTTTTCCCCACCGCTATCCTCAGTAAATACAACCCAGTCCTTATACTGATTAACGACAGAGGGAGACGCCTGAGCTGTCATACCAATTGCTAGAACCAACATTGTGCCGAGAAGAGCAAAACCACGCATTATATATTATCTTTCATATAGAATAGAATATATGGACAAGCCACACCAATATCTCTACCAAATCATAAGGCCTAAATAAGACACACAACATTAACGGGCGATTATGAGTTTATTATCTCGCAGCGGTTGCAATTCTATAGCAGAAAGCGCTTTATACGAGTGTGAGGCTTCGCGGGATGAATTATTGTCAGTAGTAACAACAGGTAACGGTCCGATTGAACGGACCAGACTAGCCGACTGCGTTGAACAAATCGCGGCGGTAAAGTCGCGTGCTGCATTTTCTGAGATTTTTGAACACTTCGCGCCGCGGCTAAAAAGTTATCTTATGCGCCTCGGCAGCGACCCAAGCTCTGCCGAAGAGATTATGCAGGAAGTGATGCTGAATGTTTGGCGCAAAGCTGAACAATATGACCGCAACCAGGCATCAGTTTCAACATGGATATTCCGGATCGCTCGCAACCGGCGGATCGATAATCATCGCCGTATAAATAAGCCTGACCTTGATGCTGAAGACCCTATGCTGAAACCAGCCGAGTCTGAACAACCAGATATCACAGTGAACCGTCTCCAGATGGAAACAATTGTGCGCCGGGAAATCGAGACGCTACCAGAAGACCAGCTCGTTCTTTTAAAAGCGGTGTTCTACGAAGGTCTCTCCCATTCAGAAATCGCCAAAACTTACGGCTTGCCGCTCGGCACTGTAAAATCTCGAATCCGCCTCGCTTTCCAGCGTTTGCGCGGAAATTTGGAACGCGAAAACTAAACCATGACTGCAATCGGGAGCTGCATTTGCTTGACGGTAAGCCCAATCGGATAATATCGCGGAATATAACAACAAAAATTAGCAGAGTATCCGACCACATGGGCAAAACTACAATTTCAGACTTTGGCGAAGTTTACAGCGCTTATGCTGCTGGCTGCCTTGATCCTGCATTTGCCCTTATGGTTGAAACGCAGGCGACATTGCGCCCTGACGTCACACGCGCGATTGCCCGCGCTGAAACAATCGATGGAGTTTTCTTCGATACAGAAGCTGCCTCTGACTTAAGCGCCGGCGCAGCGGATAAAGCTTTGGCGATGATTGATGCATGGGAAGCTAACGAAAAACCGACGCGCAAAGCTGTAAACTTAGCGGGCGAAGCGCTGGAAGAATTGCTGGCTCTGCCAGAACCCCTCCGCGAAGAAGCGCTGGAAGCCTGTGGTTCTTCGGGTTGGAAGAACCTAACGCCCGGTGTTCGCCGTCTCAAGCTCGATGTTTCAAGTGAAGCCGAAGTTGAACTTTACCGGATTGAACCGGGTAGAACCGTCCCCAAGCACAGCCATAATGGCAGTGAGTTCACGCTCGTCGTGTCGGGTGGATTTACCGACGAGACAGGCAGCTTTGGCCCCGGCGATGTTAGCGTCAAAGGCCCAGAAGACACACACCAGCCAACCGGTGATATGGACGGCGTATGCTTCGCGCTAGCAGTTCACGAAGGCGGATTACGCTTTACAGGCATGATGGGCGTCGTTCAGCGCCTACTTGGTCAGTAGGCCTACTTAACAACCTGAAAGCGGCGCGTTTCAAACACGCTCAAAACCTGTTTCAATTCGCGGCCACGTTTCAAAATTTGCCCTTGCGACCCAAGAACGGCAAACGCGCCCTGCAATTTTGCGAGGCTAGGCGTCTTAACGATCGACCATGTTGGATTCTCGGCGTGGCGCTGGAAAATCGCAAACACCGCCTGATCCTTATGCATGCCAATGGCATAGTCTTTGACTTGCCCCGTCATGACGAGCTTTCCATAGACATCTAGAATCATACTCATCTCTGGACGCTGAAAAGCAACTTTCAGAGATTTAGCGGGGCTTTTAAGTGGTGTGACATGACCCATGAGGCGAATTCTCGTGACAACTTTCCCTTACGTGACGCATTTTTAATGCAATACCGCATGAAATAAGGCAAATCAGCCTCATTCACGCCTTGCCGACGCCACCGATTACGATCAGTTTGTACGGGTCGGGCGGAGGAGTCTAGCAATCATTCCGGACCCATCAGCCCCCCCAGCCCCCCGGGGCGATTGTTTCCACTGTCCGACACATAACCTTCCCATGATGGTTGTCGTTCGGCGCGTTCGTTATTCGGACGCGCCGATTTACGTTTGAAGACCTTGGCCTCTGGAAAAACACCGACAAGACAACTGGCCACTGCCACGAAATAGCGCTACTGAATCTCTAACGATCAATCTCAGACTGGACGCTATGCTCGACCTCGACGCTCTCGCGAAATCGTTTGACGGGCACGTTGCCGTTTCTGAAATGACGTTCAACCTGCAAAAAGGCGAAGTCCTTGGTTTCCTTGGCCAAAATGGCGCAGGAAAATCTACAACGATGCGGATGGTCGCCGGCGTACTTGAGCCAGACATGGGCGATGCCACGATTAATGGTATCTCTGTTACGCATGATCGTCGTGAGGCGCAGCGCCAAATCGGTTACCTGCCCGAAGGCGCGCCTCTGTACCGCGATATGACACCGCAAACTTTCTTGCGGTTCATGGCAGATGCGCACGGCCTCTCCAAGCCAGAACGCAAAAACGCGATAGAGCGCGTGATCGCTGACGCCAGAATCGCAAACGTTGCTACACAGCCGATTTCCACACTTTCAAAGGGCTACCGCCGCCGTGTCGGTTTGGCGGGCGCAATTTTGCATGATCCGCCAGTCTTGCTTCTAGATGAGCCCACAGATGGCCTCGACCCTATTCAAAAACGCGCTGTGCGTGCTTTGATCGCGCGCATGGCGCCTGAAAAGGCGATCGTTATTTCCACACACACGCTCGAAGAAGTCCCAGCCATGTGTAACCGCGTCATCGTTATTGATCACGGACAAGTGGTTGCAGATGATACACCGGAGATGCTGGCAGAATCACGGCCGGGTGGCTTGGAAGAGGCATTCATGATGCTCGCCGGAGAACGCGAGGATCAAAGCGTATGATCGCACGTCTCGAAAGCACTATTACGGGCATTAAGGCAGCATGGCGCCGTGAGCTCTCAGCCTATTTCGCGACGCCGCTCGCTTACGTCTTCATTGCAATATTTTTGATCGTTCTTGGCGTCTTCACATGGGAACTATCGCGCTTCTTCGATACAGGTGCGGCAGACTTAGGACCATTCTTCTACTGGCACCCTTGGCTCTACATGCTGTTCATGCCCGCCCTCGCGATGCGTCTTTGGGCCGATGAGGTGGGCGCGGGAACTTCAGAACTTCTTCTATCCCTCCCGGTTAGTCTGCCTGGTCTTGTTATCGGAAAACTTCTTGCCGCTTGGACGGTTGCAGGACTAGCGCTGATCCTGACAATGCCATGGTGGGTCACAGTCAATATTCTTGGCCCAGCGGACAATGCTGCGATCGCGCTATCCTACTTCGTTAGCTTCCTTATGGCGGGTGGCTATCTCGCTATTGGCGCAGCCGTTTCAGCCCTCACAAGAAGCTCGGTTCTAGCCTTTGTTAGCGGCGTTCTGGTCGCGTTTTTACTCACTGCTGCTGGCTGGCCATTCGTCACGAGCGCTGTTGCTTCAGTGTTAGGCACCAGTGCGGGTGATGCAGTCGCCCAATTCTCGTTCGTCACTCATTTTGAAACGGCTCAGCGCGGCGTTTTGGAACTACGTGGGCTAGTCTTCTTTGTCGGATTTATGGCCTTGTGCGTTGCACTAAATACGCTGTTTGTAAGCCACAAGCGGAGTGGAGCAGGATGACAGCGCGCCGCTATCTTATCCTCGCAAGCTTGCTGTTTGTTGCAATTTTCGCGGCTACTAACCTCATTTCGCAATCCTGGTTCTCTGGTGCGCGAGCCGATTTCACTGAAAGTAAGCTTTATACACTGTCGGATGGATCAAAGAGCACACTTAAAGACCTTTCAGAGCCGATCGACCTGACTTTCGTCTACACCAGAAGCGTTGGCCAAGAGTTTCCAGCCATTCGCGCTTATGCTGTTCGCGTGAGGGAGCTCCTTGATGCATATCAAAGCGTCGGCGGCGCAAACATAAGACTCCGCGAAATCGACCCAGCCCCTTTTTCAACGGCTGAAGATGAAGCTCTCGCCGCAGGTCTGGTCGCGGTTGACACCAATGGTTCAGACCCGCTCTATTTTGGCTTGATCGGGCGCAACGCTGTCGACGACGAACGCGTCATACCTTTTCTCGCACCTGAGCAAGAGACCAGCTTTGAGTACGATCTAACACGCATGATCACGCGGTTGGACAGACCAGAACCAGCCAGCGTCGGCCTGCTCTCAACACTGCCGGGCATGCAGTCCCTAACCGATGAAGCGGGTTACGTTATTCGCCGAGAGATCGGCAAGACGTTCACAATCGAACTTATTGACCCTGATTTTGTCGAACTTCCGGGTGAAATAGACATTCTGATGCTGGTGCATCCCCCAGAACTGTCAGAGTGGCAGCTATGGCAGATCGATCAATTTGTCTTGCGAACTGGCCGTGCATTATTCCTGATCGATCCGGCGGCGAAGACGGCGCAAGGCACTGGCCCATTCAACATGACCAACCGCCAGATCCGATCTGACCTCAACCATTTCGCGTCGGTCTGGGGTGTTAGGCTGGATGATACCGCCATTGCAGACACTGAAACAGCCCTTTCAATTCAGGCGGATGCTGGCGAAGGCCGTACAACTGTTCTGCGGCATCCGCTATTTTTAGCGATCCCACCGGCGCTTATGTCGTCAGATAATCTGATCACCAGCGACCTAGGCCGCACTGTGAACCTGGGCGCGCCGGGACGGTTCCTTGTAAATGACGGCGCTCCGGGCAATCGAGAAATTTTGATGCAGACTGGACAGGCCCCCAGCACCATTCCAGCTGACCGCGCAGCTATAGATATCTCTGCAGGCGACACAGTCGCGCTGTATGAAGCAACAGACACTGGCCCTGCCCCACTGGCTGTGCGGCTAACTGGACCGCTTATTACAGCTTTCCCAGATGGTGCACCTGATCTCGACATCCCTGAGGATCCCGTTTTCGGAGAGCTTGCGCGCGCCGCAGCGGCGGAAGCACCGCCGCATATCTCAACCAGCGCAATCGACGCAGAAATCATCTTCATCGCTGATGCGGACATGGTTGACGATGGTCTCCACTTGAACCTCGAATCCGGTATCCCGTTCGCAGACAACACCACCTTTATCCTCAATGCGTTGGACAGCTTGTCGGGTGGCTCAGACCTTATGAGCCTACGTGCGCGCGCGCCCGGTCGCCGCCCCATGGTTACAGTCGATAAGATGCGCGAAGAGGCCCAAGAACGATTCTTTAGCGAACAAGCGCGACTTGAAGCGCGTTTGGCAACCTCTCAAGAACGCCTAGAAGAATTACAAACCGTCGGAGCCACAGGCGGCTTCTTCGACGGTGACCTCAGCGCCGAACTCACCGAGAATGAAAAAACAGAGCTCGCGCGGCTACGTGAAGACATCGTTCGCACGCGCGCAAGCCTGCGTCAGATCGAACGCGAATTCCGCAGCGACATCGACGCGCTAGAGCTCAAACTACGTCTGTTCACAATTCTTGGTGGACCACTCATTATCGGCCTACTGGGCCTACTTCTGTGGAGTAGAAATTCGCGAAGGGCAAAAGTATGATTAGCCCACGCAACCGGAAACTAGCACGAAAGCTGATTATACTCGCAGTTATCGCTGGAGGTCTCTGGGTCATTCTTGGCCTCACCAACCTTACGTCCGCACCGAAATCGAGCTTGCACGCTGATATGGGTAAGCCTGTTTTAGCGGGTTTTAGTCAAGCTAGAAGCGAAGCCTCTCGCATCCGTTTCACTCTCGCAGATGAGTCCTATACGCTGGCGCGAACAGCGGATGGCTGGGTTATGGAAGATGCCGGTGGCTACCCGATCCGCCCCGAACGCCGCGCCGAGCTCGCGACTGGGTTAGAAACCCTCAGCTATGGCGAGAAGCGTACAAATGACCCGTATAAGCATAATCGGATTGGGCTCGGCGACCCAACCGAAGACGGGAATGGGGCCCTTGTTGAAGTCTTCGGCCCTGACGGAGATATAACCTCGGCGCTCATCGCGGGCCGCAAGAATGATACAATCTACGTTCGCCGACCTGATGACAATCAAACCTATCGGGCGAATGGCACACTGCCGCCCTTTTACACCAGCCGCAGCTGGCTTGATTTCGACATCATCAATATCGGCCCAACGGCCATTCGCTCGGTCCGTATAACTGATAATCAAGGCGAATCTGTCTATCTGAGCCGCCAGGCAGGCAGCGACACGCGCAGCTTCCGCCCTGCACCGCCTTATCAAGACGATACACTTATCAGCCGTCTCGCAGCGTCGACAACTGCCCTTGCCGTCACGCGTTTATCTGCATTGGATGTCAAGCCAGCTGCAGACATCACAACCAGACGCGTCGGTCATCATATTAGCGAGACCTTTGACGGCCTAGAGATTGATCTTAGCGCTTACCGCGAACCTGATGGGCTATGGGTTACCTTCCGCGCCATCGAAGCCGGCGAAGGCGCACGCCGCGCCGAGGCGATTAATACCAAGGCAGAAGGCTGGGCCTACCGCGTTACCGACTATGATTTTCAGGATTTCACACCGGCTGTTTCAAGCCTCATCGAGCGCGCGTCAGAATAAAGCGGCCTAGCCGCTAAGCCATGTCGCAAAGCCAATAAACGGCACGAAAATTTCAACTAGAACCCGCTCAAACGGTCCTTTTGAGAATTTACGAAAATAGCGCTTCAAGCTCTTTGCTTTGTGCGCTGCGACAGCTCTACTCGAGACATCTGACGTCGATCCGTAATGCAAAGCGCCAGCCCGTGGATCGTACATAACAGTTCCACCCGCCTCCCGGCACCGGCGGCAAAGATCGATATCTTCCACGTGCAAGAAATAGTCTTCATCAAATCCGCCCAGCTGCTCAAAGCTGGCTTTTGAGGTTAGAAAGAATGCGCCTGAAATCAGGTCCATTGGCACTGGCCCATCTGGCGCTGGCGTATGCTCCAGCGTCCAAGTGTTCCAACCAACCACGCGCGTCATCGCTCGAAATAATGTGAGTTCTTTTCGCCGTGCCCCGCGCTCTTCTACGCCGCGAAGGTTGAAGATGCGCCCCCCAACGATCCAAGGCTCTGCAAGCTCGCGCGCTGTTTCCTGAAGCTGCTCAACTGAACCCCAGCGCAACACCGCGTCCGGGTTGATAACTAGGAATTGCTCTGTTGAAGCCTTACTCGCCCCTAGATTAACACCCGCGCCGAACCCGATATTCCCCTGACCCGCGACCAGTGTGAAAGTCGCGCAAACCTCGCAAAAGTCAGCGATATATTGCGCATCCTGTTCCGGGTTTCCATTGTCGACAACGACGACCGCATCCACATTCGGATCAGCATCTAGTGCGTAGAGGCATTCCTTCAGTCGATGGCCGGTATTGTACGATACGACGATCGCGGTGACTTTTGGCTGGCTCACTTAGACACGCCTCCGTCTTGGCGGGCCTGCAGTAGAATAACGCCAGCCGCCAATGCCAAGCTTGCCCAAAACGCTTCATTCCACATGCTGTACGAGAAACTGCAAATCGAGAACGCTATGCCGATGAGGCCTGCAGCAGCATACCGAGACACGGCGGGCCACTCAAAAGGCATCTTCAAGCGGAACCCAAAAAGCAACACAGCTAAAGCCGCTAAGAAGGCTCCGATTGCGCCTGTCTCGACCCAAATCTGCAATGGCATATTGTGAGGATGGCTATTGAGGATTTCGTAATTCTCCCAGCCCTTCCCGGTACCAAATTGCGCTAAAGCTTCCTCCAGCCATTCCGGGCGATCTGCATATGTCTCGCTCCAATTATAAGTCGCCTCTAAACCGTGCCCCATAAGTGGTTTCTCCGTGATCTTTTCGCCGACCAACTCCCAGCCTTTTGTGCGAGAAAAGAACGAGCCAGGAAGCGTAATCCCGATCCGGGCTAGAAAATCGAGACCTACTCCAAAGATTATGGGTGCCGTCGCTACGTATGCAGCCATTCCGCCGAAAAGCGCTTTAAACCCCGAACGGGGAAACAGCCGTACAATTCCCATCGCAAAAAGCATGAATACTGAACCAAACAGCGCAGTCTGTGTCCCGGTTAGGGCAAACGCGGTAACCGAACCGCCGAATACCAAAGCCGCCAATGTCTTTGCCCACAACGGCCAGTCGCGATGCCAAATCCACGCCAGTAAAAATGGTAATAATAGCGCAAAAGCGTTCGCATTCCGCAACAAGTTTTGTATTAAACTAGAGGGATCAGGGCTTAGTCCAGCGCCTAGAATAAGCTCCATAATCAACGCGAGGCCAAATCCGGTCACCACGACGCTCGTCCAGTGAATGGCACCAAGCACGCGGATAAGACCTAGGCTGCGAGACGCGGTGCCTTCCGGAACGTGCTTTAACGCGACCATTACCGCCATAGTGGCAAGCATGGTCAGGCCGAACCGCGCCCCAACCATATCCATATTGAAATCACCAGAAACGAGATCTCCAATAAGGATCGGTTTGGTATCAGGCGACCAAAATGTTGCAGCGACGACCCATGTTAAAAAGGCGCAAAAGGCGACAGCATAAAGCCGAACATCTCTGACTTTGAGGAAAAACAAAGCCACAAGCGCGCAGAAAACAACCTGACCTGTGTACCCTTGCGCACCTAGATACGCGATAATCGGCCAAGTTATAAACCAACCCGCAAAGTAAGGCGCATACCCTACCTTACGGCCGCGCCATAGGAAAAGGCCGACAGCGCCGCCGATCAGGATTAGGATCAAACAGACCCAAAAAAATGCGGCTTCCAAGCCTAGCATTACCTATCTCCATGATCGGCTACGCCGCTTAATGCGACAAATTTTTGCGCTTCAAGTCAGGCGCAAGGGCCTCTTCGGCAAGCATAACAACGCCCTCATCCAGCGTCACGATCTCTTGTGCTTTCGAACCGAAGCGGCGCAGGGCCATCTTCTTCTCAGTCGCTTCACGCTCACCGACAACTGCAATTACAGGGACCTTCTGCACAGAGTGCTCACGAACCTTGTAGTTGATCTTCTCGTTACGCGTATCGACCTCAACTCGCAGGCCAGCAGCCCGCAACGTATCAGCAACCTCGTGCGCATAATCGTCAGCACTGCTCGTAATCGTCGCGACAACAACCTGCACAGGCGCAAGCCAGCTTGGGAACGCACCGGCAAATTCCTCGATCAAAATCCCAAGGAAGCGCTCAATCGACCCTAGAACTGCACGGTGCAGCATAACCGGGCGCTCTTTGGCACCGCTCTCTGCCGTATATTCTGCGCCAAGTCGCTCTGGCAAAACAAAGTCCAGCTGATGCGTGCCACATTGCCAGACACGGCCAATCGCATCTGTAAGTTGGAATTCTAGCTTAGGGCCATAGAATGCTCCCTCGCCCGGCATGATTTCGTAGGGCAAACCAGTCGCTTTAATCGCCGCTTCCAGATCACGCTCTGCACGATCCCAAACTTCATCTGACCCAGCCCGAACGTCAGGACGTGTCGACAGTTTCACCGCGATGTCTGTAAAGCCAAAATCTTCGTAAACGCTGGTCAGCAACGTACAAAAACGTTGCGTCTCAGAGATTATCTGATCCTCTCGGCAGAAAATGTGCCCATCATCCTGCGTAAACTGCCGCACACGCAAGATCCCGTGCAGCGCGCCATGAGGCTCGTTGCGGTGACAACATCCAAACTCCGCCATGCGAAGCGGTAGATCGCGATAGGATTTCTGGCCGGATTTGAACACCTCGACATGCGCGGGGCAATTCATCGGCTTGATCGCCATGAGCTTACTATCTGCGGGGATAGAAACACTGCCCTCTCCCTCAGGTACAAAATCAGGCACGACAAACATGTTCTCTCTGAACTTGCCCCAGTGACCAGACTTCTCCCACTGAGCGCTATCCATAAGTTGCGGCGTCTTCACCTCATTATAGCCTTCGGCATCTTGGCGGCGACGAATATACGCTTCCACTTGCAGCCAAATCTTATACCCTTTCGGGTGCCAGAAAACTGACCCAGCCGCTGCCTCGCCATCAAGGTGGAACAGATCAAGTTGCGTCGCCAGCTTTCGGTGGTCGCGCTTTTCAGCTTCTTCGATCCGGTGCAGGTGCGCTTTGAGATCTTTCTCATTCGCCCACGCTGTGCCGTACATCCGCTGAAGCATTTCATTACTGCTGTCGCCGCGCCAATAAGCGCCTGCCAGTTTCATCAATTTGAACGCTTTTGGCAGCTTACCTGTACTCGGCAAGTGGGGTCCACGGCAAAGGTCAAACCAATCACCTTGGCGATAAATTGTGATCGCTTCGCCCGGCGGGATAATGTCATCGATAATTTGAGCTTTATACGCTTCGCCAATGTCCTTGAACATTGTGATCGCTTCGTCCTTATCCCAAACCTCGCGGACAATCGGATAGTCGGCGTCTACAATTTGAGACATTTTCTTTTCGATTTTCTCAAAATCATCTGCAGAGAACGGTGTCTCGCGCGCAAAATCATAAAAGAAACCATCATCGATCACAGGTCCGATTGTAACCTGAGTATCTGGATAGAGCTCTTGTACCGCTTGGGCCAAAATGTGGGCCGCATCGTGGCGGATAAGCTCTAGGCCCTCTGGGTCTTTCGCCATGACCAGCGCAACTTCAGCGTCGCCTTCCAGCGGACGGGTCAGGTCATACATCTCGCCATTCACCTTTGCGGCGACAGCTTTCTTAGCCAGCGAGTTGGAAATACTCGCAGCAACATCATAAGGGCTTGCGCCATCTTCGTACTCGCGCACTGCGCCATCAGGAAGCGTGACTTTAATCATCGGTTTTGTCTTTTCATTTCGTCTTGTGGCCCCTCATCAGGAAATGGGCGTTGAGTCAAAGCCCAATCACCATATCTCCAAGGAGCCCAAAAGGGTGCAGATTTCGTTTCCATAGGTGCAGGATCATATCCAGACGACCCGCCGGGCCGACAGCGCAACAATCTCGCAAAAGTCATCCAACCACCAGGCCAAAATCCAAATCGACTGACACATTCCGCGCCATACTGACTACATGTCGGCTCATGCCGACACCGTGTCCCAAACGCCATGAATAGCGGTGAGAGCGTCAGTTTATAGACCTTTAAAAGGCCATAAGCGATGGAGCGGCGAAGGCCGGCCATAGGACGGGTCCAGTGATCTTGCTAATCGGAAACAGGGTTTAGACGCATATTGCCCTGCTGAACAGTCATCTCGCTGTAAGCAGGGTCAGGCCACAGGCAGCGCGTTAAGCTGCTGCAGCCCTGTTGGTTCGTGCCGTTTCGATGGCTTCAAGAATAGCTTCAAAAGGCAACATCGTGGAAGCATGGCGCGGCGGATAATCACGAACACCTTCAAGATGGCGCAATTCCCAGAAACGTCCGCGTGGCGGCTCACCGCCATCTTTCAGCATGGCCCGCATCGCATCGCGCGCCTCAACCAATTCGTCATAAGTCGCACCGGCGGCATGTTCGGCCAGAATCGCCGTCGCCGCTTGACCAAGGGCGCAAGCCTTCGGATCAACCGCGATCGCTTCGATTGTATTGCCATCGTCCGACAGTTTCACATCAACGCGCACTGTCGATCCACAAATCCGCGCAAGCTTTGTGGCTGAACCATCGGCATCTGCCAGCATCCCGACATTCGGAATGTCGGCCGCAAGTTCTAAGACGCGGTTGTGATACAGATCAGGCATAGGTCTCATGTCGCGCTGAAAGCCCTGAAAATCAAGCCCTTAAACGAAGGGCAGCACGGCCCAGACCTTGAATAAAACATAGCAAGCACCACACAGGGTTGAGCCAGCGATCACCAAAACAAAACCGTCGCGCGCTGTAATAGCCAACCCAAAAAGCAAAACTGTGAGGCTGGGAATAACGGGACCAAGTGGCACAAATGATAGCGGGATCGTCACCAAAGCTGCAGCGACACAAGCCACCGCCACCAATTGCACAAAGGGACTGCGCGTTAAAAACATCAGACGCGGTTTCAGGAAGCGGTCAATCCAGCGGACATAAGGCCTCGCAGCCCCAACACCCTCAACCATCTTCTCGCGCGGAAAATCGAACTCCAATGCCCGCTTTGGCAGCCATGGGTAGGGGCGTCCAAACACCATCTGAACCGCAAATATTAGAATGACGATCGCAACCAAAGAATTTGCACCGGGAATAATCGTCAGCGGACTGATCGCAACAAACCCCAGCAACGCCAAAACAGGACCATAAGACCGCCGCCCAACAGCGTTCAGCAGATCACTTACGCTAACACGGTCACCACTTGTTTCTTCACAGAGTGAATCAAGCAGCGAACCAAGATCGTTTACGCTACTCATCTGTGCGTGGGTCTATAAATGGGGCTCCGAACCGCCGAATCTCGCTAGTGCCTGTATTCAAATCCACTACATAGAGGCGGTCATACTCGATCTTCTCATAGATCGGTGTTCCACCGTCACCGCCTAATGCTTCGGCAAGTTGAGGTGTCGTATTTGAATGCCCAACAACCAGAAGCGTTTGGTTAGGATTGGCCAGTAACTGAGCCGCTAATCCTTCAAGATCGCTAGGGTCATAGATCTGCACTTCAAGATTAAGCAAGTCAGCAAGCGGCGCAGCGGTATCGCGTGTCCGCTTGTAATCTGACGACCAGATCGCCGTGATGGGCTCGCCTTCTAGCATTCCGGCCAAAACTTCAGCGCGCGACTGCCCTGCAGCCGTCAATGGTGGATCTTTGGGATCAGCAACGACCATCGCGTCACCAGCCGTTACTTTTTCAGCATGCCTTACAAGATAGGCAGTTCCGGTCTCTGGCGCCGGTACACTCTGACAGGCCGCTAGAACGAACCCCAGAAACCCAACGAATAAAAACTTTAGACCCGTCGCCATGTGGCACCTCCTGCCCCGTCCATGATTTCAATACCTTCAGCCTTCAGCACATCACGAATACGATCAGCTTCCGCCCAGTCCTTGTTCTCGCGGGCTTCAATTCGGCCGGCAACCAAGGCGTCAATACGCGCATTATCATGGCCGTCGCCGCCCTGCTCCCACTCCGCAGGCGTCATCGTCAGCAAACCAAGCAGTTCACCCGCCGCAAGCAAGTTCGCTCTCGCATCTGCCATCGCCGCTTCATCCTTACGATCAACCGCGCCATTCGCTTCGCCAGCAAGGCGAGACAGTTCAGCCAGTGCAATTGGCGTATTCAAGTCATCCTGAAGCGCTCTCAACACGCCTTTATCGCGCGCCTGACCGCCTTCTATACCCCAAACCCGGCGCAGTGCGCCATAGACCCGGCCCAATGTTGTCTTGGCTTGCTCCAGCAAATCACCGGTCCAATCCAGCGGCGCACGGTAATGCCCGCTTAGCATAGCGAAGCGGATCACCTCACCATCCCAATCGTCAAGCAATTCATTTAACAGAACGACATTGCCCAAAGACTTGGACATATTCTCTCCGGCCATATCGAGGAAGCCATTATGCATCCAATAATTGGCCATTGTCTCGCCATGCGCGCACTCTGATTGCGCGATCTCATTCTCGTGGTGAGGAAACTGTAGATCGATACCGCCGCCATGAATGTCGATGGTTTTACCAAGGTGTTTGGCCGCCATCGCTGAACACTCAATATGCCAGCCCGGGCGCCCACGCCCCCATTTACTGTCCCAAATTGCATCTTCTGGCTCGCCTGGTTTGGCGAACTTCCACAGTGCAAAATCAGCTGGATTACGCTTGCCAAGATCGACAGCGACGCGCGCGCCTGCTTCATTATCTTCAAGTTTGCGCCCAGATAAGCGCCCATACTCTTCCATCTGCGGGACATTGAAGAACACACCAGCGTCTGTGGCATAGGCATAACCCTTACGTTCCAGCGCTTCGATCATCTGCACCATTTCACCAACATGTTCTGTTGCCCAAGGCACAATCGTTGGCACCAGCGCGTTCACCGCAGCCGCATCTTCATCATAAATGCCTGCATATTTCCTAGTTATCGCTTCAATGCTCTCGCCTGTCTCTTGCGAGGTCGCAATAATCTTGTCTTCGATATCCGTCACGTTCCGCGCATAGATGACAGCTTCCGCACCATAAGTTTTGCGCAACAAACGGAACAAAGTGTCAAACACCATAACAGGGCGAAAATTGCCAATATGAGCGCGGTTATAAACCGTTGGCCCACAGACATACATCGTCACCCGTTTGGGATCTTGGGGTTTAAAAACCCGTTTTTCACGTGCGGCGGTATCGTAAAGTCTAATGCTCATGGCGCCTGTCTAGTCTCAAATTCTTACCGGGAAAAGAAGCTGTCTCTGTGCAAACGGTTCTATTTGTAACTTTTTCTAAGCTTGCGGCTGGTCTGATCCTTGTGCGTCCCTATGTGAAGTCATAATGAAAATGCCAAGCATCGACATACTGGCACCACAGGAGACCCAGAATATGAGCCGCCTAACCCCTAAACTTATCGGCCTTGCATCCATCTTCGCTCTAGCCACTGCGCCTGCTTTTGCGCGGCCTATGGAAATCGAAGATGTTGCTAACCAAAAAAATGCCAGCAACGTCATCATTTCCGATGCGGGCAACATCATTGCCTATACTTTATCTAGCCCGCGGAACCTGATCACAGGCGATAAAGATGGCGCGTCTGACACGCATCTCTACGTCATCCGCGATGGCGGTGAGCCGACTAAGTTTATTGGCGGCGAAGGCAGCATCTCTTCACTACAATTCAGCCCTGATAGCGAGCACATCTATTTCCGCAAAAAGCGCGATGGAGATGAAAACACCTCTCTATATTCGATCTCACTCACTGGCGGTGAAGCAAAGAAAGTATACGAGCACGCCGAAAGCCTAGGCGATTATGACGTCTCTCCTGATGGCAGCACACTTTATTTTGTCGGCAAGGACAAAGACGAAGATCAGAAAAAACTAAAAGATAAGGGCTTCAAGTCCTACGCGTATGAAGAAGACCTTGATTTCAATCACGTCTGGACGGTTGATTTAAGCGATGATGAAGCCGAAGCTGAAATCCTGTTCCAAGGCGCTCACGTCTCTTCGATTGAACTATCTGACGATGGCAAAACCCTAGTGGTTGCTGCTGCGCCGACGCCGCTTGTTGATGACGACCTTATGAAAAAGCGTCTGCATATTTTGGACGCTTCAACGGGTGCGCAAAAAGCCATGGTCAATAATCCCGGCAAGATTAGCACATACCGTATCGCGCCTGACAATCAGCGCATCGCCTTTCGGGCGGGTACAGACATAAACGATACGTCAAACGGCGTATTGATGGTCGCAAATATCAATGATGGTAGCTTTAAACAGCTTACAGCTGACGCACCGCAGCACATTCAAGATATCGAATGGCTCGACAATGATAGCATCCTAGCGCTCGCTCATCGCGGCGTCGAAAGCGCGCTTGTTGCCTATAATGTCTCTGGCGCAGAGGAGCGGACATACAATACGCCGTCCAACATCGTGGCGCGCGGCATTGATGTCAGCGCCAATGGCGATGTCGCGTTCTACGCAGATAGTCCAGCGCACCCGCGTGAAGTCTTTGCGGTTCGCGATGACGCGACAACCAAACTCACCAACCATAATGCGTGGCTAAGTGAGATCACACTCGCACCGCAAACCACATTCACATACACTGCCCGTGACGGCCGCCAGATTGAGGGGCTGCTTATCACCCCAATCGGCGAGAAACCTAAAGATGGCTGGCCGCTAATTCTTACCGTACATGGCGGGCCTGAGGCGCACTATTCTGATGGCTGGATGACGGGTTACTCAGCCGCCGGTCAATTTGGCGCTGGCGATGGCTACGCTGTCTTCTATCCAAATTATCGCGGCTCTACAGGGCGCGGTGTCGCATACGCGAAAGAGCACCAGAATGACTATGCCGGTGCAGAATTCAACGATCTGGTTGATGGCGTCAAAGTACTCGCTTCGGCAGGCGTAATTGATGAGGACCGTGTTGGCATTACCGGCGGCTCTTATGGCGGATACGCCTCTATGTGGGGTGCAACTGCGCTAAGTGAGCACTTTGCGGCTTCCGTCGCCTTTGTCGGCATTTCAAACCAAATCTCTAAGTTCGGCACCAGCGATATTCCAAACGAAATGCACCTTGTGCATTCTTTGAAATGGCCGTGGGATGACGCTGACGGTCACTGGATGGAGCTATTGAAACGCTCACCACTCTTCCACGCTGGCAAGTCAACAACACCGACGCTGATCATGCACGGTGAGAATGATACCCGCGTCCACCCAAGCCAATCGATGGAGCTTTATCGTTCTATGAAAGTACGTACCGATACGCCGGTGCGTCTTGTCTTCTATCCGGGTGAAGGTCACGGTAATCGCAAAGCGGCAGCGCAGCTTGATTATTCGTACCGCCTCATGCGCTGGATGGATACATATCTGACCGATGGAAATAGCCGCGATAAGCCAATGCCGGAATTTGACGTTGGTATCGAGGATAAGCTCGGCATGAATGACAAAAAAGAAGATACAGCCGAAGACTAAATCAACGGCGAAATATTACTTTGATAGGGGCGTCCATTCGGGCGCCCTTATTTTTTGCCGCTACGCCGCTCACGCAGGCTAATATACAGCGTCGAAACAACAATAATCATCGCGCCGATCCACACATTCAAACCGGGAACCAAGCGAAACACTGCGAAATCCGCTACCGCCGACATGGGCAACCGCAAGTAATCTATCGGCGAAATGAACGAAGCTTCCCCCACACTCATCGCTGAAATATAACAAAACTGGCTTACAAACCCGACAAAGCTCATCGCTAGGATCATGCCCCACATCTGCAGCGAGAAATCAGCCCAGTAAAAGAACAAGAACGGCGCTAGAATAAGCGTTGAGAAGAAGTTCGCATAAAGCAGCAGCGCCATCGCCGAAAGCTCGCCGCTTAAAAACTTCACAAACACAATTGCCGCTGCAAGGCTAAACGCGCTGAGCAGCGCCCAGCCGCTGCCCAAATCAAAATCTAATCCGTCCATGGCCCCCGGCTGCCAGAACGTAAAAACACCGGGCACGACCATCACCAGTACGCCGATAAACCCAACAAGAACCGCGCTCCAACGATAGATCCCCACAACTTCGCGCAAGATCAACGCCGCCAATAGAGTTACGAATAATGGCCGGGTAAAACTAATCGCGTTGAACTGTGCCAAAGTCACCGAATAGAGATCTGACACGGCAACAATGGCGAGCGTGAACCCCAATGTTCCAAACAAGCTGCGCAAGATCAGCATACCCGGACGCCGGGTTTTCATAACTTGAAATCCAGACTTGGCGACGAATGGAATTGCCAGCACCATCCCAAAAAATGCCCGCCAAAAGGCCAGCAAGACGGGATGCACATCGGCTGACATTAGCTTGTTCAGCAGCAAGTATATCGTGAACCCGATACCAGCGAGCACAAGTAGCAAAGCGCCCTTGAGGTTGCCTGACAATCCCGGCGTGTTAACCTCTCCTAAACCGGATGCTTGCCCCTTGTCGCTCATGAATCAATTCTCCGCCGCCGATCTCGAAGCCATAGACCGCCTTTGGCGCTCTGTCCCCGCCGACCACGTTTGGACCGGCTGGTCAGCCACCGGCGAAGAACCTGAAGAGATCGTACTGTATCGCACAAAGGCGCACTGGCGCCGCTTTCCGTTACGCAAGTCAAATTCAGGCTTCGTCCTTTATGATGATAAGGATACAGAAGTCGCCAAGGCGGATTCACTGACCGACCTCCTAACAGAGGTTGAGGCTATTCCCGGTCTATCCGACTAAGGCTTTAGCCCTGCTGCTGCGCCTTCACCATTTCCGCCATCTGCTCGGCTTGCTCAGGCGTAATCCCTAGCGCATCAAGCAACGGGCCAGCATCACTTTCATCCCATGAATGGCGCGGCCCAACGGTCATGCCACCATCGACTAGAAACTCTCCGCCCGTTACAAATCCTGCTGTATCAGACGAAAGATACGCCGCCATATTCGCAATATCCGCGCCTGCGCCAACCCGGCCAATCGGCTGCATTGCACCGCCATTCTGCGCCACCATCTCGGCCATCTGATCTGCTTGCGTACGGTCAAATCCAAGCGATGCCCCAAAGATTGAGGTCGCGATAAAGCCCGGAAGTATCGAATTCACCCGTATTTGATACTTCGCCAGTTCAGCCGCCGCCAGTTTCGAATAGTGCGCGACACCTTTCTTTGCCACCGAATAGGCAATCGGCGCATATCCAGCGCAAACAGCTGAAATCGAAGACGTATTCACAATACTACCGCCGCCGCGGGCCTTCATATGCGGCACCGCAAAATGCGTTCCAACAAAGACTGACTTTAACAAGAGATCCATCGTGAAATCATAGCCCGCAATATCCAGCTCCTCGACACCGCCGGGTGTGCCGCCGCTACCGGCATTGTTCCAAAGAATATCAAGACCGCCAAACGTATCGACAGCTGACTGCATCAGCGCTTCAAGATCAGATGGATTGGTCACATCACAATGGCAATAGGCCAGTTTATCAGCGCCAAATCGCGCCACCAAAGCCTCGCCCTTTTCATCCTGCAAATCAGCCGCAACCACTTGCGCGCCAGCTTCGACAAAGATCTCAACACCCGCGAGGCCAATCCCGCTCGCAGCCCCCGTAATCACCGCGACTTTGCCTGTTAGATCGACCATTTTGTCCTCCTGATATGTCTTTTTTCTTATGGGGCGGGACGAACAGCTAATCGTCAAGCCATGCCATAGGGTCAAATGACCCGGTCGTGACTGACGATCTGGGTTGACTCAACCACGCTATTCCTGTTTTAGACGCCGCTTAACTACGGGTCGGTGTGGAACTGCCGTTTTCATCGTGGGTGCTTACGCCCACCAGTCCACGTCAAATGAATGGAATATGCCATGTCACGTCGTCACTCGGCGAAGTATAAGATTGATCGCCGCGTTGGTGAGAATATCTGGGGTCGCCCAAAATCACCTGTCAATAAACGTCCTAGCCGTCCAGGCCAGCACGGTGCCAATAACCGCCGCAAAGTCTCTGACTTTGGTATGCAGCTTATGGCCAAGCAAAAACTGAAATTCTATTATGGTGACATCACCGAGAAGCAGTTCCGCAGAACTTTCGACGAAGCTAACCGTCGTAAAGGTAACACTGCAGAGAACCTGATCGGCCTGCTCGAGTCTCGTCTCGATGCATTTGTTTACCGTTCAAAGTTCGTTCCAACTGTTTTCGCAGCACGCCAGTTCGTCAATCACGGTCACGTGCTTGTAAACGGCGTTAAGACCAACATTGGTTCTTACTGCCTGAAGCCGGGCGACGTTGTCCAAATCCGTGAGAAGTCACGCAACATGGCGCTCGTTCTAGAAGCTCTTGGTTCACCAGAGCGTGACCTTCCTGAGTATCTGGAAGTAGATCCTAAAGCGATGACCTCGACTTACATTCGCATGCCGTCTCTGTCTGACGTACCTTACCCGGTACAGATGGAACCAGCGCAAGTGGTCGAATATTACTCTTCATAAGCAGTCATCTGCTTGCACATATTCAAAAGCCGCGCTGTCATGGCGCGGCTTTTTTGTTTTGAACTTCAGAGGTCTGCCTAATGTCTCATCCCACTATCGATGCTGTCCGCCAATCTATGCTCGCAGAACCAGGCAAGCCCTTCGATCTCTCAAAGCACAACACTGGTGACCGCAGCCTCTTTCCAGATAAAAAAGAGGCACGCGTACAGCTCCGTAAAGATGCAGCGGTCATTGATGAACTCCAGGACAAACTCTACGCCAATGGCGATCGTGCACTGCTCGTCGTCCTTCAGGGGATGGACACATCAGGCAAAAGCGGCGTCATCCGGAATGTTTTTGCTCTAACCAGCCCACTTGGTTTGCAAGTTGAAGCTTTCAAAGCGCCCAGCAAGACAGAGCTGGCTCATGATTATCTGTGGCGTATTCACGAAGCTGTCCCGCGCAAAGGACGGATCGGTATTTTCGACCGCTCTCACTATGAAGATGTTCTTGTTGTGAAAGTTCGTAATTTCGCATCGCCTGAGGCGATTGAGGAACGCTATGAGCAAATCAATAATTTCGAAAAACACCTGACCGAGAACGGCGTTACAATTCTCAAATTCATGCTGAATGTTGGCTACGAAGAGCAAGGTGCACGCCTGACAGAGCGCATCACGGAAGAGCACAAGCTCTGGAAATTTAACCCCAGTGATCTTGAAGACCGTCAATTATGGCCAGAGTTTATGGAAGCCTACGAAACTATGGTACAACGTTGCTCAACCGAGCACGCGCCATGGCATATTGTTCCAGCTGACAGCCGCACGCGCCGTAATGCAATGATCGCCCGGGTCGTTCGCGGCACGCTCGAGGATATGAACCTCAGCTGGCCTAACCCGGGCAATAAGTTAGAAGATTTTGACTTCAGCTAGAGTACGATAAGCGTCTGCTCACAAGACTCGTTGCGAAGCTTGTGTACGTCTTGAAGCTCAGGGTCTTCCAACCAACCCATTGCGGCATCCTTGGACGGAAAAGCCACAACAACAATCATCTGCGCCAGCTTGCCTGCTCCGATTTTTTGAACGGCGTCCTTAGATGCCTGCGCAACCGCGCCGCCATGCTTGGCAAGCGCCTCGCCAGCTTTTTGACGATAGGCATCAAACATCGTTGGGTCTGTGACATTCAGTGTGATAATGACGTGACTGCTCATTTTAGGCTCTCCTTTGGATTTGAATTTGCCATATGATGGGATCATACGTGTTCTTAAATCCGCGAATGCCTCACATAGGATGTGCATAAATGATCGAGTGGAGTGATCTGAAATTCGTGCTTGAGACCGTGCGGCAAGGCGGCATAACAAGTGCCGCTCGCAGTCTGGGCGTTAATCATGCCACCGTTTCCCGCCGCATCAGCGCAGCCGAGCAAGCATGCGGGGCACGATTGTTCGATCGCCTCCCATCGGGGTACCGCGCCACAGAGGCCGGCCTTGAAGTTGCTAAAGCTGCCGAAAAAATCGAACGGGAAACCATCAAACTCAACAGCAAGATTGGCGCACTCGACATGGCGCTGAAAGGCCCGCTGACGTTCACCGCGCCAGAGCTGATTGTTCGACAAATACTGGGACCGATACTGTCCGAATTCCAAATTCAGTTTCCCGGAATTGATCTTCAGCTTATCGCATCTACAGCCTCTGTCAGTTTAACCGATCGTACTGCAGATGTAGCAATTAATGTTTCAAACACGCCTCACCAATCCTTGATTGGTACGAAGGTTTCCGGGCAGAAATGCTGCGCCTACATTGCAAAAACCAAGCATAAATCTTTGGCATCAGATGGTTCTACCCCGATCGATTGGATCCAATTTTCACATCGCGATGGTATACCTAAAGAGGTTACAGAGGCTTGGCCCAATCAGGTGCAAACGATCGTCTTGAATGACATGACGGCTGCACATGGCTTAGTCCGCAGCGGCCTTGGCGCGACTGTAATGCCTTGTTTTTTAGGTGATACTGATCCCGAACTCACCGGGTTACCAAACGTTCCATTGATGCCCTATGTGGATGTCTGGGTCTTAACTCACGCCGATCTGAAGCACGTTCCGCGCATATCGGCCTTCACACGGTTCGTTTCTGATCACCTACGCGCGCTCCGCCCGGTATTTATGGGCGAAGCGCCAGACAAAATCGCTGATTAGCGACGAATATTCACTGACCCGCCAGACGACTTGTCAGTGTCAACATCGGTTGGCCCGCCGCGAACATTCACGTCCGCTCCGCTGGACACATCGGCGGATACACTGTCGGTTGTGTGGATCGTTATATCAGAACAACTAGACGCTTCGGCGCGCCCATCGCGGCAGATCAAGTCACCAGCGTCAATATCTGAACCTGAAGACGATTCCGCAACAACTGTCGTACACTTCCCGCTAGCATCCAAGTCAGACCCGCTAGAGCTATCAAGGTAAACCGTAACGGCATCAATATCGCTTATGGTTGCGTCAGCGCCAGATGATGTGTCGATCGATACTTCTATGCCCGAAAGGCCACTTCCGGTTATGTCAGATCCCGAAGACGCATCGATGCTGCTAAGAACAGGCGCGGAAACCGTGATGGCATAACGCAGGCGCTTCTTGCCCCAGCCCCAATTCTTTTTCTTACGCTTCAGCATCAACGTGTCGCCTTTAACCTCGACAAGAATATCGCTGAAATCGCCTTTTGTATTCTCAACTGATATCGACTGTGCACCGCCCGCCGTAAAGGTGACATCAAGGCCAGCCGAAACGTCGATCCCGGTGAAATTACCAACATCGTAGGTACGGGTTTCGGCATGGGCAGTGGCGGATAGGAAAGTTGCTACCGTTGCGGCGCAAAGAATTGATCGGATCATAGTGATCTCCTTAAATTATGGATTCAGAATCAGATTAGCGGAGGTCTATGTCGCCGCTGCTGGATGTCTTGATCGTCTTGGCAACCGGATTGCCATAGACATTTATATCGCCACTTGAGCTGGCAGACGCATCCAAGTTATCGCTCGCATATACGCTTACATTCGCACTTGAACTGGCCCGCACATCAGCAATCTTGCAAGCAAGATCACGCGCCTTGATGTCACCGCTTGAGGATGCACTGATATCAATCCTGCTGCATATTCCGGTTAGATAGATGTCGCCGCTTGACGAGACCTCCACTTCAACCTCACCGCCGGAAGCAGTCGCGGCTAGGTCGCCGCTACTTGATGCAGCCAACGAGAGACTCGATGCGACGAGGTCTCGGGCATTGATATCACCACTTGAGGAAACTTGCGCAGATAGCGTGTCAGCAGCACCTGAAATCATCATATCACCACTCGATGAGGCCTTGGCGACAAACTCGTCTGCCTCAAGATTTGTGATACTCACGACGGAAGAATTGGACACTCGCGCGCTTGTCAAATTGGGCGCCGTCACAGTGACAACGTAAGTTGGCTTCCGTTTGCCACCAACTTTAACAACAAGCTCGCCATTCACCTTACGCGTCTTGACGTTTTTGTACCATCCACGACCGTCGCGGCCAGACACACGAACAATGAAGAGGTCGCCATCTTCGACGCTGATTTCGATATCGCTGAAGTCGCCGTCAGCTTGTTCGACGCTAATCGATTGTGCTGGGCCTTCTTCAAAATTGACGGTAATGCCGGTGCGGACATCCAGCCCGTCAAAAGCCGAGACCGAATAGTCTTTAGTTTCAGCCATAGCAGGTAGTGTCAGGGCGCATAATAGAACCGCGGAAGCGGCGATAGGACGGACCATTGCGTGCTCCTTCAAGCATACATTTTAAACTTTAGATCCTGAACGCCCCAAACATTACATATCGAAAAACAATAAGTCAAGTTTCTTCTGTTCGTTCCGTACAGCCTACAAAACAGCGATGCGCTGATCGCAGAAATATTTAGGTAATATGTTGCGCAATATATTACCAAATGATATCCGTATCGTTATGGAACAGCCCCAATTTTACGATAGTGATACAATCAAGAAGGCTTATACGGCCAAAAAATTGTTAGACCTCGCATACCTGATCCTCGATCAAGTCAGCACTGTGTACACACAGAAGGGAATGATTTTTCCGGTTATTTGCTCTTCGACCTTGTTGTTTCTGAGTAAACGCAAACCTGCATCGGTAACCGAAATTGCGCGCGCTTTAGAGCACCCACACCAAACCGTCGCCCAGCACTTAAAAACACTGGATAAACTCGGCATTGTGCAAAAGCGCCCTGACAAAACCGATAAGCGGCGCTCTGAGTATCATCTGACAGAGGTCGGCAAAGTCCAGGCACAACGTCTTGATGAGTATAACCTTCAAGCAGCTGATGTTTTCAAAAGCCTAGATGAAGATATCGGCGCTGACCTTGGCAAAATGCTTGATACCAGCATCGCCGCCTTAGCCGCGCATACAATGGAAGACCGCTTCAAAAAATTATTCAGTCTGCATCGGCCACATCAATGAAAAAAATCACTTTGATCGCATCAATACTGCTGAGCCTACTTCTGGCAGTTTGGCTTGCTGCACCTCGTCAAAAAATAACATCCAATGAAGCTGAAACATTCGACATGTTCATAGACGCCATAATGGAGGAAAATGCCATTCCAGGCTTGGCAATTGCCGTCATTAAAGATCACGAAATTATTCAGCTTGCGGGCTATGGCTTCGCAGACATTGCATCCGGCCGCGCTATGACGGCGGATACGCCGATGAATACCGCATCAATCAGCAAACCCATTCTGGGTATCACGATCCTACAGTTGAAAGACCAGAGCTTGTTGGATCTGGATACGAATATCAACACATATCTTCCATTTGAAATTGATAACCCGAATATTGATGGTGAAACTGTTTCAATCCGCAATCTTGCAACGCATACATCAAGCATCGCTGACTTCATCAGCCCAGACTACTACGCGCAGACTGAAACTGATATCTTACTCCAAGACTATGTTCGAAACCTCTTGGCTAAAGACGGCAAACTTTACCAAGATGGCACGCACTATCTATCCTTTGAACCCGGCTCGGTTCGAGAATACAGCAATTTGGGCGCAGGGGTTGCGGGCACGGTGGCCGAAACTGTTGGTGCGGCAAACCTGAACCAGCTCTCAAGTGAAGGCATCTTCAAACCACTCGGAATGGCAAACTCATCTTGGCGCGTCAGCGATTACCCCACCGGCAGTCTTGCGACTCGTTATGACGTGCGCCAATGCGCTCCTTACACAGGCCTGTGCGCCACGAGCATTCAGCCGCGGAAGAACTATTTGATCAGTAAAGTTTTCAATCCACCCATTAGCAAAAAGCGCTTCGAATCCTATCCCCAATATATCAATCAGAACTATCCCGATGGTGGCCTAAATTCTTCTGTACGCGACCTCGCAACACTCACGCGCACCATCCTGAATGATGGCAAATTCGAAAATGGCGCGTTACTAAGCCCGGAATCATTCGAAGAGATGCTGGCCCTTCAACTCCCGGCATCCGTATCGACCCGCCAGCGATTTTTCTGGCGCGACCGAAACGGCATGACAGGGCATACAGGTTCGAATCGAGGCGTGTTCACAAGCCTATACTTTGACACAGACCGGGGGGATGCCATCATCGTTTTGATGAACCGCACGCCTGATGGCGGGACAGAGAACGCAATGGCTAAAATTTATAATCGCATAAAATCTCAGGTACTCAGCGATCAATAAATTCCAGCTTCAAGCAACAATGAGGTTGCACCAAACTTTACCATAAAAAAAGCCCGGTCCAAGTGGACCAGGCTTTCTGAACAAATTTGCCAAGTTGGCTTGGAATCTATACGAAACCCTTGAACTTGTCTTTGAAGCGCGAGACGCGGCCACCACGGTCAAGACCTGAGCTATTGCCGCCAGTCCATGCTGGGTGCGAGCTTGAGTCAATATCAAGGACCAAACGGTCGCCTTCATTGCCCCAAGTCGAACGGGTCTGATATTCAGTGCCATCTGTCATAACGACAGTGATCATGTGATAGTCTGGGTGTGTATCGGCTTTCATAGCGATGCTCTCTTGAGTTGGGTTGAGGCCGATTACTGACCGGTCTCTAAATCTCGGAAAGCGCGTCATTACAGGATGAGAGCCATTGCGGCAAGCCTGAAGAGTCAGAGTTTCAAATCAGGTCTTGCACTCCCTTACGTTAGGTCATCAATCTAACCTCAAAACTGGAGGGTTTGGTATGAAAGGTCTGGTCTATCACGGCGCGGAAGATATTCGCTACGACGATACGGAGCTGCCCGACCCTGAAGACGCGCGCGGCGCGATTGTAAAAGTCTCCGCGTGCGGAATTTGCGGCTCCGATCTGCACATCTATCAAGGTCACGGGTTTACCGAAACAACGGGCTTCTGCGTCGGACACGAAGCCGTCGGAGAAGTTGTTGAAACCGGTTCCGCCGTAAGCCGTTTTAGGCCCGGCGATAAAGTCATGATCTCCGCCGCGGTCGGGTGCGGCAACTGCAGAACTTGCTTGGCAGGGAAAGTCTCCGAGTGCGAGCTGAAACAGGGTCGGTGTTTTGGCATTACGGAACATCTCGCTGGCGTACAGTCTGATTATGCGATGGTGCCCACGGCGGACATAACCCTCTGCCATATCCCAGACGGTGTAAGTGATGACCAGGCGCTTCTCCTGACTGACAATATGCCGACCGCTTGGTACGGCCTTCGCCGTGCAGACATTAGACCGGGCGCGACCGTTGCGGTTGTCGGGTGCGGTCCCATCGGCTTGATGGCGGTCCAAGGGGCGTTTGTTCTCGGTGCGGCCAAAGTTTATGCCATTGATTTGGTACCAGAGCGCCGAAAGGCCGCTGAGCAATTTGGAGCGATAGGCTTAAGCGCAGAAGAAGCGCCAGCTATCATCGCTGAACAGACCTCCGGCAAAATGTGCGATAGCGTGGTTGAGGCTGTTGGTGCCGATCCCGCCATCAAACTGTCTATCATGGTGGCGAGCGTCGCAGGCACCGTCAGCTGTATTGGCGTCAATCAAACCCGTAATTTCGATTTCCCAATGGGGCTGGCGTTCAATAAAAGTCTGACCTTCCGCACCGGATTATGCTCTGTCCCGGAAACTTGGCCCGAGTTGATCCCATTGGTTCAGTCTGGCAAACTCACACCTGAAAGAGTCATCAGTCACCGCATGCCACTGTCTGAGGGCGCAGAGGCTTATCGCCGCTTCAACGCGCGCGAGGATGGGGTAATGAAAGTTGTGCTGACGCCTTAAGGCATGTCCGGGGCCAGATGGTCAGCCATTATCGACTTATCGGCTTTTTCCTGCCGCCACGTGTAGATTGCAATTCCAATCCAAGCGAGATGGAAGGCTGCCCCTGACGCCAGAGCTAACCAGCCCGGCACATGGCCGATATGGGCGCGATACATGAACTCTTCCCAGCCAGCGACATCGCTTGGGTGGATGGCGATCTTTGCGAAATAAGCGATCCCTTGGATAGCAAATATCCATCCATAATTGCGGCGCAAACGGCGGCCAAGCGCCCGTATCGCCGTAATTCTATGCTGCGGATGGGTATAGTCATCCGACAAAGGCGTACCCTTATCTTGAGGAATCGAAACACCCTCGCCTTTTAGAATTGGAACATAGACTGCAAGCTCCAACAGACGGGCCCTAAACTTCCAAACTGAAAAATATCGATAGCGCCGAGCTTCTAAAATTAAGAACATGACCGAGAGCATTCCCACCAAAACAATCGGCAATGCGGACGCGCTTTCATCGGCAAAACTGACGGAAAGCGCGATCCCCGTCGAGACAACAGCCCAGTTGGTCGTCATGTCCAAACGCTGTCGCCAGATTGTCGATCGGTAGACTTCAGCCCGGTAAAGGTGGGCCAGCGCGCCAGCTTCAGCGCTGCCGCAAATAGGTTCGATCGGATCAATATCAGGGTCTGTCATGCATCTGATATAGATCAAATGCGTTAACTGCCTATTGGCTGCACGGCCCAAACTCTAAAATCGCGCGATAACCATCCAGCACCTGCCGCACGTGGCGGGTATCACTATCGCTTGCTTCGCTACGCACACGGGTGAGCAGTCCAAGCACGCCGCCTTCAATCCGCGCGCGCCAAAAAGCATAGCGAAGATTGGCGGGCGCATCGGTCATCAGCAAAGCCCGATCCAACGCTGACACGTCACATCGGATCATCGCCAACTCAGCTGCAGCATGTGCCAAGACTGGCTTCTCAAAATCTGACGCTGACATCGCAATATCAATCAGAGCTGCGTTAATGGCTTTTGCGTCACCAGGCTGTTCCAAATGGAGCCTTCGTCCGGCGGCAAGCAAAGCATCTGCGCGGCCAATACTAAGGTCGCCTTGTTTGGCTTTGGCTTTTTGGATCAGACCTTCAACACCTTCGGCTTTAATAACCGGCTCAGCGCTCTGCCACCCAAAGTCAGGATAGACGTTCTCACCCACAGAAGCGGCAACACCGAACCGGCTGGCCCATTTATCTGCTAGCGCGGAATCTTCAGTAAGATTAGCAACCTCAAGAAAGACCGACGACAACCGTTGCTGTTTCTCTTCGGGCAGCTCTAGAGCCGCACTCCATGCCGCGTCGAGAACGCATTCAGCTTCGGTCGTCTGACATGCGTCTACGACCTGCGCAGACGCCGAAACGAACACAAACCCCGACACAAGAATGGAAAGTAAGCCCCTAATCATGCCTATTTTTATCGCAGAGTGTATGAATGTGCGATGAGCAATGTCCCTCGTTTCGGCATTCTTAGAACTTTTGGCACACTCGTAGAGCGATTGTTCTTGGACTGGCAGCACAGCGCCTTAGATAAGCATTACAACAAATGGGGCAAGTTCTATCTTGGGGCTGGTGAAACATGGCTGACGACAAGAAACTCAAAAAGAATCTCACCCTTTTTGACGTGTACGCAATCTCGACCGGGGCGATGTTCAGCTCTGGCTTCTTTCTCCTGCCAGGCATCGCAGCCGGATATACAGGCGACTCTGTCTACTTTGCTTACCTCGTTGCAGGTTTTCTGATCCTCCCAGCTATGTTTTGTATGGCAGAGCTTTCAACAGCGATGCCCAAAGCTGGCGGCACTTACTATTTCCTAGACCGCGCATTGGGACCACTTTTCGGAACAATTGGCGGCCTTGGATCGTGGGTCGCAGTCATCTTTAAAAGCGCGTTCGCCCTTGTCGGAATGGGCGCATATCTTAGCCTTTACATTGATGTCCCAATCATCGCACTTGCAGTCATTTTGACCATTGTCTTTGGGCTGGTGAATACGTTTGGCGCTAAAGAAACAACCATGCTGCAGCGCATTCTTGTCGCAACACTCGTCGTAATCTTGGCAGCCTTCACCATTTTCGGGCTGGCAGAGACCGGCCTTGCCGACAGCTGGGAGCCAAATGAAGGCGATCAAGCCTTCTTCACATCAGGCTTCGTTGGTTTCGTCGCAACGATTGGTCTTGTCTTCGTCTCATACGCCGGCCTCACTAAGGTGGCATCTGTTGCAGAAGAAGTCCAAAATCCAGATCGAAATATTCCGCTCGGCATGATCTTATCTTTGATCACCGCAACCGCCGTTTATACACTGGGCGTAATCGTCATCATCAATGTACTGCCGCCAGAAGAGCTGTATTCAAGCCTAACGCCGGTGGCCGATGCAGGTCGAAAGTTTCTGGGCTGGGTACCGCTTGATCTTGGCATCATCCTGATTGTGGTCGCTGCGATCGCGGCATTCGCATCAACGGGCAATGCAGGCATCCTTTCAGCCTCACGCTATCCCTATGCGATGGCGAAAGATAAACTTGTCCCGCCACGGTTTAGCAAAATCGGCAAATTTGGAACGCCAACATTCTCTATCGCCGTGACTGTCGGCGCCATGATTGTCGTTATTCTACTGTTCGACGTTGAAGCCGTTGCAAAGCTCGCCTCAGCCTTTCAGCTCTTACTGTTCGGACTTGTTTGCTTGGCTGTCATTGTCATGCGTGAAAGCCGTATTGCCAGCTATAAGCCCGGCTTTAAGTCCCCGTTCTATCCGTGGGTGCAAGTTGCAGGGATCCTAATCTCGTTTTGGCTTATCGTCGAAATGGGACTTATGGCGATTGGCTTTACCGGCATGCTAACCATCGGCTGTGCGCTCTGGTACCAGTTTTATGCTGCGGGCAATCTACAGCGGCGTGGAGCGATATTCCATGTGCATGAACGCCTCGGGCAAATGCGATATGAGGGGCTTGAGCGCGAACTCATGACGATTATCCATGATCGCACGCAGGACGAAAATCTCTCCTATGAAAGCCTGATCGCGCGGTGTGTCGTGCATACATATACGGTCGGCTCTTACTCACGCGACATGATCGTTGAGGAAACAAAGAATATTGCCCATTCGGCATTTGAAATTGAACGCGAAGCCCTTGACCAAATCTTCTCAAGCAATGCGGCAACTCTCCACCCGCTCAGCGAACATGTTCTGCTAGCCTATCGCAGTCACGAATCCTTGAAACGTCCGGAACTTGTCGTCTTCAAATTTGGTCCGAACACGACGATTGCAGCCGATGGTATAGGTGAGACACATACGATTATGATGCTGCTCTGCCCAAGACGTCCAGCGGGTCTAGATCTGCGCCTCGCGGGCCACTTGGCAGAAGTCGTCCAAGCCTATGACTTTGATCGCCGTTGGCTCTCTGCAAATACAGACCGGGAGATGAATGAAATTCTCATGCGAGATGATCACTTCCTACATGCTCCGATCAGCGATTTCCCTTATTTGGAAGAACATGTCGGTAAACCACTCGCCGAGTTTGAGCTGCCAGATAGCTGTCTGATCGCGATGATTGAACGCGACGGACAGATCATCATTGCTGCACCGAAAGAGGTTTTGCAGCCGGGCGATCTCGTTGCCGTCATCGGTGAACCTGAAGACTTGGCGCGTCTGAAACGAAACGACTTCTAGGTGAGGCTATCCGCGTCCACGATACGGCGCGACGCCGGTATCTGGAACGTATAGACCGTCAGGTACATTGCCTGTCTGCCAGAACACATCAATCGGAATGCCGCCCCGCGGATACCAGTAACCGCTGATCCGCAACCAACGCGGGCTTAGCAGTTCGGCAATCTCTTTTCCGACCCGCAGCGTACAATCCTCATGGAAGCCGCCATGATTGCGAAAACTCGTCAGGTATAGCTTTAGGCTTTTACTCTCAACCAGCCAGTCACCCGGCGCATAATCAATAACCAAATGCGCAAAGTCAGGTTGATTTGTGACCGGGCAGAGCGACGTAAACTCCGGGCATACAAACCGCGCCAAGTATAGCGTGTCAGCATGTGGATTAGGCACACGTTCTAACGTTGCTTTATCAGGCGAGGTTGGTGCCGCGATCTGCTTCCCAAGCTTATCAAGCCCTGCGTAAATGTCTTTTTCAGCCACTTTTAGCCTCCGAAACCTGGGATTGAAATCACGGGGATCATGTCGAACCGCAAACCGATATAAAGAAAATACGCACCCAAAAGAGTGGCGCCTTCCCAGCGCGCCAACTTGCGACCCGTGAACGCAAACAAACCAAGCAGAAAGATTGAAAGACCAATCGCCCCCATATCCGTCCAGGTCACAAGACTTCTCGCCTCGCCAAACGTCATTGCAGCAACCTCAAGCGGCGCCCCAGCAACCGCCGCGACACTGGTATCGATAAGTGAGAATGGGAACACAATCGCCGACACCCCAAGAATACCGAGGATATTAAACACGTTCGACCCAAGCACGTTTCCAAGCGCAACATCGGCTTTACCCTTTCGGGCCGCCATGACGGATGTCACTAACTCTGGAAGACTTGTGCCAATCGCGACAATAGAAATACCGATCACAGTCTCTGATACACCAAACAATCGGGCTGCATCAGATCCGCCTGAGACCAAAAATTTGGCACCCACAATGACACCAATTATACCGGCAAGCGTCATTACTGCAGAGAGCCATACCGGATCGTCTGCATCAAACTCCTCAGCCTCACCTTGGTGCATGCCACCTGCAGCGCTATTGGCGCGGCGGTCCAGAATAATTGACCCGGTTAGATAAGCCAGCAAAAGCAAAACAAACATAATGCCTGTTAGGCGCGTGAACATATCAAACCAGACGACGACCGCGAACACGATCGTGACGGCAACCATAAACAGCCCATCACGCGCCAAGGCGCGCGGGTTTGTCATAAATGATTTCACGAGCGCCGCTGCGCCAATGACAAGAAGAATATTTGCCACATTTGATCCGATGACATTCCCAATCGAAAGTCCAACTGCACCCTCCGATAACGCCTCAAGGCTTGTCACCATTTCAGGTAAACTCGTACCAAAGCCAACAAGAGTTAAACCAATGACCAGCTCCGACATTCCAAACTTACGGGCAATCCCAACAGATCCCCGGACCAAGGACTCACCACCCGCAAACAGTAAGACAAAACCAGCTAGGATTAGGACGAACATCATCATGCAAAACTACCCCGTCTTCGCTTGGCACCGATATGGACCCTCTTGCCAAGATGTCCAATGGGGTAAATGATTTTGAATACGCCGAACAGGCCTTTGCAACAGAGTCAGGAACATGAAATGCATTTCAAATCTCTCGCCGCCAGCTTTGCCTTGATTGCCATGCTTCCAGCCTGCGCGGTAAACCTCAACGTAAACGATACCCAACTGCTTGGGGTCTCAGAAGCTGAAGAAGAGGCTATGATTCTTTCTGTCCTGAGCGCGCAACAGGATGCGTGGAACGCAGGCGACATTGATGGCTTCATGGCCGGCTATTGGCAGTCGCCAGACCTTCGCTTCGCCTCTGGTGGAACCGTGACGCGCGGGTGGCAAGAAACAAGCGACCGCTATAACAAGAACTATGCGGACCGGGCCGCAATGGGCCGTTTGACCTTTAGCGCTCTAGAAGTCAGCCGCATTGGTGATGATGACGCCGTCGTACATGGCGGCTGGGCGCTTGCGCGTGCCGCTGACAATCCTTCCGGCCTCTTCACCCTGCTTTTGCGCAAGATAGACGGCACGTGGAAAGTCGTCAGCGACACGACAACTTCGGCCAACTAAGCCTATGCCTGTCCGCATCCGCCAACTCGTCTTCGCTTCAAACCAGCAGTCAGATATCGCGTGTCTACGGCACGTGCTTGGCTTGGGCGCGCCTTATGTCGATCCAGGCGTAGGCGAGTTTGGTCTAACCAATGGCGTCTTCGCGCTAGGTGATCAATTTCTGGAAGTTGTTGTTCCGACGCAAGCGAACACGGCCGCCGGACGGTTCCTCGATCGCAACCAAGGCGAAGGTGGATATATGGCAATTTTCCAGACTGATGATCTGGAAAGCGTTCGCCGCCGCGCAGACAAAGCAAAGATTCGCCGCGTCTGGAATGCTGATTTGCCCGACATTAGCGCAAGCCACTTTCATCCCGCCGATATTGGAGCCGCTATTGTTTCAGTGGACGAGGCGCGGCCCGAAGGGTCATGGCGATGGGGCGGGCCAGATTGGCAAGAAGCGTCCGTCCCGGGTGCCATAACTCGTGCAACCATAACCGCCTGCGATACCCAAGCCCTATTAAACCGGTGGCAGAGCCTCCTCGGCGATCCGCTAGATATGCTCAACATCGTCCCCGGCAACAAAGACATGGTTACAGGCATTACGCTAGAGCTGGACCAACCTGAGGCCGTCCTGAAACGCGCTAAAACATCCGATCTTGAAACCAACGCCGATAGTTTCAAATTCTGCGGTGTGACTGTTTCTCTTAAAGCTAGTTGATTGCTGCGTAGGCCGCGCTAAAACCTCAATATCAAAGGGGACTAGCATGAAGAAGGGTACACTCGACCTTGAAACAAGTCATTCAAGGCTCGAAACGGCAATCGAAGGGCAGCTATTTCGAAACTTCGTCACAACCCTGATCGTTATCAACGCGATTATCTTGGGTTTCCTGACCTATGAGAAAACACTCAATCCGGGGCTCGTCTCCTCAATGGATTGGTTCGATCGTGCTGTTACAATCATCTTCGCGATAGAGATTGCACTAAAACTTGCGGTCTATCGTTTCGGGTTCTTTAAGTCTGGCTGGAACTGGTTTGATTTTCTGGTTGTCGGCATTTCCTTACTGCCCGGCGCCGAAGCTTTCTCCGTC
>JAQWGO010000090.1 GCA_029238175.1 Henriciella sp. | reverse complement strand
CAAAATCTGCATGATGCTGAAAATCTTGGGAGTTAGATATGACAATTGCGGCTGTACGAACACCTGACGCGCGGTTTGAGAACCTTCCGGGGTATGATTTCACCCCCAATTATGTCGATGACCTTCCCGGGTATGAAGGTTTGCGCGTGCATTTCCTAGATGAAGGCCCGAAGGATGCGGCTCGTGTTTTCTTATGTTTGCATGGGCAGCCGAGCTGGTCATTCCTCTACCGAAAAATGCTTCCGGTCTTCGTTGAAAGCGGTGCTCGCGTCATTTGTCCTGACTGGTTGGGGTTTGGAAAATCAGACAAACCGACCGAAGACGCCGTCTACACCTTCCATTTTCACCGCAACATGATGCTTGAGCTGATAAAGCGTTTGGACCTCAAGAATGTCACGCTTGTCTGCCAAGATTGGGGCGGCCTACTTGGATTGACCATTCCGATGGAGTGTCCAGAGCGTTTCGAGAGATTGCTCGTCATGAACACGGCGATTGCAACTGGGCAGTCGCCAGGACAAGGCTTTGAAGCGTGGCGGGCCTATAATCGAACTCAGCCCGATATGGATGTTGCTGCACTGATGAAGCGCGGGACGCCGATTCTTTCGGACGCAGAGGCGGCGGCGTATGGCGCGCCCTTCCCCGATATAAATTATAAAGCAGGTGTGCGACGCTTCCCGGACATGGTGATGACTGATCCAGGCATGGAAGGCGTCGAGACGTCAAAGCGAGCTGCCGCTTGGTGGTCAAATGACTGGACCGGCAAATCGTTCATGGCGGTGGGCGAGCAAGACCCCGTCCTCGGGCCGAACCAGATGGCCAATCTACGCAAAACCATAAGAGGTTACCCGGAACCTATGATGGTCGCAGATGGTGGACACTTCGTCCAAGAATGGGGCGAGCCAATTGCGCGCGCCGCGCTGAAGTCTTGGGGCGACCTATAGGGCGCCTATTTTGACGGATCTACGCCGGCTTTTTTAAGCTCAGCGCCTAGTCGACCCGTAACCCACATGAAGAACATCCGAAAGTCGCTAACCAGCGACCACAGGGGATGGATGAAGGTCGCGGGCTTGTTGCGCTCGATGAAGGCATGACTAACCCACGCGAAGAAGTATCCTGCGACCGGCATCGCAAGAAGTAGAAGCCAATTCATTGTCACGATTGCGATGGCTGCAATAGCGATGACGAGAGACGTCCCGATATAATGGAAGGTTCGCGTCCGGGGCTGCGCATGCTCTTGGAGGTAGAACGGCCAGAATTCAGCATACGAGGCTTTGCGTTGTGACATGAAACAGCTCCGTACTTTGAATAAGCAATTACCAGAGATCTATCACACCCTCGGCAGATACAAAAATGGCCCAGTCCGAAGACTGGGCCATCTCTAATTCACAATCGTGATCGAACTAGCGAACGACGATAGTAACTTCTGAACGACGGTTCAATGGCTCACGAACACCGTCGCGAGTTGCTTTAGCAAGATCGTTCTCACCGCGAGCAGCAGTGTCGATCGATTCAGAAGCAATTCCACGAGACTGGAGCGCACCAGCAACAACTGCAGCACGACGTGCAGACAGGCGTTGGTTGTAGGTAGAGCTACCAGATGTGTCAGTGTGACCAACAATCGTTACGTCACCTGTAGAACAATCGTTACGAGCACGAATGTTCGCAATCGCTTGATCAACAACCGCAGAAGCCTGGCTTGTTAGATCAGCTTTATCCCACTCGAAGTACACCACGAATGACTGGTTTACAGTCGAACATGCAGCCACTGGAGCCGTCTGCGTCACTGTTGGTGGCGGAGGCGGTGGTGGTGGTGGTGGTGGTGGTGGTGGCGGTGGTGGTGGCGGTGGTGGTGGCGGTGGCGGTGGCGGTGGCGGCGGTGGTGGCGGAGCCACTGGAGCCGGAGCACCAAACGCATAACGAAGACCGAAAGTCACGCTGTGATCTGTGTAGTCAGAATCATACACCATGGCTTCGCCAAGTGTTCCAACGCCGTTGAAATCTAGATCTTCGACATTGAAGTACTTATAACCGAGGTCGAATGTCAGGCGGTCACTGATATCGTAACCGATACCTGCAAGACCCTGCCAAGCGAAAGCAGTTTCGCTGTCGCTGAAACCGTTGGCACCATACTGACCGACGATAGTACCCGGTAGAGGAAACTTGTTAATTGTCGTCGCAGAAAGGCTACTTGCAGAAGCTTTTACTTTTGCAGCACCCATACCGACACCAACGTAAGGCTGAAATTTGCCTTCGCGGTTGAAGTCATAGAGGCCGTTCAGCATGAGATCAAAAATCTGCAGGTCACCGCTTGGAGAGTGAGCAGCGTAAACCGTACGTGCAGTTTCGACGCCACCAGTGTTAGTGACTACGATATCAGCAGGAACAGCACTATTTACTGGAGCACCAGAGTTAATTCCAGTCGACGCATCCAGAGAACCGGTACGATATCCAGCAACACCCTCAAGACGGAAGCCATTGTCAAAACCATAGCCAAGGCCAAGATCGCCAGAAAGCACGTCATCGGTGCTAGAGTCACCAGCGAGTGTATAAGGAACATCACGCTCAGCGTCATGATCTAGGTTACCATCAAATACGTAACCAACGTCAGCACGGCCATACCAGCCATCTTCCGCGTGGGCTACGAATGCAGCTGAAGCCATAGCGGCCGCCGCTGTCGCGCACATCAGAGTCTTTTTCATACTCATCCCCTTGTGTCTGCCGTGCGACACCATTGTCCACGACCGCAGGAAAAATTTACGGACCATTCCGTAGACTTCATCCCTAAGCGCTTTCCGTAGAAGACGCGAGAGATTCGTTCCGACAAAATAGCTTTCCTGCGCCTTTTTTAGCTATGCGCGGCGTATTTGCAACAGGCAGAATGCCGCGAACCTGGCTGAAAACGCTATTTTTTTTACACTGTTTCATTAGCTTTTAGTCATTAAGTGTGCGCCCGCGAGCCGTTACCGACTGGCGCGCCTTTTCAACACTATCGGCAGTAACGCTCGCTGCATGCGCTGCCGACCGTTTCACTTCCAGTCGTGACCCGTCGCCAAAGGACTCAGCAAATCCATCGTCAATAATCGCTTTGTACTGCTTCAATAGTGTTGCGTCACAGGTTGCCATTTCGTGCGCCATACTAATTGCTGCAGGCAAAAGCTCTTCGCTTTTGTAGACGCGGTTCACAAGCCCCCACCGCTCTGCACCTTCTGCATCGATGAAATTGCCTGTGAAGGAGAGCTCCTTTGCCCGACTTATGCCAATCAACCGGGATAGTTTCTGAGACAGCCCCCAGCCTGGCATTATGCCAACGCGCGCATGTGTATCTGCAAACTTTGCATTCTCAGACGCCAAAAGCACATCGCACATTAGCGCAAGTTCGAACCCGCCAGTAATCGCAAAACCATTGATGGCCCCAATGATCGGCCACGGGAACGCCTCTAAACCTTTCGCAAGATCAATGTCGCCGCCGTCGGCGCCAAGCGCAAAGCCAGTTTGACCTGCTTCTTTGAGATCCACACCAGCTGTAAAGGCGCGCCCTGCCCCGGTAAGGATCGCCACGCGTACGGTCTCATCTTCGGCCAATTCTGCAAACACCCTAACAATTTCAGCGCGCAACGCGCGGCTAAGTGCATTCAATGCATCCGGGCGGTTCATCGTGACGATCGCAACAGGGCCGTCGCGTTCAACAAGAACAATAGAATCAGACATGGTTTTTCCTCGTGGTCACGTTAGGTAGGTGGCTTACCTAGAACGCCGCCCCTGCGGAAGCCAAGAGATAAGCCATGTCCACCCCACCTATCGACGTCAATTATACTTTCGGCCCTCACGAGTTGGAGCAGTTAAAGCTGTATGGCGAAGTTCATTATCAAAAATCCGGAGAGATGCTGATCCAAGAAGGTGATCGCCAAATTGATATGCTGATCACGCTGTCTGGCTATACTGAAATCTTCGTTGAGACACCGGATGGCAAGAAACGTGTTGGCTGGATGGAACGGGGCCAGTTTGCAGGAGATATATCTGTTTTAACCGGGCAATCGGCGTTGGCGACAACCAGCATGGGAGAACCCGGCGAAGTCTTGCATATTAATCATGAAAGTTTTCAACGCTTGCTTGTCGAGAACTCAAAGCTTTCAGATATTTTCGTCAACTCTCTCTCCGCGCGGCGCGCGTTTGCCCGCCAAGCTGAACACGGCACCGTGATTGTGATTGGAGCTGCGCAAGACCGAACTGTGTTTGTTGCACGTGATCTACTCGCCAAGCACGATGTTCCGCACACTTGGCTGGATCCTGACCAAGATGAATTGGCCACTCGCCTGATGGCCGCCAGAGGCATCGATTCGAAAGACCTGCCATGTGTCTTACGTGGGGCATCTTTAACATTATCGAAGCCGACGCCAGGGCAGCTTTCAGATGTGTTCGGCCTCGATTTACTACCCGACGGCGCCACCGCCGACGTGATTGTCGTAGGTGCAGGCCCGGCAGGACTTGCCGCTTCTGTCTATGCCGCGTCGGAGGGGCTGACGGTGCTGACATTGGATTCAACTGGCCCCGGTGGTCAGGCGGGCACATCGTCGAAGATCGAAAACTATCTGGGTTTCCCAACCGGCGTTTCGGGCCAAGAACTCGCAGAGCGCGCATCAATTCAGGCTCAAAAATTTGGCGCTCGACTTGCCACGCCTGTCAAAGCAAGCGCGCTCGACAAAGAAGGACAGGCCTACTGTTTGAGCCTTGAAGATGGCCGCAAGCTGAAAGCCAAAGCCCTTGTGATTGCAACAGGCGCACAATATCGCCGCCTGCCAATCAATAATCTTGAGCACTATGAAGGCCGCGGCATTTATTACGGCGCAACGCCAATGGAAGCGCAACTCTGCGGCGGCGCTGAAGTCGCAATTGTGGGAGCTGGCAACTCTGCTGGCCAAGGCGCTGTGTTTCTTAGCCAAACGGCCGAAAAGGTGCACATCCTCTACCGACGCGCCGATATTCGCGAGACCATGTCCGAGTATCTGGTCCGTCGACTGGAAGAGACACCGAACATCATTTTGCATCCAGAAACCGAGATTAGTGAACTTCATGGTATCGAGGGCGCTGATCCGTTGAACGACCGACTTACTGAAACCACTTTCAAGAACTGCGTTACAGGTGCGCTACAACGGTGTGAGACAGCGTTTGTCTTTCTCTTCATCGGAGCCGCGCCGTTTACAGAATGGCTTCCAGATACTGTTGCAAGTGATGATAAGGGCTTCCTGAAAACGGGGCGCGATCTTGCGAATATCGATCTGGTTCGTGCTGACTGGTCGTTGGAGCGCATGCCCTCCAACTATGAGACAAGTTGGCCGCGCATTTATGCCGTCGGTGATGCCCGCACAGGGTCCGTAAAACGGGTTGCCTCAGCTGTTGGCGAAGGCTCAGTTGTCGTAAGTGACGTACACCGCGCTTTGGCGGAAATAGACTTTAGCTAAGCTTGATTTGCGCGGCTTCTGAGCTTTTGAATCAATGCTCCGATTAAACAGAAAACAGCAATCACAACCGCGAGTAAGAACAAGCCAAACTTCAACGGGGTCAGAACGTCTTTCAGGCCGATCAGTCCATCATTTCCAGCCAATGCTAGAGCTTGGGTCGTATTCTCTGCAAGATCGACAATGATCACACCTATCGCAGGAATGATGAGCGGGAATCGATGACCGCCGAAGCGCCAAGCGAGCCCGGCAAACAGGCCGCCATAAGCAAACGGATATAGCATATCATTGACGGCTGTGCCCCAGAAGTGCGCTGACTTCTGTTCTGCGGTCATTGCCAGAAGATGCGCTTTTGCGTCAGCGCCATTCCAAATCGTATCAAGCAAGACACCGCCTGAAGCTTCGCGAACGCCGCCGAACAGATACCCGATAACCAGCATCGCAAGAAATAGCCCAATGAGTATCGGGGTTCGGCTGATGAAGTTTAGCATTAAAATTCCCTCAATCTACGCCCGGACGCGGACCACCCGATCCGCCTTGGCTGTCTTCCCCAGCGAGTCGTTCCGGCTCAACGCCTTGCGCGCGAACCAAGGCTTCCAGCTTATCTGCCGCCTGCTGCAATTGCGCCTCATCAATGCCCCGCGCGACCAAGGCAACGCCGTGATCTTGTACGGTGCGAAACCATGGATATGAGCCAAGACTTAGCTCTTGGAAGTCTTCAGCAAGCCCGCCTAAGGCTTCGGCCAAGTCGCCTTCGCGAAGTCCCGCGCCGCGTACTGTCACGCTTTTAACAATGGCGCCGGTTTGCAAGCGGTGGCCAATATCGCCCAGCATCCCTTCAACGATCTTTGGCACGCCTGCCAGTGTGAAGACATTTCCAGTTTGAAAGCCCGGCGCACCAGATACAGGATTAGCGATTAGGCTAGCCCCATCGGGCACGCGCGCCATTCGCCGCCGCGCAGGTGTGAATTCTGTATCCACCGCCGCATACCGCTCGCTGAGTATTTTCATCGCCTCTGGATGCTCACCTATCCCAACGCCAAACGCCGCAGCAATTGCGTCAGCCGTAATATCATCATGGGTTGGACCAATACCGCCAGTGGTGAAGACATAGGTGAATTGAGACCGCAGCTCGTTCACAGCTTTGACAATATGATCTTGCTCGTCCGAAACGATGCGCACTTCGACAATCGGAATACCATAAGGCGTTAGAAAGCGTGCAATCGATTGAAGATTGATATCGCGGGTACGACCAGAAAGGAGTTCGTCGCCAATCAGGCAAATCGCAGCATTTGGAGAATCTGTCATCTCGTTGCCTTAACGCATGCGCACGACCAGATTCAACCATAATCAAACCTAAGGAAGGCCATGGCGATGCGCCAGATTGTCCGCTAGGGTTGTTTGAAGGCGTGTGACAGGGTCTGTGTCAGGGAGCGTGATCATGCAGTTTGGAGAGAACGGTATTGTGGCAGTGCAAGATATTGATACCGTAATGTTAGCGGCGGATTATACCGTTCCGACAACAAAGATAAAACGCGTTGCGCTCGGCAGTTTTGTTGCAGCTCTGGCTGCTTGCTTCTTTGTCTCCGCGATTGGTGTGTTTGTAATTATCGGCGCCAACTTAATCGCTGGCCTGCTCGGCATCTCCACTTCTAACCAGCTAACTGAGCATGGGTTTTGGTCCGGCGTCACGATGGCGACGTTTTCATCGGCCGTGAATTGGTACTTTGGCTATTTGACCGTGCCCGCCGCTTGGTTAGCTTTGGGGTTTTCAATTGGACGATTTCCGAAACGCGGGATCACGCGCCCAGCGCCATATTATCGCTGGGGAGCGATCTGGGGCGCACTGCTTGTTGGAGCAACAACGATGATCGGTGTCGCCGTTATTTCGCAAAGCTCGTTTGGGATGACTTCAGCAGAATACGCCTCGGGGGTACTGGGCGCAGGCATGATGGGCGCTCTGATCGGTGCACTCTCCGGCATGCTTTGCGGCGGAATTTTCAGAGGTATTGTCCGGCCGACTGAACAGGTTCGCAAAATCGCCCTCGACGTGTTCTGATCCTTGACGCTGCGGTCGAACCCTACCACCTGCGAGACATGACGAAATCACTTATTGAAATCTGGACCGACGGCGCATGTAGCGGCAATCCTGGGCCCGGTGGTTGGGGCGCCCTGCTTGTGGCGGGTAGCAACCGCAAAGAGCTTTATGGCGGCGATCCGGACACAACGAATAATCGCATGGAATTGATGGGCGCGATTGAGGCGCTGAACGCGCTGAAGAAGCCATCCTCTGTGCGTCTGCATACAGATAGCACGTATGTAAAAGACGGCCTGACCAAGTGGATCCATAATTGGAAGCGCAATAACTGGAAGACCTCCGCCAAAAAGCCAGTTAAAAACAAAGATCTATGGCAAGCTCTTGAGGCCGCGTGTGAGCGGCATGAGATCGAGTGGAAATGGGTCAAAGGTCATGCAGGCGACCCCGGCAATGAAAAAGCGGATGAGCTTGCCCGCATGGGTTCAGAAGAAGCCAAAGCTGCCTAGCGCCCGCTCAATGACGCAATTGTGAGCCCATGCATCGATGCAATATGATAATCATGTTGCATGCATAGGAGACACAAAATGCGTTTAGTTCTAACCGCCGCTGCGTTCGCAATGGCCGCCGCCTGTAGCCCAAGTGTTGCAGCCCCAGAAACCGAAACAGCAGAGATTACCGTGACTGCGCCCGCTGAAGAAACACGCGTTGCCGCGGTTCTGAGCTTTGCCGAATGGTGCGGTAGCTGCAAAAAACTAGACCCAAAGGTAAAGGCTGTTCGAGCGGCAAATACGTTTGACGGTGTAGAATTCTTCACGCTGGATTACACTAAGAAAGACAGAGACGCATACTTCGCTGATGCGGCGACGATTGGTGTGGAAGATACGATGCGCGAACTGTTCCCTAAAAAGGTCAAAACAGGCGCAGTCATTCTGATTGATCTAGCATCAGGTGATATTATCAGCATCGTAAACAGCAAAATGGGTGAAGCTGAAATTAAGCAAGCCATCGAGGACGCTGCAGCGCTCACTTAAGCTCTGTCTGATCCATTTCAGTATGCAAAAAGGGCGGTGAACGTTAAGTTCACCGCCCTTTATTGTTTTGTCTAACGCAACAGATCAAGAAAAACGTCCATCATCCTTGGCCGCGTCATAGTCCGCAGAAATTTGCGCATATTTCATATCAATCGCCGGTTTGAAGTCTGGATGCGTAAAGATGTAGAGGCGGTTCGCCTCAACACATTCAGCAACCCATTCCCCGACAAGATCAGGTGAGAGACCGCCGCCGATGACCGCAGCCATGCCTTGATACTGAGGATCAGACTTAGCTTCCTCTAGCGTCATGCCGCCGGATGGTTTGTCAAACCCGGTATTATGGATGTTGGTCTTTACCCAACCCGGGCAAAGAACACTGACACCGATATTGTGCGGGGCAAGCTCACCCTTCATACCCTCAGAATAGCCGACGACAGCATACTTAGTCGCGTTGTATGGCCCCATTCCAGGGCTCGAGAAATGTCCAGCCATTGAGGCCGTATTGATGATATGACCGCCCTCGCCGTGCTCTTTGATCAGCGGCGTGAAGACCTCGACGCCGTAAACAACCCCCATCAAGTTCACGTCAACGATCCAACGCCAATCTTCCAGTGGAATCTCACCCGGCTGTCCGCCAATGGCGACGCCCGCATTATTCACAACGATATGGACTTTGCCGAAGGCCGCGATGGTGGCGTCTGCAGCGGCTTTCATCTGATCGACATCCGTAACATCGCATACAACTGTTTCAACAACGGCATTGGTGTTTGAAAGCGCTTCTTTCGCTGCAACGAGGCCTGCCTCGTCACGGTCGGCGAGCATTATTTTCGCGCCTTTATTTGCAAGCGCCCGCGCCATTCCAAGGCCTAAGCCGCCAGCGCCGCCCGTTATAAAGGCCACGCGGCCCGCAATATCGGTCATATCTATCTCCTAATAAAACTGCCCGCGAAGGGATCTTCACGGGCAGCCAAAATGTTATAAATCAGTAGCTTACGCCGGAACTGTTCCGCGAGAGAATTGAGCCAGACGCTGGTTGATGATCTCGTCCGCCTCTTTCATGATCCGGTCGATCAATTCCTTACAAGTTGGAATGTCATTGATCAGGCCAGCGACCATGCCGCATGACCATGCGCCAGCATCCATATCGCCTTCCATCATAATACGTGGATAGACGCCCGCGACTTCTTCAGCAATATCAGCAAACTCTAGCTTATCGCCGAGGGTCTTTTCTTTGATGATCAGGCGCTCAACCGCTTCGTTGGTTAGAACGCGTTCGGTGTTGCGAAGGCTGCGCATAACGAGGCGTGTATCAAGCTCTGACGCACCGACGATCGCATCTTTAACGTTCTGGTGCACTGGCGCTTCTTTCGTTGCGATGAAGCGTGTACCCATGTTCATGCCCTGGGCGCCCATTGCGAGTGAAGCCACAAGCGAACGACCATCAGCCTGCCCGCCAGACGACACGAATGGAATGTCCAACTCGTCAGCCGCGCGTGGCAAAAGAATCATATTCGGCACATCATCTTCGCCGGGGTGACCGCCGCACTCAAAGCCATCAACAGAAACGGCATCACACCCGATATCTTGCGCCTTAAGTGAGTGGCGCACGGACGTACACTTGTGGATGACCTTGATGCCAGCATCTTTCAGATGTGGAAGAACTTGCGCCGGGTTGCGGCCGGCGGTTTCGACAACTTTAACGCCGCCCTTGATGACCGCTTCAACAATTGCCGGATAGTCTGGCGGTGTCAGGCTTGGAAGGAAGGTGATGTTCACGCCGAACGGTTTGTCCGTCATATCGCGGCACTTGGCGATTTCGTTCGCAAGGTCAGCCGGTGTGCGCTGTGTCAACGCCGTGATAATTCCTAGGCCACCTGCGTTTGAAACAGCTGCGGCCATTTCAGCGAACCCTACGAAGTGCATGCCCCCTTGGATAATTGGGTGCTCAATGCCAAACATTTCGGTAATTGCGGTCTTCATTATCAGATCCTCCTTGTACTCTGTGATAATGTCGCCGAAACTGTTTCTGAACAAGTCTGACCTTGGGGAATGAAGATGTCTCAGAAAGTTTTTTTGCACGGCGTGCCAGATACACCGGCCATGTGGGCGCCTGTGATTGACGAACTTGGGCTGACGGAAAGTGAGTATGTGGCCCCCGCAATGCCGGGGTTTTCAACACCTATCCCGGCCGGCTTTTCGTGCACAAAAGAAGCCTATGTGGACTGGTATATATCCATTCTTGAGGCAATCGCCTCCAAGTCAGGACCAAGCGACATTGTTGGCCATGACTGGGGCGCGCTCATTACGTTTCGTGTCGCCAGTTTGCGGCCGGACCTTGTGCGCACGTGGACCGTCGCAAACGCGCTGCCACACCCAGACTATGAGTGGCATACGATGGCCAAGCGTTGGCAGACGCCAATCATCGGTGAAATCATGATGATGTTGATTGGTAAAAAGCCAATGGCGAAAGCGATGGCTGCGAATGGTGTCCCGGCTGCACTCGCCGAAGAAGAAATTCGCCATTGGAACGGTGACATGAAAAAGGCAATCTTAAAGCTCTATCGCTCCGCCAAGCATGCTGGAACCGAATGGTATCCCGACATAAAGGCTTTGCCTGAAAGAGGTATGATTTTCTGGGGTAATGATGATCCATATGTCCAAAGCTGGGTCGCGGAGAAAGTCGCCGCGGACACTGGGGCACGCCTAGAAGGGCAAGACGATACAGGGCACTGGTCCGTCCTGGAGCGGAAAGAAGAGCTTGCCCGGTTATTGAAAGATCACTGGGCCTAAGCGCTGAACCCATTCAGGAATGCGGCTACATTTGCGCCCAGATCATCTACGGCGTAGCCGCCCTCCATGCAAATGAGTGTTGGTAGACCAAGGTCCGCGATCATGCGCGCCATGCTTGTATAATCAGCCGTTTCGATCGCAAAAAAACTGATCGGGTCTTTGATATATGTATCCGCGCCAAAGGGAACGATGAGAACATCAGGCGCGAAAGCCTGAAGACGTTCAATCGCCGCCGCAAGCTGTGCTTTGTATGCTGACCACTCTGTCCCGCGTGCCATTGGTAGGTTGAGATTGTATCCATCGCCAGCGTCCTGACCTGTTTCGTCGACATGCCCCCAATAGAACGGGTAATCCATACTTGGATCAGCGTGCAGCGAGATCGTGAGGACGTCGTTGCGCCCGTAGAAGATATCCTGCGTCCCATTGCCATGATGGTAGTCCACATCGAGCACAGCAACCGTTTCAGCACCGCTCCTTAACGCCTGCTCAGCAGCTATCGCAGCAGCGTTCAAATAAGAGTAGCCGCCCATATAGTCTCGCCCCGCATGGTGGCCGGGCGGCCGACAGAACGCGAAAGTAGCTTCACCACTCGTCATGACGGCTTCTAAGCCCGTCAGAGCCGTCTGAGCGCTCCAATAGACGGCATCCCAGGTTCCGGGAGCGACTAGGGTCCCACAATCATAGGCGTAGCGACCTAGCTCAGCGTCAATACGTTTAAGATTGAGCGGGCGCCGGCCTCGGATTGGGAACACATACGGAAACGCATCGCCGGGGCGCCCTGCGCTGGCCCAATCAGTGTAAGCGCGCCGCAAGAAATCGACGTAATCAGCGTCGTGCACGGCAAGGATCGGATCAAGCCCGAAGTCTTTTGCCGCTTCAAGCCTAGGGAGTACGCGCTTTATGGCGTCAACGCGTTCTGCGCTTTCTGCGTGAGGAACAAGCGCGCCATTCTGAAGCTCGACTGAAGGCGCATGTCTAGATTGGTGATCAGAGTAAAATGTTCGCATGCAAGCGCTCTAACCGCTGACACCTCATTCTGCCAAGAAAAAAGCCCGCCTCAAAAGAGACGGGCTTTCAATTCTTAGTAGGGAATGTCGCTATTCTGCGCTCATTTCCATTTCAGCTTCGTGCCGTGCACGATCAGCAGCTCCTTTGGCGCTCTCGTCACGGTCAACGAGTTCGATGACGGCGCGTGGTGCGTTATCACCAAAACGGAAACCAGCTTTAAGAACGCGCGTGTAACCACCCTGACGCTCTTTATAACGCTCACCAAAAACTTCGAAAAGCTTTTGAACAGCGTCTTTATTACGAACCTTGGCAATCGCCTGACGACGCGCGTGAAGGTCACCCTTCTTCGCAAGCGTAATCAGTTTGTCCATGAACGGCTTCATCTCTTTAGCTTTCGGCAGAGTTGTTACGATCTGCTCGTGCTCAATGAGAGAAGCTGCCATGTTGGCAAACATCGCTTTACGGTGTGAAGCGGTGCGGTTCAGCTTACGATGTGCAATGCCGTGGCGCATTTTAATCTCCTGCGTCTGCCCTCTCGGGCATACTAGTCTCTAAAGGTGGTCGTCATACTTCTTGGCGAGGGCTTCGATATCTTCTGGTGGCCAATCTGGCACATCCATTCCGAGGTGAAGACCCATGCCCGCAAGCACTTCTTTGATTTCGTTCAGCGACTTACGACCAAAGTTCGGTGTACGTAGCATTTCTGCTTCCGACTTTTGGATAAGATCGCCAATGTAAACGATGTTATCGTTCTTAAGGCAGTTCGCAGAGCGGACAGATAGCTCAAGCTCATCAACTTTCTTGAGAAGAACCGGGTTGAAGCCCAGATCACTCTCTTCTGTTTGGCTTGTTGTCTCAGACTCAGGCTCATCGAATGTTATGAAGAGCTGAAGTTGGTCCTGCATGATGCGTGCAGCATAAGCGACAGCATCTTCTGGCGTAATAGATCCGTCAGTCTCGACCGTTAGGCTGAGCTTGTCATAGTCTAGCACTGTACCTTCACGTGTGTCTTCAACCTGGTAACCAACGCGGCGAACAGGTGAGAAGATTGAATCAACCGGAATAAAACCGATTGGGGCATCTTCTGGACGGTTCTCAGTCGCCGGCACGTATCCTTTACCAGTCGCGACAGTGAACTCCATGTGGAGGTCAGCGCCTTCATCCAGTGTACAGATGACGTGGTTCGGGTTCAGGATTTTGACATCACCCGGTGTTTCGATCTTGCCAGCTTTCACTTCGCCTTTGCCGTTGGCTTTAAGGATCATACGCTTCGGTGTGTCCGAAACCATATCCACAGCGACCTGCTTAAGGTTCAAAATGATTGTGGTGACATCTTCACGAACGCCCGGAATAGACGAGAATTCGTGCACAACACCGTCAATTTGCACGCCAGTGATGGCAGCGCCTTGAAGAGATGAAAGTAGAATACGGCGTAGGGCGTTACCCAATGTCGTACCAAAGCCGCGCTCTAGCGGCTCAATAACGAGTTTCGCAACACGGGCAGGATCGCGGCCGTTTTCCACCAATGGGCGGTTCGGGCGGATCAGAGCTTTCCAGTTGCGGTCATTTACGACGGCTTCAACTTCGGCCATGTGAGGCCTCCTAAGTCAATTCAGTTCAAACAGGACTATACGCGGCGACGTTTTGGTGGGCGACAGCCATTGTGAGGGATCGGCGTAGTATCGCGGATCGCAGTCACAGTAAGGCCAGCAGCCTGTAGTGCGCGAAGCGCACTCTCACGACCAGAACCCGGGCCACGGACGTTCACTTCAACAGTCTGCATGCCGTGTTCCATGGCCTTCTTCGCAGCGTCTTCCGCTGCAACCTGCGCCGCATATGGCGTAGATTTACGAGAACCTTTGAAACCCATTGTACCTGATGAAGACCAAGAAATTGTATTTCCCTGGGCATCAGAAATGGTGATCATTGTATTGTTGAAGCTAGAGTTCACATGAACGACGCCCGAAGAAATATTCTTACGGGTACGTTTGGAAACGCGGGTAGCTGTACGTGCCATCTATCGTCGATCCTATTTCTTCTTACCAGCAATGGCCTTTGCAGGACCTTTGCGAGTGCGAGCATTTGTGTGAGTACGCTGACCACGAACTGGCAGGCGCTTACGATGACGAAGACCGCGATAGCAGCCCAGGTCCATAAGGCGCTTGATGTTCATAGAAACTTCACGTCGAAGGTCACCCTCAACCATAAAGTCCGCATCAATCGTTTCACGGATTTTGATTACTTCGGCGTCCGATAGATCTGCAACACGACGTTCCGGCGTAATGCCGATCTTGTCGCAGATATCGTTGGCCATCGCTGGGCCAATGCCATGAATGTAGCGTAGCGCGATTGGAACGCGCTTATTCGTCGGTATGTTGACGCCTGCAATACGGGCCAAAGCCAGTCTCCTAATATTTATAAAAAGAGGTCTACAGTTCACACAGCAAAGATGCTGCATGCTTGCAGACTCGTCCTCTTAACGAAGTGCGTCGTTATAGACGCGACAATTCACACGTCAACCACTGAATCAGCGGTCAACGCAACCTTAGACAGCTTCTTTCAAAGCGCCTTCTATTTCTGAGCTAACCTCATCAATTCCGGCCATGCCGTCAACCTCATGAAGTTTGCCCCGTTCAGCATAAATAGGCACCAATGGAGCGGTATCTTGATTATACTTTTCTAACCGAACCGAGAAAGTCGCAGGATTGTCATCCTTACGGCCTTGCTCTTCGAAACGCTTGGTCACGCGATCCAGTAGAGCTTTCTCATCAACAGCAAGACGGATCACACAGTGAACCGCCGTCCCGCGCGCTTCCAGCAACTCATCGAGTGCCTTGGCTTGTCCGACAGTGCGAGGAAATCCATCAAAGATGAAACCCGCCGCACCCTTATTCTTCGTCAACTGCTCGTCGATCAAGGCAATGACGACCTCATCAGAGACCAAAGCGCCCTCTTCCAAGATAGACTTCACTTGTTTGCCAAGATCAGATTCCGCAGCAATGGCTGCCCGCAGCATGTCGCCCGTAGAGAGCTGTATAAAGCCACGGTTTTCAACCAGGCGCTTGGCTTGCGTGCCTTTACCGGCGGCAGGCGGTCCAAACAGTATTAGATTCATCTTTTACGCTTGCCTCCCAGCCGGGACTTTTTGATTAGTCCCTCGTATTGATGCGCAATCAGGTGAGACTGAATCTGCGTCACGGTATCCATAGTCACTGAAACAACGATCAGCAATGACGTTCCGCCGATATAAAACGGAATTGATGGGACATAGACGCGCAGTATCTCTGGCATCAAACAAACGAAAACGAGGTAGACCGCGCCGATCGTTGTAAGACGCGTCAGAACATAATCGAAATATGCCGCTGTATTCTTACCCGGACGGATGCCAGGTACGAACCCACCATACTTACGAAGATTATCCGCAGTCTCTTCCGGGTTGAACATAATCGACGTGTAGAAGAAGCAGAAGAAAGCAACCAACACACCGTAAGTGATAATGTAAGTCCAGCTACCCGGCGAGAAGTTCGTTGCGATCCAAGCTAGGATACCGCCATTTGCAGCCGCGTCAGTTGCAACCGCAGTGTTACCGCTCATGAAGCCAACAGCCGTCAAAGGCAGCATCAGGATCGCAATCGCAAAGATTGGCGGAATAACACCAGATGTATTGAGCTTAAGCGGCATGAACGAGCTTTGGCCCTGAGCCGCCTGATTGGCAGCCTGCTGGCGCTTTGGATACTGGATCAGCACCCGGCGCTGTGAGCGCTCGATAAACACGATGAAGAGTGTGAGGATAATCACCAACGCCGTAATGATAACGATGAACACGACGGGCACGCCTTGCTCGCGGCTACCGCTAAACAAGTTGAAGATCGCCTTTGGCATCTCAGCGATAATACCTGCGAAGATGATCAAGGAAATACCGTTACCGATACCGCGCGCCGTAATCTGTTCACCCATCCACATGAGGAACATCGTACCGCCCGTAAACGTCGTCACAGCTGTCAGCACGAAGAACCATTGTGGTAGATCATCGTAAGCTGCGCCTGAAAGGCCCATCGCAATACCGAAGCTCTGCACAATTGCAAAAGCGAGCGTCAAATAGCGCGTATATTGGTTGATCTGTTTGCGACCTGATTCGCCTTCTTTCTTGAGCTTTTCAAGCGATGGCACAGACGAGGTCATCATCTGAATGATAATTGAGGCCGTAATGTAAGGCATAACGTTGAGCGCGAAGATACTCATTCGCTCAATCGCGCCACCAGCAAACATATTCATATTACCCAGCATGCCCTGCTGCTGCGTCGCAAAGAGCGCAGCAAACTGATCAGGGTCAATGCCCGGCAGCGGGATATAGGTCCCGAGGCGGTACAGGAACAAAACAAAGAGAGTAAACAGAATACGATTCTGTAGATCTTTCGCTTTCGCAAAAGTCCCAAAGTTCATATTCCGCGCGAGTTGTTCAGCAGCTGTAGCCAATGGGGAATCCTTCTCCGGAAAACACGTTCGCCGCCAAGATTGGCGGCGAAAGCTGATTTGTGAAGATGCAAAGTGGAAAAAGCTGCTTAATTATTCAGCTTTTTCTGTCCCGACAGGTCCAGTCAAAGTGACTTTACCGCCAGCTTTCTCAATCGCTTCAACCGCAGCCTTACTGGCTCCAGTCACAGTGATTTTCACTTTCTTAGGCGCATCGCCTTTAGCCAGAAGACGAACACCGTCTTTGACACGGCGAACCACACCAGCAGCAACTAGGTCTGCTTCAGTGATTTCGCCTTTAATATCCAGCTTGCCAGCTTCGATAGCTTTAGACAGGATACCAAGGTTAACCCATGCGTGGTTCTTCGAATTGCGCGCTGTGAAGCCACGCTTTGGAAGACGCATATAGATCGGCATCTGGCCGCCCTCGAAGCCGTTAATGGCAACGCCTGAGCGAGACTTTTGACCTTTGACACCACGGCCACCGGTCTTGCCCTTGCCGGAACCAACACCGCGACCAACACGGTGGCGGTTTTTGGTAGAACCAGCTGCAGGAGAGAGTTCGTTGAGTTTCATCGTTTATCCCTCGACGACTTCCACAAGGTGAGACACCTTGCGGATCATGCCGCGAACGGCAGGTGTATCTTCCAGCTCACGCTCGCGACCGATCTTGTTAAGGCCAAGACCGACCAGAGTCTGGCGCTGATCCGGCGCGCGGCGAACCGGGCTTCCGGTCTGGCGCACAGTGACAGTTGCTTTAGCTTTTGCCATTGGTCAGATCCTCTCTTTAAGCTTCGGTCGCATCGGCCATGCCAGCCTCAGAAGCACCATCGGTACGACGACCGACAATATCCTGGACTTTCAGACCACGTTTTGACGCTACTGAACGAGGGCTAGCCTGTCCTTTAAGCGCGGCAAACGTTGCACGAACCATGTTATATGGGTTTGAAGACCCAATTGACTTACCAACAACATCTTGGATGCCAAGCACTTCCATTACGGCGCGCATTGGACCACCCGCAATCACACCCGTTCCCGGAGGCGCTGCACGTAGAACAACTTTACCCGCACCGTGACGACCGCGGCCATCATGGTGCAAAGTGCGGCCTTCACGAAGTGGAACGCGAACCATGTTGCGTTTAGCTTCTTCAGTTGCCTTACGGATCGCTTCAGGAACTTCGCGGGCTTTACCCTTACCGAAGCCTGCGCGGCCCTTTTGATCACCAACGACGACAAGAGCAGCAAAACCGAAGTTTTTACCACCCTTCACCGTCTTGGCAACGCGGTTGATACCAACCAATTTATCGACGAATTCGCTTTGCTCTTCGTCACGGCCACGACGTTTATCGTTGTTACGACCGCCTCGACCTCTACCTCGTTCTTCAGCCATGGTGACTCTCCTAGAACTTCAGACCGCCCTCACGGGCGGCATCTGCCAAGGCTTTCACCCGGCCATGGAACATAAAACCACCACGATCAAAGACAACGTCTTCAATCCCGGCCTTCTTGGCGCGTTCAGCAACCAGCTTACCAACAGTTGCAGCTGCTTCTGATGATGCTGTAGAGACCTTCAGGCCTTTACGAACATCAGCTTCAAGCGTTGATGCAGCTGCCAGAGTAACACCCTTCTCATCGTCAATGACTTGAGCAGAGATATTCTTGCCAGAGCGAGCAATCGAAAGGCGCAATTTGCCCTCAGACGACTTGCGAAGCTTCGTACGGTTACGCTGCGTGCGGCGGATGTGTTTTTCGCGTGACGTCAACATGGCTACTTCTTCTTGCCTTCCTTGCGGCGGACATATTCGCCTTGGTAACGTACACCCTTGCCTTTGTAAGGCTCTGGGCGACGATAATTACGGATTTCAGCAGCGACCTGACCGACAGTTTGCTTATCAGCACCGATGACTTCGACTTCGGTTGGCTTAGCAACCTTGATCTCAATACCTTCTGGCGCCTTGTGGATCACGTCGTGTGAGAAACCAAGCGCCAGCTTCAGGTCTTTGCCCTGCATCTGTGCACGATAACCAACACCAACAAGTTCGAGTGTTTTAGAGAAGCCGTTAGCTGCTCCCTCGACCAAGTTCGCCGCGTTAGCACGGCTTGTGCCCCACATAGTACGAGCAGAAGCATCAAGCGCCTGAGCGAATGTCATCTTCTTGCGGCCTTTTTCGTCGTTGAGGCGAATTTTCTCATTCGCCGCTTTGACGAGGTCGTCGCGTGGATTGATTGTTAGTTCCGCGCCTTCAAGCTTGGCCACGATCGTTTCAGGGAGCTGCATAGACAGCTGCCCCTTAGGACCTTTGGCTTCAAGCGTCTGGCCGTTCACAGACACAGTAGTGCCTGCCGGAACGCTAATTGGGAGTTTGCCAATACGAGACATTTTCGTTCAACCTTCCCTTAGAAGACCCGGCAGAGGATCTCGCCGCCTACATTCTCATTACGGGCAGTGTTGTCAGACATCACGCCTTTAGAGGTAGACAGGATAGAAATCCCTAGACCGTTGCGAACGAGTGGAATGTCATTCTTAGAAGAATAAACACGCCGACCCGGCTTTGATACACGGCGGATCTCAGAGATCACACCTGAACCATCGAAATACTTAAGCTCAATCTCGATATGCTTGTGACCGTCTTTTTCGATCTCGGCATAACCGCGAATGTAGCCCTCGCCCTGTAGAACTTCGAGCACACGTGCACGGAGATTAGAGGCAGGCGTTACAACCTTGTCCATACCACGCATTTGCGCGTTACGGATACGGGTCAACATATCGCCGAGGGGATCAGAAATAGCCATTTATTATCCCTCCTTACCAGCTGGACTTAACGAGGCCCGGAATTTTGCCCTGTGAGCCAAGCTCACGAAGCGCAATACGGGACATTTGAAGTTTGCGGTAATAACCGCGCGGACGACCAGTCACTTCACAACGGTTGCGAACCCGGTTGGGTGCAGAGTTGCGAGGAAGATCGGCCAGTGTCAGACGCGCTTTGAAACGCTCTTCGAGTGGCAGCTCTTCGTTCATGATGATCGCTTTAAGCTCAGCACGCTTTGCAGCATACTTCTCGACAAGACGCTTACGCTTATCATTCCGCTCAATAGCACTTTTCTTAGCCATTAAAGTCTTCCTTCGGCGCTATGCTCGGAACGGGAAGCCGCACTGCGTGAGCAGAGATTTAGCTTCTTCGTTCGTGTTGGCGGTAGTACAGACAATGATGTCCATACCGCGAATGTCATCGATGTCGTCATAAGCGATTTCAGGGAACACAAGTTGCTCCTTGATGCCCATAGCGAAGTTACCGCGACCATCGAAACTCTTGCCGTTCAGACCACGAAAGTCTTTAACGCGCGGAAGTGCGATATTGGTCAAGCGATCCAGGAATTCGAACATACGATCCCGGCGCAATGTAACCTTACAACCGATTGTCATGTCTTCGCGAAGCTTAAACCCGGCGATAGACTTACGAGCTTTCGTAGCAACCGGTTTCTGGCCCGCAATCTTTTCCATCTCAGCAAGAGCGATCTTGATCTTCTTAGAGTCGGAGACAGCTTCACCGACACCCATGTTGATCACGACTTTGTCGAGCTTCGGGATCTGCATGTCATTCGTGTAGCCAAACTCTTCTTTAAGCTTGGCGCGAATTTCAGCATTATACTTCGTCTTCAGACGAGGAGTGTAATCTTTAGACATCGAGAGACTCCCCCGAACGTTTAGCATAGCGCGTCTTGCGACCATGCTCGTCTACCTTGAACCCAACGCGAGTTGGTTTGCCGTCACGTGGATCGATCAAAGACACATTAGAAGCTTGGATTGGCGCTTCGAACGTATTGATGCCACCTTGTGGATTGGCTTGAGTTGGCTTTGTGTGACGCTTAACAACGTTCACACCGCGCACAAGAACACGACCTTCGTCAGGCATAACCTTCAGAACTTCGCCCTCTGTGCCCTTGTTCCGGCCAGTGAGAACGACAACGCGGTCACCCTTTTTCACCTTAGCAGCCATAGCTACAGAACCTCCGGCGCCAGAGAGACGATCTTCATGTGGTTCTTCGCACGCAGTTCACGAGGAACCGGTCCAAAGATACGTGTGCCGATCGGCTCATTGTTATTGTTGATAAGGACAGCCGCGTTTGTGTCGAAACGGATCGTTGATCCGTCTGCGCGATTGATGTCCTTTGCGACGCGAACGACGACGGCCTTACGGACCTCACCCTTCTTAACGCGGCCCGTCGGAATTGCTTCCTTGATAGAGACCACAATAATGTCACCCACAGAAGCGTAACGACGCCCTGCACCACCCAGTACTTTAATGCACTGAACACGGCGCGCACCGGAATTGTCGGCGACCCGTAGGTTAGACTGCATCTGGATCATGCGTCGCCTCCATCAGCTGGCATAACTTCCCAGCGCTTGAGCTTCGACTTAGGCGCACACTCACGAATGCTGACTGTTTGCCCGACTTCAGCAGAATTTGCTTCGTCATGAGCATGATAGCGCTTTGAACGGCGCACAGTCTTTTTCAATAGCGGGTGGAGGAAACGTCGCTCCACGCGCACGATGGCAGTCTTGTCCTGCTTAGCAGAAACGACAACACCTTCCATAACACGTCTTGGCATATCTTATCTCCTACGCCTCAGCGTCCGCGCGGGCCTTCTCGCGAAGAAGAGTTTGCACACGTGCGATATCGCGGCGTACAATCTTAATGCGAGCGGTCTTCTCCAACTGGCCGGTAGCCTGTTGGAAGCGGAGGTTAAACTGTTCCTTTTTCAGCTGCAGGAGGTCTTCCTTGAGCTGATCAGGGCTTTTCGAACGGAAATCCGTGGCAGATTGCTTCTTAGCCATCGCTTAAATCCCCTCAATCCGGCGGACGATCTTTGTACGGATCGGCAACTTAGCTGCACCAAGGCGCAACGCTTCAAGCGCGACCTCATCCGAAACACCGTCAATTTCAAACAGAATGCGACCAGGCTGAACACGAGCGACCCAACGGTCGATAGAGCCCTTACCTTTACCCATCCGAACTTCAATAGGCTTGGCAGAGACTGGCGTATCCGGGAAAACACGGATCCACACTTTGCCCTGACGCTTCATCTCACGAGTAACCGCACGACGTGTGGCCTCGATCTGACGAGCCGTTACCCGCTCAGGCTCTAGGGCTTTCAGACCAAAAGAACCAAAAGCGATGGAGAAACCACCCTTTGCATTCCCCTTGATCCGGCCTTTGAACGCCTTACGGTATTTTGTACGTTTTGGCTGACGCATGGTTTATGCTCCTGCCTGTGGGCCCGAAGCCGGGCCGCGCTGTTGATTAGAAGACCGAGCACGTGACTCACCCGACTTTTCAGCACGCTTATCGCGAGCCATCGGTATCAAGGTCTGGATCTACAAAGG
>JAQWGO010000148.1 GCA_029238175.1 Henriciella sp. | reverse complement strand
GTTGGAAAACTACATTCTGGGATGGCCGGGCGCGTTGGAATGGAGCCATCTTCAATATGGACTGGGATGACATACAAATCACCCGTTTTGACCCGGCGGAATCTTTTCTCGGCCTCACCGCGAATGTCGGAACTGCCCGGTCTCGCGGTATAGAGTCTGATTTCTCCTTGCTTCTTGCAGAAGGCTTCCAGCTTAACGGAGCTGCATCCTGGATCGAAGCCGAACTGACCGAGGATTATATCCGCAATTTATCAACCCAGAATGTCGATGCACCCGCTGGCACAGAACTGCCGAATATACCGAAGCTCAAACTTGCCTTGACTGGAAAATATGAGTTTGATTTCATGGGCATGGATGCCTTTGCCCAAGGCAGTTACCGCTATGTGGGTGAGCAATACAATGATCTCTTTGTTGCGGCTCGCCAAAAGCAGGATGCCTATTCGATAGTGAATGTCTCAACAGGCATTGATCGCGATAATTGGGGCGCCAGCCTCTATGTCACCAATCTCACGGATGAACGCGCTGAGCTGAACCGAAATGCCGCAACATTTGATGAGCGCATCACCACCAACCGCCCGAGGACTGTTGGCGTAAGCTTCTATCAGCGTTTCTAGTGTTCCTTCTTGCCCTCTTCTCGTGCAGTCGCGCGCGAAGAGGGCAACCCAATCACAGAGTGACAGTGTATGTTTTCGGGTTCGTCTTCTCTTCTGCAGGATAAGCGCATCGTGATCACGGCAGGTGCGAGCGGGATTGGCCTTTCCATGGCGCGTCAGTTTCTCGAACAGGGTGCCACTGTTTCTGTCTGTGATCTTGATGGTGAGGCGCTAGCCGCCTTGAATGGCAGCCACAACAAGCTTTACGGGTTTGAGGTCGATGTTTCCGATCCGTCTGCGGTAAAATCCTTCTTCAACGCCGCTGAACAGACGATGGGGGGCCTCGACATTCTCGTGAACAATGCTGGCATTGCAGGACCGACAGCGCTTTGCGAAGATGTTGAAATCGAGGACTGGCGCCGGACAATTGATGTTGACCTTAACGCCCAGTTTTACTGTACAAAATATGCGATCCCTCTGCTGAAATCAGCCGGTGGCGGATCAATTATCATGATGGCATCAAACGCCGCACTATTCGGATATCCGCTAAGGTCTCCCTATACGGCGGCCAAATGGGCTCTGATTGGTCTGACCAAGACCCTTGCCATGGAACTCGGGCCTTATGGCATTCGGGTCAATGCGCTCTGCCCATGCAGTGTTGAAGGGCCGCGAATTGACGGTGTCATCGAACGCGAAGCGGCCAGTCGCGGCGTCTCGGCAGACAAGGTGCGGGAAGACTATCAACGACAGAGTTCGCTTAGAACCTTTGTCGGTGCTGGAGATGTTGCGGCAATGGCCTTGTTCCTCGTGTCAGATCTTGGCGCCAAGATATCAGGCCAGTCGATCGGAGTGGATGGTCACACCGAATCGCTCGCGCAAACCTAGTTGCAAAGGAATGAACATGAAAGCAGTCTGGTATGAAGCAACGGGCGCGGCCCAGGATGTCCTCCAGTTTGGTGATTTGCCATCTCCCGATCCGGCACCGGGAGAGGTGCTGGTCAGGGTCAAGACGTCTGGCGTCAATCCCTCGGATGTGAAGTCCCGTGCTGGCTTGCGCGGTCCGATCCCGTTTCCGCGGGTCATTCCTCATTCTGATGGCGCTGGCATCATCGAAGCGGTCGGTGAGGGTGTTGACGCATCCCGGCTCGGAGAGCGTGTCTGGATATGGAATGCGGCCTGGCGCCGTGCGTTCGGAACCTGCTCAGAGCTGATGGCGATCCCCAGCGCGCAAGCGGTGCGTCTGCCGGAGAACACAGGATTTGAAGCGGGCGCCTGTCTCGGTATTCCAGCGAGTACGGCCTATCATGGCGTGTTTTCTGATGGGCCGGTTGACGGCCAAACGATCCTGGTCACGGGAGGGGCGGGCGCCGTCGGTCATTATGCCATACAATTTGCCAGATATGGCGGCGCCACAGTGCTGACGACCGTGAGTGGCGACACAAAGGCTGCCCACGCAAAAACTGCCGGCGCAGATCATATTATCAATTACAAAACAGAATCAGTTCGCGACAATGTGATGGATCTGACTCAGGGTGCAGGTGTGGACCGCGTGATCGAAGTCGAGTTTGGGGGAAATCTGGCAGACGTCGCGCTTGTGCTCAAGGATGGTGCCGTGATTGCGACCTATGGCTCAATGGCAGATCCCAATCCAGCGCTTCCGTTCTATGATCTTATGTTCAAGAACGTCACCCTACGGATGTATCTTGTTTATCTTCTCAGTGACGCGGCCCGAAAGCGGACGGTCGAGGGCGTAAATGCTGCACTGGCGAGCGGGAAGATTTCCCATGCGATTGCAAAGCGCATCGCGCTGGCAGATGCTGCCGACGCGCACGAGACTGTCGAGGCGGCGAGCGAAATGGGCAATATCGTGATCGAGGTCTGAGCCGGCTATGCGACTTGTTCCGCTGCTCACATTCCGAAACACTCTCTCGGCCGTTCAAACCATTGGAGACACGCCTTTTGGGCAGCGGATCACTTATATTGTCGGAGAGGGTCGTTTCGAAGGCCAGGCTCTGAACGGCCGCATCCTTCCTGGAGGCGGGGACTGGCTCGTAAAGGGACGTGATAATCTGGCGCGGCTCGACGTGCGAAAGACATTCCAGACCGATGACGAGGCATTGATTCATGTCAGCTACACAGGTCTTTATAAGTTTGATGCGGACGTTACACAGCGACTGGCTTCGGGTGAGGACTGCGCATTTGGAGATACCTTATTCCTGACCCATGTTCAGTTCGAAACAGGTGACAAACGCTACGCCTGGCTAAACGAAACACTCGGTGTCGGACAAGGCCGCGAAACCCAATCAGGTGTTGCTTACGAAGTCTACGCTGTGAAGACGTCTTGAAGGTGAGAGCCTGTTCAGCTGCCTGAAAGGAATGCTGAGTTTTGTAGCAGATCAAGGCGACGAATGTGTGCTTCGGCGGGCAAAACTGAGCCCTGAATGGGGGTAGGGGCTTGCAATTTTGACGCTCCATCCGGTGTGTTGGACCATCCGCTATCAGCTGACTGTCTCCAGGCTGCCCCTGGAAAAAGATTTTGATGATTTCAAGTTTGAAGGCACCCCGATCCATGACGCCCTCCTTCATCTCTGTGTTCGAACGTAATGAGTCGCGTCTCGCGCTCGTAAGCAAAAGACGGATGTTTGCAGAAGGAGCGAGCACCCCATACGATATTGGAAAATAGATAGCTAGCCGCTTCGAGCTTGAGACCTTCCGCTTCAACGAACCCCTTTATCCTTGCAACACTATCGGTGATGAATTCCGTTGGACCTCAAAATCATAGCAGCAAGGAAAGAAGCGGGTCATCCTTGGAGAAGCCATTGCCGTTCCCGCTATCGGATTGCGCGATGTCGTCAAGTCTCGAAAAGGTCCGCTTTCGGCAAATAAGCGTTGTCCGCATCGAGAAACCTTACGACTGCTTTTGCTCGCTTTACAGAAATCGTTAGATTCCTCTCTGGCGCGAACGTAAGCCGATCATCAGAAGGCTTATATCGCGTTTAGATCATGGCAACGCTTAAGGCTGAACTAGACCGTGAAAGAATTCCTGCACAATTTGGGGCCGCCTTTCGATCAATGCCAACAAAACGCGCGCAGGGCCGTCTGGTCTGCGCCGTCCTTGTTCCCAACCGCGTAGGGTGCCGACGGCGACCCCGATGCTGCGCGCAAACTCTGCTTGGGACAAACCAGCGCTAGCGCGAATGGCGGCGACGTCCGGCTCAGGCACCTCGATCTGGTGGACGCATGCGCCAACGTCTTTACCCTTTGCGTGGGCGAGGGCGTCTTCGAGGCCCTGCTTAATGCTTCTGTATGCGTCACTCATTTTCGCGCTCCATAGGTGTCTGCAATCAGGTCGCAGAGTTTGATCAGGTCGGCCTGCTCAGACCGTGTGATGTTTGCCTTCTCGTTCTTGGCAAACACCGTAAGTAAGAAGAGCGGCATATCCGGCGAGCGATAGAAGTGAAGCACACGATAGCCTCCGCTCTTTCCGCCGCCGCGTCTGGCCACCCTGACTTTCCGCAGACCGCCACCAAGCGAGATGCCCGCTTCCGGGTTCGCTGCGAGTTGGTCGATAATATCCCTACGTTCTTCATCTGACATTCCAACAGCACTCGCGCGCTTGATGAACTCTGGGGTTTCGACAACTGTCTGCTGCGCCATTCATATATCTCACATATACGTCACTGACGCATATGTCAATGACGTATAGCGCCTTGCTGATTTCTGGATAGCGCTAGCGCGTTCGTAACGGGTTGAGAATGCAGTGCCCCACTTTTCCCGTTCGTCCAAATTCATCGGATTTGCCCCAAAATCGGTGGGACACTTTCTCCAAAAAACCCAATAAAACACGGTATAAAAAAGTGTCCCACTATTCTATAAGTATCGGATAAATAACATTTTTTATCCCCCGCCCCCGGGCACCATTATACAACTTTTGCGCCCTTAAACTTCATGCGCGTGTCCGCTTGTTTTCCCGCTTGCCTTACTTCGGTCTATTGCTAAGTCTGACATCTTCTGAACGTCCGTAAGAGGCTTCTGAATGGGGGAAGAAATATGGGCATTAGTCGGCGTGAGGCGTTACTTACAGGTGGCGCGCTGTTTGCGTTTTCCGGATGTGTGGGACGCTCTAATGATTCTCAGGGGTTGGCTGATAGCCATATTGAAGTCTTTGAACCGGAATTGGCCGACTTTATCGACCCGAATGCCAGGTTTGAAGAATTAGGGGCCGGTTACACTTGGGCCGAAGGTCCGACATGGGATCGCGCTAGAGAGGCCCTCTATTTTACAGACGTTCCAGCGAATAAAGCTTACAGATGGACAGCTTCTGACGGTGTAGATGTATTCCTAGATCCGTCTGGTGCACCGGTGATTGAACCGGGATTTCGAGAGGCCGGCGCGAATGGCCTTTGGTATGCAGGGGATGATAAAGTCATCATCTGTAATCATGGCACGCGTAGCCTTCAGCAATTGAACATTGGCACGGGCAAACGAACCACCTTGATCGACCAGTTTGACGGGAAAGCCTTTAACAGCCCGAATGACCTTGTTCTTGGATCAAATGGATCGATATTTTTCACTGACCCACCTTATGGGTTGGAGGGGTTAGATCGCTCACCACTGAAACAGCAAGCCGCGAATGGGGTATATCTCCTGCGGCCAGATGGTGGGGTCAGACAGCTTTTGAGTGATATGACTTATCCCAACGGTATTGCGCTTTCTCCAGATGAAACCCGGCTATATATAAGCCAGTCAGACCCAGACGCCGCATATATAAGAGAGATTACGCTTGGCGGTGATTCTGAAATTTTGGCTGACCGTGTTTTGTTCGACGCGAAACCATACCAGAAGGATGGCGCATTAGGGCTTCCTGATGGCTTGGTGGTGAGCTCACGCGGCGCCATTTTTGCCACCGGGCCCGGCGGCGTTTTTGTTCTGGCCCCTGACGGCAAACCGCTTGGGCGTATCAACACGGGGCGGGCCACTGCGAATTGCGCGTTTGGTGAGGATGGCAGCGTTCTCTTTATGACGGCGCATGACCGACTTTTGAAAATTGAAACAAGAAGCCGCGGGCCCCAATGGGCTTAAGGTATAGAAGGGGTAGATGATGAGAAGTGTGCTAAGCCGTAGGGATTGTCTTGGTTATGCAATTGGTGGTGTTGGCGCTGCCACTCTAGCTTCGTGCCAGACCAGTGCGCCGAAAGACGACCGCGGGGACATCCCTCTGAAGGTGCTGGCTGAAGCAAAAGGTCTGCGCTTTGGGACGGCTGTAAATCAATCTCAATTATCTGATGAAAAATATGTTGAGATCGTTCGCAGAGAGTGCGGGAGCATTGTCGCGGAAAATGAACACAAAAGGTACACGATCAATCCTGCGCCTGACGTCTGGAATTACGGACCAGGTGATGCGATCGCTTCATTTGCGAAGGATAATGACCTGCACCTGCGAGGGCACACTTTGCTTTGGCACAAGGCGGAATGGTCGCCAAAATGGGTAAATGAGTTGGAGTTTAAAACTACAGCTGAGGCTGAAGCTCAACTTCGAAACTATGTCACGAAACTGGCGCAGCGATACAATCCGCAAGTTTATGCTTGGGACCTTGTGAATGAAGCAATCGATGATCAAACAGGCGCTTTTAGAGAAACATCATTTTCCGCTGTGATGGGTGAAAATATCATCGATTATTGCTTTCAGCTTGCACAAGAGCATGCCCCTGATGCGCGCCTAGTCTATAATGATTATATGAGCTGGGAGGGCGTAAGCGCGGCGCACCGGAACGGTGTTTTGAGGTTCTTAGAACGTCTTCTAAAGCGCGGCGTTCCAGTTCAAGGCTTGGGTATCCAAAGCCATTCTAACGCTGAAATGCCGGATGAATTCACACGAGTGAAGCGCAAAGACTGGATCAAGTTCTGCGATGAAGTGGTCGATCTCGGTCTGGAGATTTACGTCACTGAATTCGATGTAAACGATACGCGAATGACGAAGGATATCGCTTATCGGGACCAAGCCATGGCGAGCTATACCAAAGACTATTTTGATATTATGCTGAGCTATTCCGAACTGAAAGAGATCCTGATTTGGGGTATGGTCGACGATCAAAATTGGCTTCAAGGCTTCATGCCTAGAACCGATGGCATAGCAAAGCGCCCGACACTGTATGATGAAAACTATAAGCCAAAAGCTATGCGGCAGGCTTTAGCGAACTCACTTCAGCATGCGCCGCAGCGTGAGCAGGGCTTCTTCTAGGCTCTGCTTGATACTTTTTGTATGGGTCGGTCATGGCGCAGGGAGCCAGCAAGAATGACGTCAATTCTGGCGTAGCCGCTTCTCTATACTGACCGGGCTCAAGAGTAGCGAATATGAAAACGCGCGCCATCCGGTTTGGATAGCGCGCGTTTCGTTTTGGTGTCAGGATTTACTCAGCAGCGACGAATTGGTTCATCGTGTTGTGAGCACCGCCAGCTTTCAGGGCGCGTTCGCCAGCAACCATTTCTTTGAATGTATCGCCAAGATCAGAGCCAACTTCATGCTGGTGCTTCACAGCAGAGACGCCGCGGCGGATTTCTTCGCGTTGTACGTTCTTCACGTAAGCCAGCATTTTCTCTTCACCGAAGTAGCCATTCGACAATTCGTCCATGCCTTTGGCGGTCAGGTGGAAGGTTGGGAGTGTGATCAGGTTATGGAAGACACCAGCGCGGGCCGAGATATCAGCTTGGAAGCTTTGCAGGCGGGCATCAGCTTCTTTGCCAAGCTCAGTATCATCAAGGCTAGCACCCATTAGGCGGTTATCATCTGGATACTCATCCGCTGTAATCTTGCCTTCGGCGATCCATTGTTCGCGAACCTGTTTGCGCAGGTTGAGCGTCCAGTTGAAGCTTGGTGAGTTGTTGTAGGTAAGCTTCGCATTCGGGACGACCTCTTTGATAGCGTTGACCATTGAAGCGATGTCATCGACGTTTGGCGTCGCTGTTTCGATCCAAAGCAGGTCAGCGCCGCCTTCGGTGAGAGAGCTAATACAATCTTCAATAACGCGCTCGCGGCCTGTATTCTCTTTGAATTTATAGAGGCCGTTTGGCATGCGCAGTGGGCGCACGGTTTTGCCGCCGCGTTGTATCGCAACTTCACCTTCGCGAAGGGGGTTAGCGGACGTGACTTCTTCAGTTTCGATCCACTTGATATATTCGGCAGCGGAGTCGCCCGGCTCGTTCGAGACAGGGATCTTCTGCGTGAGGCCAGCGCCGAGGCTGTCGGTCCGCGCAACGATAACGCCTTCGTCGATGCCCAATTCTTCGAATGCCATTCGGCAAGCGCGCAGTTTCGTCACGAAATCCTCCCGTGGGACGGTGACTTTACCATCTTGGTGGCCGCACTGTTTCGCATCAGAAACTTGGTTCTCAATTTGTAAGCAGCATGCGCCTGCAAGAATAAGCTCTTTTGCCAAGAGATATGTGGCGTGCTCGTTACCGAAGCCTGCATCGATATCAGCGATGATCGGCACGACATGGCTTTCGAATGTATCAATGCGGTAGATGATCTCATCAAGTGTTGACTGATCGGCGCCCGTGTCACGTGCATGACTTAGCTCGCCGAACAGATCGTTCAGAGCAACTTCGTCAGCCTGACGCAGTGAAACGTAGATTTCTCTAATGAGGTCTGTGACTGCGGTTTTCTCATGCATGGACTGATCTGGCAGGTGGCCGAAACTGTTACGCAGACCGGCAACCATCCAACCTGATAGATAGATATAGGTGCCTTTCGCGGTGCCGCGCATGCGTTTTACAGCCTTGATCTTTTGCTGTGCGTGGAAGCCCGACCAGCAGCCGAGAGACTGTGTGAACTTTGTGTGGTCCGCATCATAAGCGGCCATGTCTTCGCGCATGACAACGGCCTGTGAGCGCGCAATTTCAAGGTGAGTGTTGTATGTGTTCTGGATTTTTAGCTGAACGACATTCTCGACGCTGAGCCCCGCACGGGTGCGGCCTTCAGGATAGCGTTCGAGTGTTTCAGCCATAAGCTGTTTGTAAGTTGGACGTTGAGTCATGGGTTTTTCCTCGTCAAATTCTGGAGTGTTCGGGGGATTATGAAAGGGTGCGCAGCACGTCGTAGGCGGGCAGCGTCAGGAAGTCGGGGAGGGTCTCACCAGTGGCCGTTTTGACGAACACTTTGGTGGCTTCCGGGTAGCGGCCTTCAATGAAGGCAGCCTCGCCGATAGGCGCTTTGATCTTGCCGATTTCTTCGTCGAGTAGGCGATCGAAAGCAGACTGTTGGAAGATCTGGGCATTGCCGTCCTGATCTTTGTATTCGATCCCGTGATGGAGCCATTGCCATAGCTGACTGCGAGAGATTTCTGCGGTAGCAGCATCTTCCATCAGGTTGTGGATCGGCACGGCGCCTTTGCCACGTAGCCATGCCGCCGTGTACTCAATACCAACAGAGATGTTGGTGCGAATGCCTGCTTCTGTCACGTCGCCCGTGTGAGGCGTTAGAAGTGATTCAGCTGTAACCCTTGGCATCTGGCGCTGGCTAATAACTTGATTGGCGTGCGGCATGGCGGCGTCGAAAACCTCCATTGCGACAGGAACCAAGTCTGGGTGCGCGACCCATGTGCCATCATGGCCCTGTTCGACTTCGCGCTTCTTATCAGCGCGCACTTTATCAAAGGCTGCGGTGTTTGCGGCCTCATCGCCTTTGACCGGGATTTGAGCCGCCATGCCGCCCATCGCATGGGCGCGCCGGCGGTGGCATGTCTCGATCAGCTTAAGAGAGTAGGCTTTAAGGAAGGCGCGATCCATGCCGACCTGTGCGCGATCCGGCAGCACGAACTGTTTATGATTGCGAAGCGTTTTGATGTAACTGAAGATGTAATCCCAACGACCACAGTTTAGGCCAGCCATATGGTTGCGCAGGACGTAGAGAATTTCGTCCATCTGGAAGGCCGCGGGCAGTGTTTCGATCAGAACCGTCGCTTTGATCGTTCCATTTGGAATGCCGATCGCAGCCTGAGCGAAGTTGAAAACGTCGTTCCAAAGGCGCGCTTCCTGGTAGCTCTCAATCTTTGGTAGATAGTAGAACGGACCATTTTCCTGTTCGGTCAGCGCTTTTGCGTTGTGAAAGAAGTGCAGGCCAAAATCGAATAGGCTGGCCGATATTGCGCGTCCATCAACGCTGATGTGTGCTTCTTCCAAGTGCCAGCCGCGCGGGCGAACGATCATGGTCGCTGTTTTGTCATTCAACCGGTAAGACTTGCCGCGTGCCTCGTCATCAAATGCAAGCTCGCCATTCGCATAGTCTTGCATGTTGGCTTGGCCATCTAGCATGTTTGAAAAGGTCGGCGATGAGGCGTCTTCAAAATCGGCCATGAATGTTTTAGCGCCCGAGTTGAGAGCATTAATCATCATCTTGCGGTCAACAGGGCCGGTTATCTCAACGCGGCGATCCTGAAGCGCTTTGGGAATAGGGGCGACTTCCCAAACAGATTTACGAACATGTTCTGTCTCAAGTGGAAATTCTGGCAGCTCACCGTCGTCGTAGCGCATCTGTGCAAGCTTGCGGTCATCAAGCAGGATACGACGCTGAGCACCGAAGCGGCGTTCGAGGTCGGCGATGAAAAGCAAGGCACGATCGGTAAGAACGCGCCGATGTTCCGGCGCGATATCGCCGACGATATCGGCGGGTCTGCGGTGACGTGGTGTGGCCTGAGTGGCAGGTGTTGGTTCTTTTAATAATGTGTCGGGCATTGCGACCTCCGAAAGCTCGAATTCGCAGCCCAATATTTACATAATTTTTGTAAGGTCTATAGCATATTGTAATTACTGGGTTTTCTTGTTTCGCGTGTAAACTCAGCGCTGTAAATTTTGTAAGGTTTGTAATGGCCGACGCTACGAAGAGAAAATTGCTAATTGGTCCCCGTGTTAAACGTCTACGGACGGCGGTTGGGTTGACCCAAGCGGACTTCGCGCGTCGGCTCGATGTCTCGGCAACCTATGTCAACCTGATTGAGCGAAATCAGAGGCCGGTCAGCGCTTCTGTCTTGCTTAAGCTTGCTGAAGAGTTCGATATCAATATCTCGGACTTGGCGAAGGATATGGACGCTGTTCTCGTAAACGAGCTTTATGCAGCATTGCGCGACCCCGTCTTCGATGGTGTGCAGGTTAGCAAGAATGAGATTGAAGATCTGGTAGGGGCAAGCCCTGAAGCGATCAAGGCGTTCCTACGGCTCCATGAACGGTATCGCGATCTAGCGCTCAGCACCTATTCAGACGCCAATCCACTCGCCGTCCGAGAGAAGGTTGAAATACTGGAAGAGTCTGCGCGCCCGGTTGAAACTGTCCGGCAGTACCATCGAAGACGGGG
>JAQWGO010000127.1 GCA_029238175.1 Henriciella sp. | reverse complement strand
CCCGTCGCCAGCGCGCATATCGTGTCGCGCTGAACAGACATGGCTAGTTCTTCATCGCCTCGAAGAACTCATCATTATTCTTCGTTTGCTTCAGCTTATCCAATAGGAAGTCGACCGCATCAGACGTACCCATTGGATTTAGAATCCGGCGAAGAACGTAGATTTTCTGAAGCTGAGACTTTTCAGTAATCAACTCTTCCTTACGCGTTCCAGACTTCATAATGTCGATCGCTGGGAATGTACGCTTGTCGGCAATCTTACGATCAAGAACAATCTCTGAGTTACCTGTACCTTTGAATTCCTCAAAGATAACTTCATCCATACGAGATCCGGTATCGATTAGAGCCGTAGCAATAATCGTGAGCGAGCCGCCGTGTTCAACATTACGCGCTGCACCAAAGAAGCGTTTAGGGCGTTGAAGTGCATTAGCATCAACACCGCCTGTTAGAACCTTACCAGAGCTCGGGACCGTGGTGTTATAAGCACGGCCTAAGCGCGTGATTGAATCGAGAAGAATTACAACGTCCCGGCCATGTTCGACCAAGCGTTTGGCTTTTTCGATAACCATTTCTGCAACAGCAACGTGGCGGGTAGAAGGCTCATCGAATGTTGATGAAATTACTTCGCCTTTAACTGAGCGCTTCATATCGGTGACTTCTTCCGGACGCTCATCGATCAAAAGTACGATTAAGTAGCATTCAGGATGGTTTTCTTCGATAGAAGCAGCAACATTCTGCAGCAAGACTGTCTTACCTGTCCGCGGCGGTGCAACGATAAGCGCTCGCTGGCCTTTACCAATTGGCGAAACAATATCGATGACGCGTCCAGAACGATCCTTTTTGGTTGGATCCTGGCTCTCCATATTGAAACGCTCTTCTGGGTAGAGCGGTGTCAGATTATCAAAGTGAACTTTCTGGCGGGCTTTTTCAGGATCTTCAAAATTGATCGAAGTCACATCTGTTAAAGCAAAATAACGTTCGCCTTCACCCGGCTCTGCAATTGGGCCTTCGACAGTATCACCAGTTTTAAGGCCTGCTTTTTTTAGAACTTTTGGGCTGACATAAATGTCATCCGGTCCAGCCAGATAGTTAGACTCAGGGGAACGAAGGAAGCCAAACCCATCTTGAAGAACTTCAACCACACCGCGGCCAAAAATCTGAACTTCTTGCTCGGCCAATTCTTTAAGAATGGCGAACAGCATATCTTGTGTCCGCAGGGATGATGCATTCTCAACTTCAAGCATCTCAGCGTAAGCAAGTAGCTCTGTCGGAGACATCGCTTTTAATTCACGCAGATAAACTTCGGATGGAAGGTCGATTTCAGATACAATATCAGCCATAGGGCGTCAGGTTCCAGATTTTAAATTTGGGAAAATTGAGCATTAAAACTCGCGCGCCGGACGGCGACTTGAATCTGCATATGCGCGTATCCTACCGCGTCGTCAAGTTTATCTGTGTGAAGCCTTAGAAAGGTTTGACGATAACCAGGATAACGATCGCGATCATCACAACGAATGGAAGCTCGTTCATCAGCTTTAACGTCTTAGGTTGGATTGTGCTGTTACCCGTATCAACCTTCTTTCCCATTGAGATGAAATAGCCATGCAGGCCGCTTAATCCTAGGACTAAAACCAATTTCACATGCATCCAGCCATTACTAAGCAGGCTAGGGTTTAGATAGAGCATTGTTAGGCCGAATATCCAGACGAGAATGAGCGCAGGATTGAGAATAATTTTCCGCAACCGGCCTGATGCCTCTTTCATTGCCTCAAACAACGGTTCGCCTGGCGCAGACTTGATCTGGTGCAGTTTATACCGCGGAAAGATCAAAAGCCCGCCCATCAGTGCAATAACGAATATAATGTGCAGCGCCTTTACCCAAAGATACAGCATCAATGCCCCTCCCGAAGGATTTCAACAACACGCTCAACGTGTGCGATTGGCGTCTCTGGTCGAACACCGTGGCCTAGGTTGAAAATATGTGGACGATCTTTGTAAGCATCGAGAATTTCTCTGACGCGGTCGTCCATCGCCTGACCGCCAGCAATAAGAAGCAGAGGATCAAGATGACCCTGGATAGGTAATGTTTTCGGTAGATTTTGGATCACAAATTCCGGCGAAATCGCCGTATCTAATGCAACCCCAGTTACAGGAACTTGCCGCGCATAAGATGGAAGAACAGTTCCCGCGCCCCGTGGGAAGCCAATTATCGGAACAGTTACACCAAGATCTCTCAACCTGTTTACCAATTTGACATTCGGTTTGACGACAATCTCCTGAAAAACGTCCGCAGGAAGTCCTTCAGCCCAGCTTTCGAACAGCATCAGCGCATCTGCACCCGCGTTAACCTGAGCCGCCAGATAATGAGCGCTTGCCTCAACAAGAACGTCGAGCAAAATCTGTAGTTCTTTAGGTTTTTGATAGGCCCAAATTCGAGCAGAACTCTTATCAGTGCCACCGCGACCTTCAATCGCGTAGAGCGCGACAGTCCACGGTGATCCACAGAACCCAATAAGGGCTTTATCTGGCGCCAAAGTTCCACGAACACGTTCAACGGTTTCATAAACAGGCGAAAGACGTTGAACAGCTTTCTCAATCGCTACATTCTGCAGATCTGCTCCAGTTTCGACGGTTTGAACAATTGGCCCAACACCTTTTTCGAAACGAACATCCAGACCTAAAGCGTCTAGGATCAACAATATATCTGCGAACAGAATAGCTGCATCCATATCGTATCTTCGGATGGGCTGCAGTGTTGCCTCGGCCGCCATTGAAGGTGAATAGCAGAAATCCAAAAAGTCCTTCGCTTGGCTACGAAGTTCTAGATATTCCGGTAAATGCCGACCTGCTTGTCTCATCATCCAGACAGGAACAGGGTCCATACGTTGGCCACTAAGAACCGTTAGAAATCGTGATTGAGCGATATTTGCCACTGGAAACCTCTTAAACCCAAAGGATCATTGAATCCGACTTATCATTATTAAGACGGGAGTCCCGTGGAAAACCCATAATGGGCGCTTTTGTCCATCTCCTATCCACAGACTGTCCTCAGATTCATTCCAAATTAAGACTTTGTTAACGATCTGATTCATTAGTTAATTTAGTATTAACCATGGTTTTGGACGCCAAATTGGAACATCCAGTGACTCAGCGGAGTCAGATTCGTTCAATTGTGCGATTCAGAGTCGGATTCGAGGGACAAAACCTCTGTCCACAATCCATCCACAGGGCTTGTCCAATTCGAGCGGACGCTGCAAAAGTATTTGCTAGCTAAACGGATTCCCCCATGCGCCCTGCAATATACTTCAACGTGCATCTTGTTTCGGATTCAACCGGAGAAACATTGAACGCCGTTATGCGCGCCGCAGCAGCGCAATTTGATGGAACAATTCCGCTGGAGCACAATTATTATTTGGTGCGATCTGAGCGCCAGCTCGACCGCGTGATGGCAGAGATTGAAGGCGCGCCGGGGGTTGTATGGTACACGATCTCAGATGAGAACCTGCGCAGGAAGCTAGAGCAATTCTGCCGGCAACGGGGCATTCAGACACTTCCCGTTCTGGATCCATCAATCCAGATGCTTAGTCGCCACCTTGGTATAGCATCTAGTGAACGGGTCGCGGGACAGCACGCGTTGAATGACGACTATTTCAAACGGATTGCCGCGATAGATTTTGCTTTGAACCACGATGATGGGCAAAACGTAGCCGGCTTGGTTGATGCGGACGTTGTTTTGTTAGGCGTTAGCCGTACATCTAAAACGCCGACATGTGTTTATCTCGCCAATCGCGGCGTTAAAGCGGCTAATATTCCGCTTGTCCCTGGCATCCCTGCCCCCAAGCTTTTGGAAGAATTGCGGGACCCCATGGTCATTGGGCTAAAGATTGGGGTTGAGCGCCTGCTTCAAATCAGAAGCCAGCGCCTGATGTCGCTGAACGAAAATAATGTCACCGATTATGTCGATGAAGAGGCTGTCCGCGCCGAAGTTACTGAGGCTAGCCGCTTGTTCCAGCGTAATAAATGGCCAGTTATCGATGTGTCACGGCGCAGTGTTGAAGAAACCGCCGCTGCCATATTGAACAAATTGAGTGAGCGCCGAGGACAGTTATCGTGACAAATATTATTCTAGCCTCAGGCAGCGCTAGCCGCAGAGCCCTTCTGTCTGGCGCCGGTATTGATGCCGAATGCATTAAACCAAATGTCGACGAAGATGCCGCCAAATCGGCATTGCGACGTGAGGATGTTTCGGTCCGTGATCAGGCCATGCATTTGGCTGAACTCAAGGCGATCAAAGTCTCTAACAACCGACCTGGCTTTGTTATAGGCGGCGATCAGATGCTGAGCTTGGAAGGCGAGGCATTTGACAAGCCAGTTGATCTGGATGCTGCAGCGGATCATCTGCGCAAGCTATCGAGCAAAACCCACACGCTGGAAACCGCTATAGCGATTGCAGAAAACGGGACTGTCATATGGCGTCATCTCGCCCGGCCAAAACTAACAGTTAGAGCGCTAAGTGAGGCGTTTATCGCTGACTATGTTGAGCGTTGCGGGGAAGCCTTGCTATCTACGGTCGGCGCATATCAGCTTGAAGGGCTAGGGTCGCAATTATTTACCAAGATTGAGGGAGACTATTTCTCTATCCTTGGGCTCCCACTCCTGCCGCTGCACGACTATCTTCGCACTAGAGGCGTGCTTCATTCATGACAAAACTGCTTGGAGTAATTGGCGATCCGATATCGCACTCTTTGTCGCCTTTGATCCACAATGGTTGGTTGAGGGATTTTGGATTTCCTGCCACATATGAGGCGATGCATGTTCCGGGTGGGCAGTTATCATCTGCGCTGGAAAGCTTGGCTAAAAGAGACACTGTCGGCGTGAATGTAACATTGCCTCACAAGCTAGAAGCTTTGGCATTAGCAAAGACGGCGAGTGCGTCCGCAGCCAAAATAGGCGCGGCGAACACACTGACCCTGCAACAGGACAAGTCTTGGACGGCCGATAACACAGATGCACCGGGTTTTATGAGTTCATTGCGGGACGCGCTGCAAACGAACGACTTATCGAAAGAAAAGGTTTTGTTGCTAGGCGCAGGCGGATCAGCAAGAGCGGTTGTCTATGCCCTGAATGAGCAAGCTATTGATTTGACGATTTTGAACCGAACGCCTTCGAAGGCTGTATCATTATCTAACGAATTTACCAATGCAAAAGCAGCGTTCGGCGATTTAAGTCAGTATAAGGAATATATCGAAAGCGCGACGATCGTGATCAATACTACGAGCGGTGGTTATAGCGGGGATATCATCGATACTGGACCGGGAAACGGTCGACTGTTCTACGATATTTCATACGGCGCAGCTGCCAAAGCCCAGCTAGATGATGCAAAGTTGAATGGTTGGCGTGTGCGCGATGGTTTGAATATGCTGGTCGCACAAGCGGCAGAGAGTTTCCGCATTTGGTTCGGTGAAGAACCTGATCGTATTCTGGCGCTTAAAAGATGCCAAAATGCATTGGAGGCAGCTGAATGAAGATCCTAGGATTAACCGGCTCTATCGGTATGGGGAAATCAGCAACAGCTGCTATGTTCCGTATACTGAAAATACATGTTTATGATGCGGACGCTGCGGTCCACGAACTCTATGAAAAGGGCGGCGCTGCTGTCGTACCATTGTCCGATAGGTTCCCCGGTGTTTCCGTGGACGGAGCAATTGATCGTACAGCTCTACGCGCCGCTGTTATTAATGATCCGGACGCAATGTCCGATCTGGAAAGAATAGTTCATCCGCTTGTGGGGCAGGCGCAGTTGCAGTTCCGGTCTGCCGCTCTGGAATCGGGTGCGCACTTTGCTGTTCTTGATATTCCACTCCTATTTGAAACCGGCGGCGATAAACGTTGCGATCTTGTCGCGGTGGTAACAGCCCCGGCGGATGTTCAAAGAGCCCGCGTTCTTGCGAGACCGGGAATGGACGAAGCAACATTCGAAGCGATACTCTCCAAACAAATGTCCGATAGCGAGAAACGCGCGAAAGCTGATTTCGTGATCAGTACGGCCTTTGGATTTGACTTCACACGTGCCCATGTAGAGGCCATCATTGATCTGCTGAACCGGGAAGAATCTGAAAATGACTGATATCATTCGTGAGATTGCCTTCGATACTGAGACGACAGGTCTTGAATGGGACAAGGATGACCGCGTGATCGAATTGGGCGCGGTTGAGCTCATAAACCATGTGCCGACCGGAAATACGTTTCAAACATATATAAATCCAGGGCGTCCCGTCTCTCAGGATACGATCCGCATTACCGGGATTACCGATGATGATTTGAGGGATAAACCCGGCTTTGAAGATGCTTCCATTGTTGATGCGTTTCTGGACTTCATCGGCGACGCCACACTGGTTGCGCACAATGCGAGTTTTGACCGCGGCTTCCTGAATATAGAACTTAAGCGGTGCGGAAAAGCAATCATTTCGGAAGATCGCTGGGTCGATACGGTTATGATTGCACGTAAAAAGTTTCCGGGTGCGCCGGCCAACTTGGACGCGCTCTGTCGCCGATTTGATGTTAATCTTGAAGCCCGGACATATCACGGCGCCCTGCTAGATAGTCAGTTGTTGGCTGAGGTTTATCTAGAGCTTTTGGGTGGCCGTGCCCGGGCCTTTGATTTTGGCGGTGCACAATCGAACTCAGGCACGTTAAACCGGACACAAGCAGCGACTCGTCCAAGCCCACGTTCGGCTAGTATTCCTGATACAGAAAAGGCGACTCACGCCGCCTTTGTCGAAACCCTTCGGGAAGATGCTATCTGGACCAAATATACGTCCTAGTTGCTCTTAAGTCTGCGGTGTAGCGCCTTGTTGCTTGGCTGCTTCCTGTTGCGCCGCCGCTTCAGCAGCACGCTGACGATGTGACGCATAAAGAGCTGCAAAATCGACTGGATCTATGCGCAATGGCGGAAAGCCGCCTTCTGATGAAATGTCCGCAATGATGCGGCGCGCAAACGGGAATAGGATGCGTGGGCATTCGATCAATAGAATTGGTTCTAGATCAGCTTCCGGGAAACCCTGAACCTGGAACTGTCCAGCATAATCCATCTCTAGCAAAAATAGAGCAGTTTCTTTGGTGCCTGCACGAGCTTGAAGCTTTAGGGTTACTTCGAATGTGTTCTCTGCGCCTTCACGCGGCGTCGCTCCGACATCGATACCGAGTTCAATATTTGGTTGTTCCTGAACGCTTGCGCCCGGGTTTTCAAACGACAAATCTTTGATGTACTGGCTTATAACGCGAATAGCTGGGCCTTGTGCGGCTGGCGGCTGTTGCGGCTGTGTCGCCATATCGGGCGTTTCAGTCATGGTCACTCACTCTTACAGGAAAAACAATCTCCGCGGTAACATGCAGCACAAACTGAGGCAACGGTGGGTGGCACTTCCTGAAAAGCGCCTATATGTATGTTAGAGATACAAAGAAAGTGACCCGCATGTCCTCTTCACTGATTGAATTCCTGCTGCTGGCTGGCATCGCCTTGTTCATTGGTTGGCGTCTGTTTGTGACACTTGGACAAGATAACGGCCCGCCAGAAAATCGGCCGCGCAGTCAGAATCCACAAGCTGGTGCTGAAACCCCTCGACGGGATACGTCCGGCGGCGAAGTTGTTGAGATGCGTCCAAACTTTACTGGCCCCGCAGCGGCAGGTTTTGAAGCCATCTATGACGTCGACAAAAGTTTTGACCCCCGCGCCTTTATGCAGGGCGCGCGCGCTGCCTATGAAATGATTGTTGCTGCCTATGCCCGCGGTGACCGCGATGCATTAAAACCGCTTCTCGATACCGACGTCTACGAAGCTTGGGATGCTGCAATCTCTGCCCGTGAAGCGAATGGCAGTGAAGGTATGCAACTCTTGCGTATTCGTAGCGCCGAAATCACTGACGCGTCTTTGGCCGACGACGGCATGGCCCGTGTGGTTGTGCATTACGAGTCTGAGCTTGGCGACGGCGAAACCACCCAGCGCGCAAGCGAGCTATGGACCTTCATGCGCCAGACTAGCAAATCCGATCCAAATTGGCTGTTAGACGACGTTGATACGGCTGACTGACACATCGCCAATCAACCTGAAACAGTAACTTGAGGTGTAGCGCCAATCACCCCAACACTTAGACTATGCGGTTTGTTGGTTTCATGTGTTTGGCAATTTTGGCGCTCTCAAGTTGTGAGACTGCGCCTAGTCAACCTGTAGTGGAGCCGGTACCGCAAAGTTCCGGCGAAGATATGGTTCTGTGGCAGGCATTGCCCCGCCCGGTTGCTTATAAAGCTCTGCCAGATTGGGATGGTTCGGACCTAGCGCCGGGGCTGTCCGCGTTAAAGCGAAGCTGCGGTGTGTTCGCGAGCAAAGAGCCAAGTGCGCTGCTGTCCAGACGCGCCCCATGGGCTGGAACAGCGTCGGATTGGCAACCAGCTTGCGCAGCATTGGATGTGATCGGTGATGATAGTAGCGCTAGAGCGGTCCTTCAGGCGCTGTTTATGCCGGTAGAAGTTGCAGCGCCTGATGCATCTAGTCGTTTTACCGGTTATTTTGAACCAACCTATCAAGCCCGTCTATCGCCAGAACCTCCCTTTACTGAACCCGTTCCAGCTAAACCGAGCGATCTCATCACATCGTCTGGCAGAGTTTATCAAACGCTTCCTAATGGTCAGCGGCGCTCTTACCCAATTCGTTCGGAGATTACGCGAAATGGCGTTAAGCCCTTAGCTTATGCACATCCTGCCGATGTGTTCTTTCTTCAAATACAAGGCTCCGGTCGGCTTGTTCTACCTGACGGACGAACGCTTCGCGCTGTTTACGCTGCGAATAACGGACAGCCTTTTAAGTCCACCGCGAATTGGTTGATGAACAAGGGATGGATCAGTCGCGGCGAAGCCAACATGACAGGCATTCGTGCTTGGATGGATCGCACGAGCCCTGACCGCGCCCGCGAAGCTATGAATGCGAATCCCCGATTTGTGTTTTTCAATATTGAACCAGAAGGTAATCCAGCTCTTGGTCCTAAAGGATCCCTTGGGGTGCCTTTAACACCGCTAGGATCAATGGCGGTAGATTTGGATTATCACGCGCCGGGTGTTCCGATGTTTGTTTCCACGACAGCGCCGGGCCTGGGTGGTCAATGGTCTGGATTGGTTGTGGCGCAGGATACTGGCGGCGCAATAAAAGGGCCTGTTCGCGGTGACCTATATCTTGGCACTGGTGAGGCAGCCGGGGCGACGGCTGACACGATAAATGCCCCGGGCCGGATGTGGGTATTGCTGCCGCGCGGCGTCGCTGAACGGATCAAGGTTTCGCAGTCAGTATCTGTATCTAATGTTGGAATGGTAACCCTGACGCCCTAGAACCTCTTTTATGAGTGGTCGTGATCTATCTGATAATGAGAAAAAGGAATGGGCTGTGGTGACACGGCACGTTAAACCTTTGCAGGGCAAACGCGCGGCCCCCACACGAACACCGCAGCTTGATATGCCAGCAGACTTTATGGCCGATCATCTGAATGTACCTAGTCGACGGAAACCGTCAGCCCCGCAGAATCGCGCGAATGAGCGCCCTATTCGGCGCGGTAAACAGCACATTTCTGCTTTTCTGGATCTGCACGGCCACACACAGGACAGCGCTTGGCGCCTTCTGCCGCAACTTCTCTCTCGTGAGCAATCAAAGGGATCGCGCTGCGTCGTTGTGATTACGGGCAAAGGGCGTGACGGAGAGGGTGTCTTGCGGCGCAACTTCCTGAGGTGGTTGGAAATGCCTGAAGCGAGGCATTTGATCAGTGGTTTTGCGCCTGCCCATGCCAAGCATGGCGGCGGCGGGGCGTGGTACGTCTATCTACGCAAACGCTAGCCCAAACAGAAAAGAGGCGACCAAAAGGCCGCCTCAAAACACTCTACAAAAACTCTACTAAGAGCTTATGTATCTGAATCGTGTTAACGATTTACGACTGCTTCGCGAGAAGGTTGCGAATTTCTTCGAGCAGGACTTCTTGGCGAGGTGGAGCTGCTGGCTCTGCCGGAGCTTCCTCTTCTTTTTTCTTCATGTTGTTCATGCCCTTGATGATCATGAACATGACGAATGCAACGATGATGAACGAAATAAGCGCGGCGATAAACGCACCGAGATCGACAACCGAAGCTTCTTTAATCACTTCGCCCGCATCATTCATCACCGCTTCTGTAACGGTGAAAGTCAGTGCAGCTAGATCAATGCCGCCCAAAACTGGTGCGAGTAGTGGCAAGAATACGCCTTGGATAAAAGCCGTAACGACTGTCGCGAATGCGCCGCCCATGACGAAACCAACCGCCATGTCGACGAGGTTGCCTTTCATGGCAAACTCTTTGAATTCCTTGAGCATTTAAGCACCCCTTTAGTATGCAGCCCCCGTTGGGCTGACGCTAAGACATGTTGCAATTTGGGTGCCGGGTCAATCTGACGCGCTCAGCGGAACTGTAATGGCTACCGAGACTCTGGGTCTTCGCCGCCATTCACACGTGCGCGCAATTCTTTGCCCGGGCGGAAGAATGGTACTGATTTCGCCTCGACCTGCACTGTTTCACCAGTTCTTGGATTGCGACCTGTTCGAGCTTTTCTTTGCCTTACAGAGAAAGCGCCAAAGCCGCGTAATTCTACGCGATCGCCGCGTGATAACGCATCGGCGATTTCATCTAGAATTACAGATACCACTTTCTCGAGATCTTCCGGACGCAGATCCGGGTTCTCTTCAGCAAGTTTCACGATCAATTCGGATCTAAGCATGTGTCTGTTCCTAAACGAAAAATGCGACGAAGACTAGAGCCTTCGTCGCAAATAAGTTTTTCATTACCTGTTTGTCAGGTGTTTAATATAAAAAGACTAGCCGTCGTCGCCTTCGGCTTCCTTCTTCTTCTTCGTTGCTTTCTTCTTAGCAGGCTTTTCTTCTGCTTCAGTAACTTCGGCAACTTTAGCGACTTCGTCGCCGCCTGTCGCCAGAGCCGCACCAAGAATGTCACCAAGTGATGCACCGCTATCGGCAGAGCCGTACTGTGCAACTGCTTCCTGCTCCTCAGAGATCTCAAGCGCCTTGATGGACACAGAGATACGGCGAGAAGATTTGTCAACTTGAGTGACTTTAGCGTCTACTTTTTCACCAACAGCGAAACGCTCTGGGCGTTGCTCTGTACGGTCGCGAGATAGATCAGAGCGACGGATGAAGGCTTTGACAGCTGGTTCACCGAACTCAACTTCAATACCACCAGAAGCAACTTCAGTAACAGTACATGTTACGATCGCACCGCGCTTCACGCTACCATTGTCAGCGATTGGATCGCCGCCAACTTGCTTGATGCCAAGTGAGATACGCTCTTTTTCCATGTCAACGTCGAGGACGCGGGCCGTAACCTGGTCGCCTTTGTTGAACGCTTGGATGGCTTCTTCGCCAGACTGTTCCCAAGAGATGTCGTTGATGTGGACCATACCATCGAGGTCTGGGCCAAGGCCAACGAAGATACCGAATTCCGTGATGCCACGAACTTCGCCTTCGATGTCAGTACCAACTGGGTGCTCAGCCATGAATGCAGACCATGGATTGTCCTGTGTCTGCTTAAGGCCAAGAGAGATACGGCGCTTGTCGCTATCAACATCAAGAACCTCAACGAGGACTTCTTGTGATGTAGAAACGATTTTGCCCGGGTGTACGTTCTTCTTAGTCCAGCTGATTTCTGAAACGTGGATAAGACCTTCAACACCGTCTTCGAGTTCAACAAACGCACCGTAATCAGTGATGTTTGTCACCTGACCGGACATACGTGTACCGATTGTGTATTTTGCTTCGATATCATCCCATGGATCAGCATCAAGCTGCTTCATGCCAAGCGAAATACGCTGGGTGTCTGGGTTGATCTTGATGATCTGCACTTTGACCGTGTCGCCGACATTGACGACTTGGCTTGGGTGGTTGACGCGTTTCCAGCTCATGTCTGTAACGTGAAGCAGGCCGTCGATACCGCCAAGGTCAACGAACGCACCGTAATCGGTGATGTTCTTGACGACGCCTTCGCGGGTATCGCCTTCTTTCATGTCTCCAACGATTTCAGCGCGCTGTTCTGCACGGCTTTCTTCGAGGATCGCACGGCGAGAAACAACGACGTTACCACGTGCACGGTCCATTTTCAGGATCGCGAACGGCTGAACTTCGTTCATCAGTGGGCCTACGTCACGTACTGGACGGATATCGACCTGTGAACCTGGAAGGAACGCATTGACGCCGCCGAGGTCGACTGTGAAGCCACCTTTAACGCGTCCAACAATCGCGCCTTTAACAGGCTCTTCTTTGTTGTGGCTGTCTTCGAGTGTGATCCAGCTTTCTTCGCGGCGGGCTTTATCGCGCGATAGAACAGCTTCGCCCATCAGGTTTTCGATACGGTCTAGGTAAACTTCAACAATATCGCCTGGTTCAGGCTGTTTGGCCTCAAGCATGAATTCCTTTGAAGGAATACGGCCTTCGGTTTTCAAACCGATGTCGAGAACAATAAAGTCGCCATTATTAGAAATGACGGTGGCTGGAACAACTTTGCCCTCTTGTAGGGTTGCGGCGCCAGCACTTTCCTCAAACATGGACGCAAAATCGTCCATTGAGGGATTATAACTATCAGTCATGAGGTCTCCGGGTGCACAACAAACGGGGTTTACCGCCAAATACCCAATGCATCTGGTCAGCCGTCGCTGCGATGTCAGGGATAAGCGGCTAAACGCGTTTGGATTTAGGCTTACAGCCTAGGGCGTTTAGAGTTTTGAGGCGATTGCGGCTTCGACCGCTGCCCGTGCTTTATCCACAGCCGCGTCTATAGACAGATGAGTCGTATCTATCAAGACCGCATCTGCGGCCGCCACCATTGGGGCATCCTTGCGGTTCTTGTCTCGTTCGTCCCGCTCTTTTAGCTGCGCAATCATTTCCGACAGTGACAGGGTGTCACCTTTCTCTCGAAGTTCTTTCCAACGCCGCTCGGCGCGGGTTTCTACATTAGCATCCACCCAAAGCTTCACATCAGCATCCGGGCAGACAACAGTTCCAATATCACGGCCATCAAGCACAGCGCCTTTGGCTTGTTTCGAAAAGGCGCGCTGTAACTCTAGCAGAGCCGCGCGCACTTCAGGAACCGCGGCAACCTTAGAGGCGGCTTGCCCCGCTTCGGCGGTTCGCAATTCTTCTTCGTCGAAATCGTCTAGGTCCAGTGTTCGGGCAACGTCCGCGAGCGCCATCGCATCTTCAAAGTCTGTACCTTGTTTAGTGGCTGCAACACCGGTCGCACGATAAAGCCGCCCAGTATCCATGTAGGGAAGGCCAAAATACCGGCAAAGCCGCCTTGCAATCGTGCCCTTGCCTGATGCTAGCGTTCCATCGATGGCGATAATCATTGGCCACCCTCCCGAATATCAGCACCCAGTGATGCCATGTGATCCATAAAGTCTGGATAGCTGGTTGCGATCATGGAGGCGTCATCAATAGAGACAGGCTGCTGTGAGGCTGTGCCCATAACGAGCGCGCTCATTGCTATCCGGTGATCGTGATGCGTTTCGACCATGCCGCCGCCGGGTATCGCCCCGTTACATCCCGTAACAATGAAACCGTCTTCAGTCTCTTCAACTTCGACGCCATTCACGCGAAGCATGTTCACCACCGCGCTAATTCGGTCGCTCTCTTTAACCCTAAGTTCCGATGCGCCCTTAACCACCGTTATACCCTTCGCCTGCGCCGCCAGAACGGCAAGGATTGGGAACTCGTCAATCATACTTGGGACAAGCTCAATCGGGATTTGTTTACCAATAAGCTCCGCGCTCTCGAAACTCATGTCTATAAGGCGCTCTCCGCAAGCATCGCCAACATCTTCGGCCCCTACATGGGCGCCCATGAGGGCCGCAGCTCTAAAGAATCCGTCGCGGGTCTCGTTAGACATAACGCCTTCGACCAGAACGCCGCCGCTTTTGCTAATCATAGCGGTCGCAGCGAGGAAGGCCGCAGAGCTCGGATCACCCGGAACCCGCGTTTCTTGCGCCGTAAGACTTTGCCCGCCCTCAATTGAGACCGTATTTCCAGCACCATTGCGTTTAGAGCGAACCTCAACCCCAAACCCGCGCAGCATTTTTTCGCTATGGTCGCGGGTCATGCGGCTTTCGTGAACAATCGTCTCACCATTTGCGCGCAGCCCCGCGAGCAAAATGCATGACTTAACCTGCGCAGATGCGTGCGGCGGCGTGTACTCAATCGATGAAAGGTCAGACCGTCCTTCTAGTGTTAGCGGCATCGTTTTACCGTCATCGGCGGTATATTTGATACCCATCTCTGAAAGCGGATCCAAAACGCGGCCCATTGGGCGGCCAGACAGGCTTTCATCGCCGACAAAACGCGCTTTAATGTCATGCCCGGCAACAACACCCATTATCAGTCTTGACCCGGTGCCTGAATTCCCAAACTCAAGATCGATGCTTGGTTGTTTTAGTCCAGCATCTCCGACACCTTCGACCTGCCATAGGCCATCGCCTAGGCGTTCAACTTTGGCACCCAGGGCCGCCATCACATGGCCGGTGTTTAGCACATCTTCGCCTTCCAGCAGGCCAGATATTTCTGAAATACCGTTCGCCAATCCGCCCAAAATCAAAGCGCGATGCGAACAGGATTTGTCGCCCGGCGCGCGAATAGTGCCCGCGATTTTGGCGACAGGGTGCGATGTCCAGGCCATAAGGACGCTCCAACTTGCAGTGACTGGCGGAAAAGCGCTTTGACAGGGCGCGGCGTTTCTGGCAAGCGCGCGGGCAACTTAAAAGTCAGATGGAAGTACAAAGATGGCCGATCCGGAACTTGGTACAAAACAGGTTTGCCCTAGCTGCGAATCCAAATTCTACGATTTGAACAAGCGTCCTGCGACGTGCCCAAAGTGTGGTCATAGTTTCGACCCTGCTGATGAGGTCGTTCAAGCGACGAAATCGAAAGTCCGCGCGAAAGCCGCTAAAGAGGCTGTGCCGCAGGACGATGACGAAGAAGATGAAGACGAAATCAAAGCTGCTGTTGTTGTTGATGATGACGAAGAAGAGTCTGATGGCGAAGTCGCTAAAGAGCTCGGCGGTGATGAGGATGAAGTCGTCCTCGACATGAACACTGACACTGACGACGAAGATGGCTCTTTGGGTAAAGTCCCAGCAGGCTTCAGCGAAGACGGCGTTGATGACGACGATGACGATGATGATGAAGAAGAAATCAACATCGACGAAGAGTTTGACCTTGGCGACGACGACGTCGATGTCGATGATGCAAATGAGCTCGGTGAGCCAGATGCAGACGATATCGAAGTTGAAGATGATAAATAAGACTTGATTGAAGGGGCGGGAAAACGTATCCCGCCCTTTCCAAATAAGGGGCCATAGCTCAGTTGGGAGAGCGCTTGCATGGCATGCAAGAGGTCGTCGGTTCGATTCCGTCTGGCTCCACCATTTTTCGCGTCGCCTCCGCTAAGTAGCGGTTCCCGTATCGGCGCTTTGTACCACTCATCACAAAAAGCCACCCAAGACGAAAATCATCTCGGGCTGCTTGTTTCGTTACGAAGTATCTAAGTCGTTTAAGAGAATGCGTTCATGCTGACCTGAATGAGTAAGTATGCCCAGGCGAAAAATCCAACCAGCCATGAGGCAGATCGTAGAAACGGAATGCCGGCGAGCGTAACAAGCAAGTATACTGCACGGCCGATCACAAATGCGATTGCTATTTCTGGTGCATGATTAAGTGCTGTCTGACCCGGTAGAGCTAGCAGAATCAGTGGCGCGACCAAGACAAGAAATTCTAATTGATTGTTCTTAACACGCAGCAGACGGTCTTCTAATATCGACTTTGGATTATTCTTATCCAGATTTGATAGGGCGTAGCCTACGCCATGATTCGTGGTCCTAAACAGAACTTGGAGGCCTAAAAGCGCACCCAAGAATATGAGATTGACGAGGAGTGAGGCAACGAGGGTCATTATTCTGTTCCTTCTGAAGGCAATGCTTTTGCTTGCTCTAAGCGGTCTGCATCTTGGCCCATGAGAGATTCTAGGCTGTCGAGCCGTTCACGAACTGCTCTAAGTTCATTCCAGACATGGTCCATTTCTGTTGTGTCCATCTCTGCGACAGCGTTCAAAATCTTGTCTAAGAATTTTGGACTACTTTTGATGTTTGATGAGGTGTTCATTTTCGTTCCTTCGGTTCTTAGTGGTTGCATCTATCTGGGAGGGTTAGTCGTCGTGTGGGGTGGCTTTCAGCTCGGAAGAATATTGATTTCACTTCGATCAGAGGCTGCCGTCCATCGGTCGCACTGGTGCGCCAATGTTGGGGAACTTAACAGTGGATAACCGCGACCTTGTTCCCATTTCTCGAGATCAAAGGGTCTGGCCATTATCAGACGAAACAGCATGGCGAAGGCAGAGGCTTTTGACCCGATCTTAAATCCGGGGAGAATAAGTTCTGGATTGGCAATATAGCGCCGAGCAGTTGTTTCGAACGCCTCTGGCGGTTTTCCTGTGACGCGTTCCACGTGATCGGTTGGCGCAGATTTAGCGTAAACACCATTGCGCATTTCTTCGGCATAATACCTGATGTGCACAACTTGCTCTGTGGGAAGCCCAAGTGAAATGGCGGCTTTGTGGAAGGCCTTGAAGGGGACGTCTTTATATTTGACGTCTCTATCGAGTATTTTCGCAAACACACCCGCCACATCTTGTGGGGAAAGTAGTTTTGGACCTGTTGGCCGATAAGATTTTCCGATGTGCTGTTCAGGCGCCATCAATTGACCAAAATGAGCAACGGCCGGCAAACCTAGAAAGTAGGGAAACGCAAACAGTCCGGGGGCAAGGTGGACCACATCCACTGACGGCATCCATTTATAGATATTATGGGCGACCCAATGACCACGTTGATGGATGGGTGAGTAGGGCTAAGATTCCAGGCGCCCATAAGCGTGATCATCTCCAGTTTTGCCTCTTCGGCAGCAACTGCAAACATCGTTGAGTCATAAAGTGTGTTCTGTGAGAATGGCGGGTTGAAGAAGGCGCGCTGCACCCCTTTCAAAGACAGCTCGAGATCGCGATAGTCTCTCAAATCCCCCTCAAAAATTTCCGCGCCAGCTTTTTCTAGGGCGACTGATCTCTGGTCTTTTCGTCTGACAAAAGCTCGAACGGGATATTCCCTACGCAGTAGCTCTAGGACGGCTGCACTTCCGACATGGCCAGCTGCGCTGGTCACTAGAATTTTGGGTTTGTGAGGCATCGGTGTCTTTCATAAATAGATGATGAACGAAATCTTTAATGTTCAGGAACCGCTATTCTGTCAAGCTCCGATCTGAATATTGATGCAATTGGAGGCGATGGCTGGATGCACTGGCATCGGCTATATTCTCCGACACGCCCAATAAAACTTGGTCCTCAAGCCTACACCGCTTTAGTCGACTCAAATCGAAATTGAATTAAGCAACGCAATGTGAACGCAGCCGTCTTGATGCGGCCAAACTCGTTTCCCATATTCAGTTTAACACCGTTCCAGAGGCCGGGCTGCCATGATGGGGCTCAGCGGGATGGTGTTCATGGTCCTGTCTTACACGGAAGGAAATGACATGAACACGAATGAAAATCGCTTCGATGATGCCATTGATGCCACCAAAATCGCCTATATCCGCGCTGTAAATACGCGCGAGATTGCTGACCTGCCGAACGAGGCGCTGGAATCTGTTGAAGATCTGGAAAGCCTGTTCGTCCTGACCAATGGTGAAGGACAAAAGCTAGCTATTGTCGAAGGCCGCGAAGCCGCCATCGCGACAGCAGAGGCCAATGCCCTCATGCCGGTAAGCGTCCACTAAGCTTACTATAACAGCGCCGGGACAACTCTATCTGGCGGCTTATGGCCGTCGGCATAGGTTTTGATGTTGATGATGACCTTTTCGCCCATCTCAACCCGGCCCTCAATCGTTGCTGACCCCATATGCGGAAGTAGGATGACGTTCGGCAGGCCAACAAGGTCTGGATTGACCATCGGCTCACGTTCAAACACATCCAACCCAGCCCCAGCGATCTTGCCAGCTTTAATGGCGCGGGCCAGTGCGGCCTCGTCGATGACTTCTCCGCGCGCTGTGTTCACGATGAATGCGTCTTCTTTCATCAAGTCGAGGCGGCGTGAATTGAGGAGGTGAAACGTTGCTGGCGTATGTGGGCAATTCACGGACACGATATCCATGCGGGCGAGCATCTGGTCCAAACTGTCCCAGTGCGTTGCGCCAAGGCTTTCCTCAATATGGCGCGCAACGGGTTTGCGGTTGTGATAGTGAATTTGTAAGCCAAAGGCTTGCGCGCGGCGGGCGACGGCCTGTCCAATCCGGCCCATCCCGATAATGCCAAGGCGTTTTCCGGCAAGACGGCGACCCATCATCCAAGTTGGGGCCCAGCCGTCGAACTTGCCATTGCTCATCATCTCGATGCCTTCGTGTAGGCGCCGGGGGACGGCAAGGATCAAGGCCATGGTTACGTCCGCGGTATCATCGGTCAGCACGCCGGGCGTGTTGGTGACGGTAATTCCGCGCTGAACCGCGGTCTGCACGTCGATATTGTCGACCCCTGCGCCAAACTGAGCGATCAGACGAAGGTCTTCCCCAGCCTGTGCCAGCACGCGGCCATCAATTTGATCTGTAACTGTAGAGACCAGAACATCGGCGCGCCGAACGGCATCCGCCAGTTGCTCAGCCGTGAACGGGGCATCTTCTTGGTTCAGTTCAGTGTCGAACAATTCCTTAAGGCGCAATTCCACCGCATCGGGCAGGCGGCGTGTCACGATAACCTTTAGACGCTTAGTCGACATGAAACCTCTCTTTCACAACAGCGCTTAGCAAAGCTAAGGCAGATCGCCAATGGACGGTTTTACCTAGGATTCATTGTATTAGGTGAAAAGGCAGTATGACAGCGCTGTTTATACGATTTCTTCCGGCAATTGCTCTTTTGGCCATCACGCCAGCGGCGTTTGGGCAAGCGAACGTGCAAGCCGAAGTGCGAGAAGTTAGTCGTTTTTCAGGAAAAGTTTTGCCGCGATTTGAATCGCTTCGCTATTCGGCGGTGCATGGCCGACAGGGTCCGCATCTGGATCATGAAATCCTCTGGCGATATGAACGGGCAGGGCTACCTATGCTGATTGTTCGTGAGACTCATGGTTGGCGACGCGTCCGTGATCCGGACGGCGATGAAGTCTGGATGCAGGCGCGCATGCTATCGAATGACCGCACAGTTGTGACGACCATGGATGTCGAACTGCGCCGCAAACCAGAAGCAGGTGCACGCGCCAAGGCGAAACTAAAGGCCAATGTGATTGCGGAGCTTCAAACCTGTGAAAACGGGTGGTGCAAGGTTGAGATTGATCGTAAGTCTGGTTGGGTTCCTGAAGCATCTTTGTGGGGCGTAGAGCTCGCCACTGGAAACCTCTGATCGCCGCTAGGCCTTGCCGCAGCGATATCAACGGTTTAACACGCGTCCCAATCTGACAGCGCATAAAGCGCGATTCGTAGAAAAGAGCCCAGCATGAGCGGACCGCACGACTACCACACCCCACAATCTTCATATTCTAAAGAAGATCTTCTGAAATCTGGACGCGGCGAGCTATTTGGTCCGGGCAATGCGCAATTGCCTATTCCGCCAATGTTGATGATGGACCGTATTCCAGAAATTTCTCTGGATGGTGGTGAGTATGGCAAAGGCCACGTGGTTGGCGAGTTCGATATCAACCCTGACCTTTGGTTCTTTGAGTGCCACTTCCCGGGTGATCCGGTTATGCCGGGTTGCCTCGGCCTAGATGCCATGTGGCAAGCCGTTGGCTATTGGCTTGGTTGGTCTGGGTCTGCTGGTAAAGGCCGCGCGCTAGGCGTTGGCGATGTTCGTTTTACGGGTGAAATCCTGCAAACAACGAAACTCGTGCGCTATGAAATCGACATTAAGCGCGTGCGTCGTGGCCGTTTGATTCTAGGTATTGCTGATGGCCGGGTTCTGGCTGACGGCGTGCAGATCTATAAAGCTAAAGATATGCGTGTGGGTCTGGTCGATAAGTCCGGCGCTTAAGGCACGAACACTGTATAGACGATCTCAACCTCGAAATCGAAAGTCCCGAGGGAGAGGTCGTAGCCTGCAAGGCCACCAGCGCCGATAGAGTATTCAGCATCAAACCGAACGGATTGATCAGCGATTGTGCCATTCGTCAGGGCGGTGCGCTGATTGCCCGTAAAGATGTTTTGCGCGTTACGCAGATCCCAAAGACGGAAACTCGGTGCGAAGCCGGATGCACCGCCGCCGGAATGTGGCGGCTGGGCTGACGCGCCAAAACTTAGTCCGTCATCCCCGCTTGGCGTGACAGACATCTGCATATTGGTAATCAGCAATAGGATAAACTCGGTAAATGTGCTCGGCGTGAACGCTTGCGCATCAATCGCAAATGGAACATTCGAAGCCACATAAAAGCTGGACGACTGACGTGTTGCATCGAAGCGTTCATTACTCAGATTTGTGAGCCCAAATGCCGTGAAGACATCCTCGTCACTTAGTTTGCCATCATCATTTGTGTCAGTGTTGATCGTACCGCGATCAGTATTTGTCAGGACAAATGGAATTCCGCCAGTTGCACCAGAGAACGAGTCTTGAGTCGCTGACAGCGTTCCCGTCACAACAGTGTGCATGTCTTCAGCGATAAGGTCTGTATCGCCTGACGCCGCTGCGGTGGTGCCGTTTCCGGTATCTAGAATAAAGTCACCAATAATCGGCGCATTGCTCGCTGGATCAGCGGCCCAAACGATTACCATGCCCTCGATATCGAAATGCGGGCGATCAAGCGTTTGCCCCATGCCAGACCCCGCAGCCATTACTGACAGTCCGGCGAAGGCGAACCCATACCGTACGCTTTTGGGGAAAAATTTTATAAGATGCCACTCTAGTTTGAGCGCTATCTAAGCATTTGAACGGAAATACTCCGTTAATGTGTGCCGATGAATCTTTGAACTACTGCGCCAGCGCTGTAATATTCAATCCATCTTCAGGCGACCCACGCCAAGATATTTCAAGCTCAATGGACTGGCTCAATGCTGTCCCACGCCGCGCCGCTGTTTTGCTGGAGAGCGAATAGATATCTGTCGGTAGGCCACCCATCACCTTATCGGTTAGCAACGTGCCTAGCTGCGTGGTGGCATTACCCCCGCGATCGGTAATCCGTATTTGAAGATTGCTGACGGGGCGCAATGAAGTCGCCTGCAACATAACCGGCGCATTGCCAGCCAAGCGAAGCGTCACCGTATTTCCAGATATTGCGCCGGACGTTGCGACCGGAACCAATTCACCCGTTATCAGGTAATCAGCTGGCGCTGGAATATCAGACTGGCCAATCGTAACGCTCTGTCCTTTGTGAACACGGTCTTGCTCATCCCAAACTATAACTACGGCTGATTGCGCGAACCGAACACGCTGCACCGTATCTGCTTTAGCAACAGGCATGAATCCCAACAGGGTTGATAGCAAGGCGCAGAAAAGAACGGGGCGAAACAAAGCGAGTCCTTACGGTTAACAGCGATTAACTCATGATTCGCTGTGCATGTTCCATGCCGTAATGGTGATCCGCCCAATCAACCTTAGATTGAATTTAGACCCAAAGCTCAATTGTTGCAACCCGCATCGCTTGACGCCGCCTGCGCGCGCGAATAGCCCTCAATCCAGAAAAGAATAAGAGACAGGAGCCAAACATGGCGGACTTCGGAAGCATGCCGACAGGCAACCTCATGGCAGGCAAGCGCGGCGTTGTAATGGGCGTGGCGAACAAGAACTCTATCGCGTGGGGCATTTCCCAACAGCTCGCCGCTCAAGGCGCTGAACTTGCTTTCACCTATCAGGGCGAAAGTCTTGAGCGTCGTGTACGCCCCTTGGTTGAGAGTATTGGCATGGATTTCATGATCCCGGCCGATGTCACCGATGATGCGGGCATGGATACAGCCTTCGCGCAGATCAAAGAGAAATGGGGAAAGATTGATTTCCTCGTCCACTCTATCGCCTTTGCTGGTAAAGACGAGCTGCAAGGCTCTATGGTTGAAAACACCACGCGTGAGGGCTTTCGCCGTGCGATGGATATCTCAGTCTACAGTTTCATTGATTGCTCACGCCGCGCCGCAGAGATCATGCCTGATGGCGGTGCGATCATCTGTATGACCTATCTGGGTGCTGAGCGGACGGTCCCAAGCTATAACGTTATGGGCGTCGCCAAGGCAGCCCTAGAGGCCTCCACGCGGTATGCTGCGCGCGACCTAGGCCCACAAGGCATTCGCGTGAACGCAATCTCTGCTGGGGCTATGCGGACACTTTCATTGGCGGGTATCCGCGGCGGTAAATCGCTTATGGGTACAGGTAAGGAATGGTCTCTTCTTAAGGAAGATACACGTATGGAAGGCGTCGCGGGTTGCGCGCTCTACCTATTATCTCCGCTTGGTCACTCAATTGCTGGCGAAGTCCTGCATGTGGACGCAGGTTTCTACGCCGTCGGTGTTCCGGATCTGGCGGAAGACTAGGCCCTAGGTAACGCGCGATGAAAACCTCTCCCGAAACGCATGTCCCGTTAGCGGACTTCCCGCTCTACCCTGAGGCCGAAATGCAGGCCCGCGCGATCGCATTTCATGAGCAAATGCGATCTCGCAGATCAGTGCGTTCTTTTTCCGGTAAGGCTGTTCCGCAAGGCATAATCGAGCAATGCGTACTGACGGCTGGAACCGCGCCTAGCGGTGCCAACCACCAGCCTTGGTTCTTTTCCTGTGTTGGCGGGCAAGAGAAAAAGCGCGAAATCCGTGTCGCGGCTGAGGCTGAGGAGCGCGAGTTTTATTCGGGCCGCGCGGCGCAGGACTGGCTCGACGCGCTCGCTCCGATAGGAACGGATGCTGACAAACCATATATGGAAATTGCGCCTTGGCTGATTTGCATCTTTGCACAGCGCAAAGGCGGCATTCATGCTGGGGACGAGAAGAAGAATTACTACATCCACGACAGCGTGGGTATTGCGACGGGGATGCTTATCTCTGCATGCCATAATGCAGGTCTTGCGACATTGGTGCACACGCCCAACCCAATGAAATTCTTGAACGGAATTTGTGGACGGCCAGAAACTGAGAAACCATTCTTGATCTTAGTCGCGGGCTATCCGGCCGATGATGCGATGGTGCCGAACCATGCGCTTATCAAAAAGCCGCTAAACGAGGTCGCTAACTTCCTGTAGGCGCGACGACAGTTAGGGCTGGACCAGTCGGGTAGATCCATTCAGTAATTGTCGTGGTCGAACCGCCACTTGTCTTCGTTAGGTTATTCTCGGCTCTGACGCGTAGTTCGACATCGCCGCGTGTCGTTTCGGGGATTGTATTCGCAACCAGATTATCCGGCGATGCATCACGTGCCAGCGCGAAATTTGTTACGCTCCAGCCTGGGACAGTTGCGGTTGAAGCAATCTGATCTCCAGCCTTCAAACGCAAAGGCAGAGATTGGCCGAGTTCACCAATCTTCAGCGCAAACATCTGCGTGACGTAAAACCCTGTATCCGTGCGCGCGACCCCCAAAGATATATGGGTCATTTCAGGATCAAGGATGTTCCGGCGGTGACCTTCGCTCTGCATTAGTTTCGCGTGCAGATCGTCTATGACCAGTTTGCGCGTTGGTAGCTCGAAACCCGGCGCAAGGGTGCAATCCATCGTGTTGCCTAGGCTATCTACACAGGTTGCAGGACCAAACTGTGCAACATTCTCTGCTGACCCATGCGTCAGCAAAGTGCGATCGAAAGCCGACATGCGAAACGCATGCCCTTTGCCTTTAGGGCTTTTGTGCCCGAAAAATCCGTTTGCACCCATGTCGAGACTATGGAAGCGGGCGGCTGGGCGCATATCTTCGCGGACGATAAGCGTGCTCAAGCCACGCTTGTTGCGCTCCGCATTAATTTTTTGGACAAAGCTGCGTTCCATTTCTGGATCGAAGCGAAATTTACCGGGCGGCGCCGTCAGGCATTCTTTGCCATTCTCAACATAGTTCGCCACGACGCTTTCGCGTTTTGACGTTGCCATCTCACAGGCCAGCGCTGGCGCGGCTAAACCTGCAAACGTGAACAGAAGAAATAATAGTCTAAGCATTGCAGGCAGATTTAGCCCCAAAATGGTTAAAGCACACCCTCAGCCTGCAGGCGGGCTGTAATTGGGGCCAGCATACGCTCGACCGCTTCCTTAGGTGCACGCACCTGCCCATAGGCCGGAAGCCCCTCATCCGCGATCACTAGATCTGCTTCAAACATTGCAGGATACGTATGACGGTAATGGGCGGCGCGAACCGTTCCTAGATATTGCGCGAGCACGCTTTCGACACTCCGTCCACGTTCGACAACATCGCGGCGAATTCTGCGTGCAAGGCGCAAATCGTCGGGTGTATCAACATAGATTGAGAGATCGATAAGCGGCTTCAGCTCAGGAACTGACAATGCGTGAATGCCTTCAATCACAATGATATTAGCCGGCGCGATGGTGCGTGTCTCAGTGATTTTTCGATCGTGTTGATCATAATCATAGATGGGCTGCTCAATCGTTCGCCCAGCTTTCAGGTCAGCCAGCTGACTCGCCATAAGGCTTGTCTCTTTGCTGATTGGATCATCGTAATTGACCTTGGCGATAATCGCCTCGCGCTGCTCATCAGTATCGGCAGGGCCATAATGGCTCATCGGCCAGTAATACCCGTCCTCGTGGAAAACTACGATACCGTGATCGGCATAGTGTTCCAAAAGAGCGTCAGCCACGGTCGATTTACCGGAGCCAGAGCCGCCGGTCATTGCGATCAAGTATGGGGTTGAATCCGCCATTGCGGGCTACTCTTCGCCGTCCTTTAGGGGAACTGCATAGAGCTCCAGACGGTGGTCGACTAACTTGTAGCCTAGGTTACGCGCAATCTCTTCCTGCAAGCGTTCAATTTCAGCATTGTGAAACTCGATAACTTTGCCCGATTTTACATCGATCAGGTGATCGTGATGCTCATCAGGAACTTCTTCATATCGCGCGCGACCATCACCGAAATCATGGCTTTCAATGATACCGTACTCTTCAAACAGTTTTACGGTCCGATAGACGGTGGCAAGTGAGATACTTTTATCTACCTCATTGGCGCGGCGGTGAAGTTCTTCCGCATCAGGGTGGTCATTTGCAATGGACAGAATGCGCGCGATAACGCGGCGCTGTTCAGTCATGCGAAGGCCTTTTTCGGCGCAAAGTTTTTCTAAACGGTCCATGACTTCCCTTTGCCCGTTATGGTTGACCCTGTCCACCCATCGCCTTCGACATCAGGACGGCATTCACAGGTGTTTCCCGGCCTTTGGAATAGTAGTTAGGCCGGATACCGTCCTTAACAAATCCGAGCAGCTGATAAAAAGCTAAGGCCGGAACGTTGTCTTCGGCAACGTCAAGCAACCATTTGGTTGCGCCCGCGCTTAAGAACTGTTTTTCCAGCGCGTTGAGCAGCTTAGTGGCATGGCCCAATCGGCGGAACTTTGGATGGCTTGCAATTGTTAGAATTTCCACTTCATCCAGAACGCTCTGGACAATGATCATCGCCGACGCGTCCTCACCCCAAGTGTAGGCCGAAACCGCCGGGTTAGAGAGCAGGCCGAATATGCTCTCTTCCGACCACTGCTCGTTTGGCGCGAAGGCCAACTTATGAAGCGCTGCCAGCGTTGCCGCATCTTCGGCTGTTCTATGGATGTGCTGACTCATGATGTGAGGGTTCTAAAGAACGTGGCACGCCTCATCAAATGGAAGCCTAGGGCTGCGATCGAAAATCGTACTCGCATCGCCATGCCCAATATTGCAAAGCCAATTTGATCGCCAAGTCTTGGACTCTTCTGCGCCGAGGAAGAATTCCTTATCTACGCCGGCATTATCGAACCCAGACATGGGTCCACAATCAAGACCCAAAGCCCTCGCCGCCAGCATCAAATAGGCGCCTTGCAGTGTACCGTTCCGAATCGCGGTCGTCGTTCTGTTTTCCTCTTCAGCAAACCATTCTTTCGCGCCGGGATTGTGCGGAAACAGTTGAGGGATTTTCTCGTGAAACTCCAGATCATGCGCGCAAATAACCACCCAAGGCGCACTCATCGTCTTGTCGACATTACCTTCCATCAAGAAAGGACGCAGGCGCTCCTTGCCTTCGCTGGACCCAATAAAAACAAATCGTGCAGGCGAGCAGTTCGCGCTCGTCATGCCCATCTTTGTCAAATCATAAACCGCGCGGATTTTGGTTTCTGACACTGGTTCGTCAGTCCAACCATTAAAGGAACGGCCATCACGCCAGATAAGATCAAGGGCGTAGTCATTTACCGGGTTCTTGCTCATTCACTTGTCCTCAAAACGGCGGCCAGCGCCCTAAGTTTCATGCAAGAGTATTGTGCTTATCGGTGATTTGGCAATGGCCAGCGTGGCGGTGTCGGCAGTCTAATGCGAACCGGTGTCCCCTGCGCCACTTGAGCTATAGGCGAAGTTTTTGAGTCTGGTTCGGCACGCTCGCTAATGCTGCATGCGTTGACGCTATCGTGTCAAAGACTTTGAAAGATTCTGGATTGACATCAAAGCTGCTCAATGAGAGTAATTAGAAGACAAACGTCATCTAAAGGAGGGCTCTGATCGCTTACTTAAATAAGTCGCTAGCAATGCTGGCCGCCTTAGCAGTGGGCGTCTTCACTGCTCCACTTCATTCAACCATTCTGGCACAGGAAAATAGTTCAAATATGCAATCCCCAGAAACAACATTCACGCAAATGATCGCTATAGGGCGTATCACGACCAACGATCCAAGCCTGCTTCGACCTCAAATGGCGCAGGAAGTCCAAGATACAGTAAAGCTCTATCTCAAGGGCGGTATCGCTGCTTGGTACACGCGCAAGGACGAGCCTGGAGTGGTATTCATCTTGAACGCGGCCACAGAGCAAGAAGCCAATGAAATGCTCGCACCGCTTCCATTCGTAGAACAAGGCTGGTTGGCATTTGACTATATTCCAATCGGACCTCTGGAGCCACTCGCGCAGCTCCTACAAGCCCCTGCACAGTAGGCGCATTGGGAGCCAAGAAGCTTATGCCATTCGCTCGGGGCGATATTGGGGAGGCCTGTAGATCTGTTCTGGTGTTCGATGCTGAGCGGATGGCAATTGAATGGCGGAGCTGCCAGTATAATACGAACCGGTCTCCGTTTCCCCTTAGGTGATGTCTCTAGCTGACAAGAAGCTCGCGACATACATTCAGAGCGTCGTCGCAGAGGTTTCTAAATTTTTGTTGGTGGTTGAAGTTGTGCTGAAAGTAGGAACGGGCTGAGATTAATTTCTGCAAGCTGCTCATTTTTCTAAATCTGAGTGCTACGCCCTGCTTTCGTGATCTACGGCTCCCCAAAGGCAATGTTGCGTCCCATTCATTTTCACCAAGACCTCGTCGAGATGCCATTGCGACTATGTGATTTGGCGCAATCCTTGGGATCGTTTCTTTCTGATCTCAGATCCGAACATCGGTCCGAAATGGTTCCACCAATGCCGGACGCTTTCATGACAAACGTCGATACCTCGCTCGTGGAGTAGGTCTTCAACATTGCGGAGCGACAGTGGGAAACGGACGTACATGATCACCGCCAAACGAATAATCTCAGGAGTTGTGTTGAATTAGCGTCATGGGTTCTTTTTCATCCGAAAATGTTAGGCGAAGAGCAGGGGAGCTGCAACGGCGCGTTTAGTCTGACAGTACCCTAGTCTGATAGTATCAACTTAACGGCTTCGTAATGAGACAGTACCGTTATATCTCACGATTTTATGCTTATGGAACATGTCTTGCGTTTAAACGTAAACGACCGAAGCACTATATGTGAGTTCCAGCGTGGCATTCTTTAAGTTCCGATTTTCAATTTTGTTGGTGTCGGCGCTCACAGCGTCGGCTTCGGCTTGGGCCGATGTCAGAATAATGTGGAGCGGAGATCCACCAAACGCTGACGTGAAGGGTCTCGTCGTTGATGCTCTAACTAGCGCAAAGAAACCTTTATCACCCTTGCAGGCGCGTCGACAGGCGAGACTCGCTGGTGAGCAGGTAAAAAAGCGACTGAATAGCGAAGGCTACTTGGATCCGAAGATTTCTGTCGGCGTTTCCGTAGAGGGGGATCTAACGCCGCTTTTGCGCGTTGATGTCGGGCAGCGATTTGTGATTGCAACAGCAGGCACAGAATTCACAAACTCAAATTTTGTACCCATAAATGCAGATGAACTAAGTGATATTGTTGATCGTCTCATCGGTGAATTCGCCATTGCTTCGGAAGTTATTTCGGTTGAGCGAAACTTGGTCTCAGCTCTGCGTCTATCTGGCTATCCTTATGCAGAAGCTGCAAAGCGTGATGTCGTTGGGGATAGAGACGCGGCAAACGTAGATGTTGTTTTTCGCATCGAACTGGGGCCGCGTGTGAGATATGGCGCGATCTTGTATCCAAATGATATCCGAACGAAGGCCTCGTACTTAGAACGACTGGTCGCGTTTCAGGAAGGTGACATCTACCACCCAGATGAACTAGCGCTTCTCAATTCGCGGTTATCGGATACCCGCATGTTTCAACAATCGTCCGCTCTTTTGAGTGAAACGGGGACTGAAACGGGCGAGCCAAACACGGAAATACGCGATATCGAGCTTCACCTTGTGGAGCGAGCTCGCAATACGTTGGCAATCGGGGGAAGTTTATCAACCGCAGAGGGCCCCGGCCTTAATGCTGAGCTGACACGTCGAAATATAGTCGGTCGCGGCGATATATTTGAGGCCGAACTCACGCTCGCGACTTTGGATCGTTCATTGGATATAACATGGCGTCGCCCTAATGAATTTGGATATGGCCGCAGCCTAGTTTTGCGGGCGGGCGTCAGTGACGAGACAACGGATGCCTTTGACAGTCAATCATTAGAATTTGGCGCAGGGTATGAAGTTGAAGAGGGGCCAGACTTTTCTTGGTCTTATGGTACGTCTATTGAGCTGGTGAGGGAGACGAACCATAACGCTGAACGTGACCTTCAGCTGTTTGCTTTGTACGCTGGAGCTAGAATCGATCGCAGCAATGATCTGCTAAACGCGACAGAAGGTTGGCGCGCAGAACTTCGGGTTAGTCCGCACCAGTCGTTTGGTGATAGCGGTGTTCAGTATCTGCGTACAGTTGGGCAAGCACGATACTATTACCCGCTGAATGATCAGTTCACTATTGCGAGCCGTCTTCGTGCTGGTGTCGCTGTTGGTGCCGACAGTTGCGTCGCGTTCTAGCCGGTTTACATCATAGTAGTCGCAGGTGTCCTTACCTCCGGCAATCACACTGAAGCCGCAACGCCCCATGATCACCGCTTCCGGAGTAATGATGAGTTCTGCCCTGGGTCGCCACTTGCTGAGGTCTTGTTCGGAATAGGTGCGTTCCGAACCCATTCTCTGGGTGACCTCACAATCATACGTCTGGGCCGATGCGGGGCTGGGTCACGGTTATTCTCGACAAGAAAAAATGTTTGTGATAAACTAGACGCTGAATCAAATGATCGAAAAGGACAACCAAATGAACAGCACAGAATACAGAGACTTGGTTGTGAATACCGTGATCAATTTGCCTGGGGACAAACGTGCGCAGTTTCTAAGTCAACTAAACGCATCTGAAAAGAACCCCGTTGTGTTGTTTGGCTTTAATGCCTTTTTGGGGAGTCTCGGCGTAGACCGTTTTTTAGTGGGCGACATTTTGGCAGGCGTTCTGAAATTAATCACTTTTGGTGGTTTGGGCTTTTGGGTATTGATTGACTATTTCCTGATCGGAAAACGTACACGCAGCAAAAACGCTGAGGCCGTTCAACGAATAGCCGCGAGTATGAGGTAACTCCAATAGTGAAAATTGCGCTTAACTGGTTTCTGAGAAAAGAGGGCTCCTAAATAATGGGGTTCGATAATTGCCGTTACAGTTTGATTGCAATATTGTTGATCCTTTCTCTGCGTCTGATGATTGCCTGTGCTCGCCCAAAGTAGGCGTCGGCAGGCGTGACGTTTCCAAGTGCCTCGTGGTAGCGATGATGGTTGTAATGCTCAACGAAGGCTTCGATTTGGCGTTCCAGGTCGCCC
>JAQWGO010000124.1 GCA_029238175.1 Henriciella sp. | reverse complement strand
GCAGGTACAAAAAATCTTCAGTGCACCAATATTCACTGGCTGCGTTGATGATATCCGCAACTGGTCTAAAGCCGGACCAAATCGAATTAGGCGTGGTCGATATTGGGTCCCCATTCTAGCTCTTCACACAGGAATGCGTGTCGGCGAAATTTGTTCGCTGCAAGCAAAAGATATTCGCAGCTCTCACAGTGTGAATTATTTCGACGTTGCTGAGAACTTTGAAAGAAGATTGAAAACGAAAAGCGCCTCTCGATTAGTCCCGGTTCATCATAAACTCGTGGCGCTCGGGTTCTTGGACTGGGTCGAAGCCCAAGGATACTCAGGCGATGACCTCTTGTTTTCAGAGTTATCTTTGAACTCCGATGGTAACCGCGGCGACGCCTTTTCTAAGTGGTTTGGTTTTCTTCGAAAGTCGGTAGGCGTAGTCGAGCGGGGAAGAGGAATACACGCGTTTCGACACCTGTTCGCAGACCTACTCCGTGAAACAAATCCCCGACGAGAACACCTACATCGCATAATGGGCTGGTCTCAAGGTGATATGCTCGATGTGTATGGCGACGGAAAGACTGTAAAGCTCTTCAACGAATACGTGCAAAAGATTGAGTTTCGCGACTATGACATAACTCATTTAGCGCGATAATGCGCTAAACAGCATACTGCACGTCCGCAGCGTCCAGTTTAGGGCGACTTAAGCCTCTGAGCTAATGTCTCCTAATGATCGCGTTGCGGATCAAATAACCCGCTTAATCTCGGAATAGCCACCGCGGACTCGAAGGGTCATCGTCACGGTCTCGTCGGACCGGTTGCGCCAGAACCAGCCATGAGTGCCGTCAAAAGCAGCTATCAGACTATCTGAATGTCCCGGTTCAGCGCGTCCGTTCCGGTAAGTGATTGCTTCGCCCGCCGTGCCATCCCCGTGTAAGGCGGAGTTCAAGTGACCGGGTTCGACTACCCATTCAAATTCAACTACAGCACCTGATTGCATGACCAGTTTGATTTCAGCAGCCTCGCCTGGATTGAGCTGCAAACTGACTTCATCTGTCCATGCATTTGCTGGTGCTTCGTTTTCGGTCTCTGCGGTGGTCGCTTCTGTTATTATGGGTTCGGCGTTTGCGTCAGGTTCGACTGCCGCGGGTACGGTTTCAATAGGCGTTGTCACGATTGCGGATCGCTGAGCGTCCAGCTCCGCTTCGTCAGCCAACTGTTCCTTGATTTCCCCCATTTGCGTGAGGCCCAGCATCCGACCCACGCCGGTCGGATCGATCGCATACTCGGATGGCAATATGACCGTGATCAACAATACGGCTGCCGTCACCAAAGCGATGGCCGTCGATCGCAAGAGCTGACCAGTGCTTGGAAGTTCCGAGCGTGTAGGTAGGTCTGTATTGTACATTCGGTCGCTCCTAGGACGTACTCGCAAAATAGCCGACGATCTGATAACCCGCGAGCATAAAGCCTGCCGCCATCATCACCACATTCGCTGTATAGGCATGCTTGAGAAAACTCGCTGTCCGGCGCCAATATCCCATAATAATGAGGATCGCCCCCAGAGCGAGTAATTGGCCGACCTCAACGCCGACATTGAAGGCGAGCAGGTTTGGCAAGAGCCCATCCGGGGATATCTCATAGTCTATGATTTTGGACGCCAACCCGAACCCGTGAAAAAACCCGAAAATCAACGTGGCCGCTTTGGTATTCGGCTGAAAACCGAACCACCTTTGATAAGCGCCCATATTATCCAGCGCCTTATAGACGACTGACAGGCCGATTATGGCATCGATGATGTAACTGTTGATTCCGAAATCGAAATAGACGCCCATGAGCATCGTTGATGAATGACCAATGGCAAACAGGCTGACATAGATGCCGATGTCTTTCATCCGATAGAGGAAGAAAATCACGCCTAACAGGAAAAGGATGTGGTCGTAGCCCGTCACCATGTGCTTCGCGCCGAGGTACAAGAACGGCACCAGGTGAACGCCGGTAATCTCTTGAATGTAGCCCTTATCACCTTCGGCAACGGCGTGCGCGTTCGCGTCGCCAGCGACCAACGCGGCTATCGCCGTCAACACAAGCAGGACACCGATTCTCATCATGCGTTTACTCGCTAAACCCAAGCTGAAGCGCCGTCCATCGCGCCAGGACATATAACCCAACCGTAATCAGACAACCGATCACCAAGGCCAGCCAGAAGTTCACGCCGCGCTCCAACAGCGCCGGAAAAATCAGGAAGAGTGGCAGGCTGGGAAGCACATACCAAAACGTGGATCGTGCGTGCGTCGCGATGTGGGCAGCATCGCAGCCCGTATCACGCCAAAGCCAAATTATTGCTAACACGGACACGAGAGGAAGCGATGCGATCAGACCGCCGAGTCCCGGATACCTACGCGATACCTCCGACACAATGGCAATCAGAATACCGGAAATGGCCGCTTTGAAGATGAGATAGGTCATGAAGAGAATTGAACCGATCGCGTTGCATCGGTCCAGACTGCATCTTGGGAACTAGGCTTTTTTAATGTCTGCTTATGCTCGCTTTTCGGATATCGCAAGCGGACCTCGCATTTAGGATATTGACTGCCGGTTAAAACAAGTCACGAGCATTCGTCGGTATCGCCTCGACCATTCGCACACGGCCTGCGGATGGTGGAAGGAGAGCGCCCGTAAAGTTTTGAGAAGGCCGCATTGAAGCGTCTCACGCTGCCAAAACCCGCTTGGAAGGCTATTTCTGTAACAGGCAGTGTCGTCGTATCCAGCAGTTTCTTGGCGCGTCCGATTCGGAGGGTTTGGGCTGTTTGAATTGGCGATGCCCCTATATGCTTGGCAAACAACCGAGATAGATGTCTTGCACCGACGCTTAGCCGATCCGCAAGATCATTGACGTTCCCAACGTCCAGAGCGCCGTCCTCGATCAATCGCAATGCTCGTTCGACGGTCGTTTTGGTTCCATTCCATGCGGCGCAGAATGGTGCTGTCTCAGGACGACACCGCAGACAAGGGCGATAACCAGCACACTCTGCCGCAGCAGCAGTTGGGTAATAGCTGACATTTTTCGTGAGCGAGTGTTTCGCGGGGCAGACCGGACGGCAGTAGATTCCTGTCGTTTTGACTGCGGTGAAGAACTTCCCGTCAAAGCTTGGATCGCGCCTCAGCCGCGCGGAATTACAGGTCTCAAAATCTAGCATGGAATGCATCGTAGCAACCCATCGAACACGGTGCCAGACCAGCTGGCCGGGTGGGGTCCGAAAACGGCGAGTCTGTAAAAGGCAAACATAGTAAGTCGCTGTCGAGCGTATGATTTACTAT
>JAQWGO010000121.1 GCA_029238175.1 Henriciella sp. | reverse complement strand
CGCCCCGGTCCGAACAATGTGATCCAGATCGTCGGCAAGCAGCTACAGATCAGAGGCTTTATCGTTTCAACACATGCCGACATGCAGCCAGCATTTCTCGCAGATATGTCTCAGTGGATTGCTAGCGGCAAAATGAAGTTCGAGGAAACTGTGATGGAAGGTGTTGAAAACGCACCAGCCGCATTCATGGGCCTCTTCTCTGGCCAGAACAAAGGTAAGATGCTGGTGAAGCTTAGCTAAGCAAACACTACATATTCCAAATTGGAGCCGGGCAGCACTGAACTGTCCGGCTTCTTTTATTCTGGCCGCTTGATCGAAAACTTATCGGTAATCCGCGCATAATGCGGTCCGTTGAGGCGCGCTATCGGCGCAAGTTTGTCGATATCGATACGCAACGGATCATGTCCTGCAATTGCATCATCGCGGAGGTGAAAGTGTATGACCTCACCGATGACAATAACGCCGCCGCCCGGAAGCTCAGTCTTGTCAAATAACTTGCACTCCATGGCCATTGGAGAGTTTGTGATGCGCGGCGGGGCAACGTCGATAGAGGCGGTCGTTTCTATTCCCGCCAACTCAATCTCATCCACATCTGGTGCCAGCGTTGCAGCGGCCTGATTCATTTGAACGGATAAAGCTTCATCGACAATATTGACGACGAACTCTCCCGTTTCGAGGATGTTGGATGAAGTGTCTTTCATACCGCCCGCTTCGGTGGGTTGAAAGCCAATGGCGACAACTGGCGGCGCGCTGCCCATGCCATTGAAGAAGCTATATGGTGCCGCATTCAAAACGCCTGCCGCGCTTTTCGATGTCACAAATGCAATTGGCCGAGGAATGATTGTGGAAACAAGCAGCTTATAGGCCAGCGCGCTGGAAATTTCAGAAGCATCAAAATGCATGGGAAGGGTCTCTATGGCTAAGGCTGGAACTCGATACGCCGTGTCGCCCAGCTCGTAAACTTTCAACTGGCGCAGTTTGAACGAACAGACTAAAGACGACCGCTTGTTATAAGAAACGGATTGAGAAGATGGCTCGCCTATTCGACGCGTACATTATTGTAGACTGGAGCGCCGCCTCCAAACCGACGACGGGTGCGAATTCGATCTGGGTTGGCGTTCACGTGCGAAATGCCCGGCTGAAATTCCAATTTACGGCGGTCAATCCAAAGACAAGGCTTGAGGCACGCAAGTTCATTACGGACATGGCTGACAAACTTATTGCGCGCGGCGACAAAGTCTTGATCGGGATGGATTTCGCAATGGGCTATCCATCTGGGACTGCCGATGCGATTGGCCTAACCAAGGATGGTAAAGCCCCTTGGAAAGCCATGCATGATCATCTTGCCTCCAAAGTGCGTGAGCGCGAGGACAATTCCAATGCACGCTTCCCGCTGGCGGCGGGTATGAATTACGCGATGACGAAAGGCCCTCACCCTTTTTGGGGGACAACAAAGCGGGACGCGGTAAATACACTCGCCACCAAGAAGGGTGACTTTTCGGCGGACGGCTCATTGCCTGAACATCGCTTGGCCGAAGCATGGATAAAGCAGACTTTCAAAGCGAACCCGAAATCAGTTTGGCAGCTGCTTGGTGCCGGCGCCGTTGGCAGTCAGACCTTGCTCGGCATTCCAACGGTCCAGTTTTTACGGGGTGAGATTAAGGACAGCCAGATTTGGCCATTTGAAACGGGCTTTCAGCCTTTAAGCGAAGATGCCCTTGAAAACGTCACCTGTGTTCTGGCTGAGATCTATCCAAGCACGGTTTCTGCGGTCCAGAATCCGGGCGAAGTCCTGGATGAAGCACAGGTTAGAACGCTCGCACAACACCTACAAACGCTAGATGATGCAGGAAAATTGGCCGATGCGTTCGGTCCGCCGGATTCGCTTGATACGCGAAAAATTGCACAAATTGAGGCCGAAGAAGGCTGGATTCTTGCAAAATAGTGCTGAATCGCCCGTATTTGTTGGGTTTACGGGATTCACGCCTCAAACGAATCATGGACAATGGCCCCAACGGCAACTTTCGCCGTTGAACTATAGGGAGAGCCCCAATGAACAAGGGTGAACTGACCAAAGCAGTTGCAGAAGCAGCTGACATGTCTCAGGCCGAAGCTGGCCGTGCAGTAGACGCAGTCTTTGATTCAATCTCTGGCGCCGTGAAAAAGCGTGAGCAGGTTGCAATTGCAGGTTTCGGTACTTTCGTTGCGAAAACTCGCGGCGCTCGTGAAGGTCGCAACCCAGCGACTGGCGAAACTATCCAGATCAAAGAGAAAACCTCTGCAGCTTTCAAACCAGCTTCTGCTTTGAAAGACATCTAAGGTTTTCCATCTTTTGATGGACCTTTAAACGGCGCGGCCCTTAACGGGGGCGCGCCGTTTTCCATTCCAGCAGGGCCCACTGTAAGATTGCAGCAACGAACACACCTATGAACGCCGCTTCAATCATACCTTGCGCACCGCGCCCTTGAACTAGACCCAGCCAATACCCCATGGGGATCATCAGCACGAAGAATGAGCCGATATGGATCGCTGACGGCACCCATACGATACCCTGCGCTCTTAGAGCCATCGAAGCCGTGCACTGCAAACCGTCGAATACAATCGCTAGCGCCACCGTGAATAGTAACGCAGCGAGCGCTGGCGCAAGAAGCACATCATCCATTTCCGCATCAGCCCGCACAAGGCCGAGCGAGATTGGCTCGCGCAGGACAAAGACAATCAAGCCTAGAAGAATCCCGACAATGATCGTCGCCGCCACACCGAGCCGCGACGCATCATTGATGCCCTGCTGGTCACCCCGGCCAAAGCTTTCGGCGACGCGCACGCTGGTCGCTGTACCAATCCCTAGGAAGGCCATGAACGCCAAACCCATCATTTGAGTGGCATAGCCATAGACCGTGTTCGCCTGTAGGCTGATCCAAGTCGCGATTACATAAGTGAAGTTAAATCCGCCCCATTCAGCAATGTTACTAATCGCGGTGCCAACGCCAACACTGAATTGGCGCTTGGTTTCATTCTCAGCCCCCGCATCAGATGGCTTGAAGCCGGGGGTCAGCAATACAACCGCAAAAAGGAAGGGCAAGATCAGGATGGTCCGTGTTCCAGTCGTCGCCCATGCCACGCCGTCGGCGCCCATTGGCTCAAACGGGCCGTAGCCTGCCACAAGAAAGACGTTGAACAAGACGTTCACCACAACGCCGAAATACATGATCGCGGTCGAAATCAGTGGGCGTCGCAATGCCTCTAGGTACATCCCACATACAGTCGTCACCATGAATCCCAGCATGCCGAGCGAGAGAATTCTGGTGCAAGAGGCAACGGCTTCTGCGACTTCAGGGTCAAATCCTAAGCTGCTGAACAATGCTGAAGCGGTGGGATAGAGAAGCAATGTAATAGCAATTGCGATTGCAATACCCGCAACTAAACCGCGCCGGAAGATACGGCCAGAGTGTGCCTCTCGGCCCCGGCCCAGCAATTCAGATGTCAGGACTTGGACACCGAGCAATATGCCCATGCCGAAGCCAAGAGAGATGCCCATCGGCAACCACGAATTTAGAACAAAGGGTAGCTCTTCAGGCGCCATGCGCCCGAGCACAATAGCGTCTGTTAGGCCCATCAACATCATTGACGCGCGCGAGACCGCAATCGGCCCAGAGAGCCGCAATAGATCTAGTATTTCAGAAGCCCGCGCCCATGCGGGCCATGCCCGCTGGGTCATGGTTATTCCTTAATTATCCGGCAGCACGCTTTGGCATGGTGGAGGTATCCTTAATCTCGAGCAGCTTGTCTGCGATCAGGAACGCTAATTCAAGCGCTTGTTCGCCATTTAGGCGAGGATCACAGTGAGTGTGATATCTGGATGACAGGTCAGCTTCTGAAATCGCCTGCGCGCCGCCGATACATTCGGTGACATTCTGGCCCGTCATTTCGAAATGAACGCCGCCCGGAATACAGTTTTCGGCATTCAACACGTCGATGAACCCACGCACTTCCGCCAGGATATTATCCACTGGACGTGTCTTATAACCATTCATCGTGGTTGTGTTGCCATGCATCGGGTCACAAGACCAAACGACCGTACGACCACTTTCTTTGACAGCACGCGCCAGCCGAGGAAGGCCCTCACCCACGCCATCAGCGCCAAAGCGAGAGATCAATGTGATACGGCCAGCTTCATCAGTTGGGTTTAGCGTTTCAATGATGCGCAATAGCTCATCAGGCTCCAGTCCCGGACCGCATTTCATGCCGATTGGGTTCCGGATACCTTTACAGAACTCGACATGAGCGTGATCGACTTGCCGTGTGCGATGCCCAATCCAAAGCATGTGAGCGGAGGTGTCATACCAATCGCCAGTGCCGGAAGCTTCGTCACGTCTGGTCATGGCCTCTTCATAGCCAAGCAGTAGAGCCTCATGACTGGTATAGACTTCAACCTGCGCCATTTGCGGAACGTTTTGAGGCGTAATCCCGCATGCACGCATGAAATTAAGCGCATCGGTTATCTTGTCGGCCATTTCGCCGTACTTTTCACCAAGTGGCGAACGATCAACAAAGCCCAACATCCAGCTATGAACATTATCAAGCCCGGCATAACCGCCTTGGCTAAACGCACGAACTAAGTTCAGCGTTGATGCGGATTGAGAATATGAGCGCATCAAGCGATCAGGATTGGGAATGCGGCTCTCAGGCGTGAAATCCATGCCATTGATATTGTCACCGCGGTAAGACGGCAGCGTCACACCATCTTTAGTCTCAACCGGAGATGAGCGCGGCTTACCAAACTGCCCCGCCAAGCGACCAACTTTAACGACCGGCTTCGATGCGCCATAAGTTAGCACAACGGCCATCTGCAAAAGCACGCGCAACGTATCGCGAATATTGTCAGCGTTGAATTCTTTGAAACTTTCAGCGCAATCCCCGCCCTGAAGCAGGAATGCCTCGCCCGCAGCGACAGATGCCAGCCGCGTTTTAAGGCGATCAACTTCGCCCGCAAACACGAGCGGAGGCGATGCTGCTAAGCGGGTCTCAACTGCGGCAAGCGCGTCAAGATCCGGATAATCCTCCGGGATGTGTTTGGCTGGGCGTGAGCGCCAGCTATTCGGGGTCCAAGTCATCATAATCTCCTTCAGCGGACGCTTGTTGCACATGCGATAGGCAAGGCTCAAGTGTTACAGTGAATTATGCCGCAAAACTGTAGCTGAAACGCTATAAGCAGGTTAGAGATTCTAAAAACTCCCAGAGATCGGCACGAATGTCCCACCTTTTTATTGCCCACGGCCCGCGCGATGTAGATGCACTGCTAAGTGTTCATGAAACGATGCGGCAAGCGTCTATCCCCACTTGGTACACACCAGCGGGCGCAAAAGATGTTGATCCGGAAGCAGTAAACACAGCGATCGACAATGCGTTTGGGATGGTTGTGTTGGTTTCAGCATCCTCCATCCGCTCGCGTTCTGTTCAAGCACAAATCCAGCGTGCGTTGGACCGGGGTCTAAAATTATTCCCGATCCGCAGCGACAATGGGCGATTGTCCAAATTGTTTAAAACAGCACTCGCTGATCAGCTAACCGACTCGCTGTCTGACGAGGGCGCACTGGACCGCCTGGTGACGGATGTGCGCAAGCGATATGAACGCCGCTGCCCGGTTATTGCGGTTATGAACCTGAAAGGCGGCATCGGCAAAACCACGGTATCGAGCCAGGTCTTCGGCGCCTGGCAGGCCAGTCTTGGTGGGCGCACCCTACTGATCGACCTCGACCCGCAATATAACCTGACCCAAACCTTTTTTGACATGGACCATGCCGATGCCAGCTCGGCGCGGGATAAGTCCGTTATTTCACTGTTTGAGCGCTCGCGCCTGCATGCGTTTGATAGTCTGTCACCAGCTGAAGATTGGTCAAAGATTGACACAGCGCCATTTGAGCCCGTGACGCGCGATTTAATTAGCCACAATATTCTGTCAGGTGACGATGCACCCGGCGGGCGTCTAGACCTGATATCCGGGCAGTTTGAAATCTCAAAATATGCCTTCGCGCCAAGCCCACAAGCACTCGCGATGGTGGGCGCAAACTTTCGCCGGATGATCGACTATTATCGCAGCGAGTATGATCTTATTGTTTTTGATACCAACCCGAATGCCACATTCCTAACGCGCTGCGCCCTAGAAGCCGCTGACCGGGTTCTGGCGCCGATGCATCCAGATGTTTACTCGCTGCGCGGGGTTCGTTTGCTCAACCAAGTTATGAATGAACAAGTGTCAGCCGACAAACGACCAGAGCTGTCTGTTCTATTCAATGCAGTTGGACGGTCAGAGCAATCCAACTTTGAGGCCGATGCCCGTAACGGGGCATTTGATGAGCAGGCGGGATTTGCACTCTCTAAAGCCCTTTTGAGCAGTGCGCTACCGCGATCTGGTCACCTCGTCGTCCGCAGTCCTGAAGCCGGTGATGACCCGTGGAAACAACTGGTAATCCACAAAGGACGCGGCGGCGGCCTGAAGCCTATCCGAGAGACATTGCGCGGGATCGCGACTGAGCTGAAGCGGCTGGAAGAGGCTTAGAGGCCGCCCAACCATTCAAGCAAAATCTTATTCACATCATCCGCTCTCTCTTGTTGGGTCCAATGACCGCAGCCTTCCAATAGGTGCACACCTTGCAAATTCGGTAAGTGTGGCTTCATTGCCTCGACCGGATCGCCGGGAAACATTTTTAAGACAAGGTCTTCAGTTCCGCCGATGAAAAGACTGGGCTGGTGGATGCGATTGTCATCCAACGCGGTCAGATGGGCATGGTCGCGGCGGTGATTGCGATAGCGATTGAGCGGACCGCGAAATCCGGACGCTTCAAATTGCGAGGCATAGTAAGCGACGTCTTCTTCGTTGAGCCATGGCAACGGCATTGGCGGTTCTGGTAGCCGCGTCAGCAAAGCATCGCCATGCTTCTTGTCACTTGGCCAAGTCCCATCTGGTGAATCGCCGCTGATGGCATAATAGAACTTTCGGATCGTAGCTGCTGGATCAGCCTCTAACTCTGCTTCTGCAACACCCTCTTCCTGAAAGTAGACTTGGTAGAAGAACAGACCTCTCGCCGTGAAGAATTGCAGGAAGACATCGATTGCTGGAAACTGACCGGGCGCAAGATATGGAACTGACAGACCAGCAACGGCTTTGAATTGTTGAGGATGCAAAAGCGCGGAATGCCAAGCGAGCGGCGCGCCCCAGTCATGACCGACGACAACAGCGGGGCGGGGCGGAGAAAGCGCCTTGGCGATACCGGCCATATCCGCAGTGATGCTTACAAAGTCGTAAGCCTCAACAGCATCAGGTTTGTCAGTCTCACCATACCCACGAACATCAGGGGCCGCGCATCGATACCCAGCAGCGCCCAGAGCTTCCAATTGGTGACGCCAAGAATACCAGCTTTCCGGAAAGCCATGGACGAACAGGACGAGTTGACCGTCCTCTGGCCCAGAAACCGCAACGCGGTGGGAAAGGTCGTTGGCTTCAACTTTGAGAAAATCGATCATTACAAACTTTAAAGCCCATCAAATCGTTGGGCAAGTTGAACAGGGGCTAACTCAGCCTTTTGCCAAAACCGCCTCTATTTCTTTGCGAAGGGTTAGTGTTCGGCTCAACTGAACGTTCACCCTGCGAAGGCTTCGGGTCCGTCGCAATAACGCTCTGGCCCGCTTGAATAAATTCTAGGCCAGCATCAAACACTGTCTGCCACGCGACACGTGCCGTCCGGTTCAGACCAATTCGCGCAGCCCTAATTTGCACGATATCCGGCAGCGAGCCGCGTCGCCGAAACCTTACGCGCGCACCCCGCTGGGAAATATCTAGAATGACACCCTCTCTAAGTTCTGCCCCTTGAGCCGTTAAAGAGCACTCGCACCAAAGCTCCTTACGTGCGGATCGGCGCATATCTTTCATTTTGAAAGATGGCTTCACATAGGGTGAAGGGCTCGCTTCGCTTCTCAGCGCGCGTTTCAAGTCTACCTTGGCACCGCCCTTTCCAGAGAACATTTGTTGCAACCATCAAATCAGCAATAGGCTCATCAGCATAGCCATATATACTTAAAGTTGCATTACCGCGCAGGTTGAATATTCTACCTAGAAAACGAAGCATCCTGTAATAAAAATTACAGAACTAGCCTGATTTTAGCTCATCAAATGGAACCGTTTTATCGACTCGCACATCCTGCGGCAGACCAAGTACGCGTTCAGCGATGATATTCTTCAGAATTTCATCTGTACCGCCAGCAATACGCAGACCCGGCGCCCACATGAAGCTTTGCTGGAACAGACCATCAGCCGGCATATCATCGCCCGTCATCAGGCCGTAATGGTCCTGCATTTCGATGGCCGAGTTACAAATATCCTGCAACTGATTGGCCGTAATAATTTTACCGATAGAGCTCTCTGGTCCCGGCGTTTCACCTTTTGATAGGGCCGTCTGTGTGCGCAACTTTGTCAAGCTATAGCCCTGCGCCGACACATACCAATCAGCGAGGTTTTCACGGAAGGCCATCGAAATGCAGGACCATTACGGCCTGATGACGGGCGATGATATGCCGGCTGATGGTCTGT
>JAQWGO010000119.1 GCA_029238175.1 Henriciella sp. | reverse complement strand
AACTCACCACACCAGCCTTCAAAGTAACCGGCCGAGAGCTTATCGAAGTCAACGGTAAGCGCGTCCAAGCGTTGGAACCTGTTCGCGTCTGGCGCTATCACAAACCCTCTGGCCTCATCACCACGACGAGTGACCCCGAAGGCCGTCGCACGATCTTCGAAGAACTGCCCAAATCCCTTCCACGAACCGTAACAATCGGACGGCTCGACCTTACAACAGAGGGGCTATTGCTGCTTACCAATGATGGCGGTCTGGCGCGCGCTATGGAACTTCCGAAAACAGGGCTTGTCCGCCACTACCGCGCGCGCGCACATGGTAAGATCACGCAAGAACAACTCGACACGCTAAAGGGCGGTGTAACGACGGATGACGGAACACGTTTTGCTTCGATTGAAGCGACTCTCGAGCGCGAGACGGGCACAAATAATTGGATTGACGTGAAATTGGCCGAAGGTAAAAACCGAGAAGTTCGTAAGGCACTCGAACACCTAGGTATGCAGGTCAATCGCCTTATCCGAACTCAGTATGGCCCATTCGAGCTGACAGACCTTCGCCCCGGCGCGGTAGAAGAGCTCACACCGGCGATACTTCATGAAATGCTCGGTGAAGTCATCTCGGCAGAGCACCTCCCTGCCCTCGATGCTCCACGCCAAGAGGACCGAAAAGGTCCCGCAAGGTCACGGGTTCACAGACGCAAGCGATAGGGTAACGTGCACGTAAACTGGCCATTAAGAGTCACGCTTACGGAGGCCCCCAATGTCAAAAGTACTGGCGACCCCGCCTGAAACTAAGATGGATGCATCGCGCGCGATGAGCGCTGCTGCCGCACAAACAGCAAACTGGATCGTCGATCCAGCGGTTTACGCCGAGCAAGCCCAGCTGGATGCAGCGTTTGCAAAGCTACGCAGGGAAGATCCCCTCGCGTGGTGCGAACCAGAGGCATTTCGACCTTTTTGGGCCGTCACTAAACACGCCGACATTATGGAAGTATCAAAGCAAAACAAGCTGTTCACCAATGGCCAGCGGGAAATGCTATCCTACAAAGTGATCGAAGAAAAAGTTTATGCTGATTTCGGACAGCCACATCTCCTTAAAACACTCGTCCAGCTTGATGATCCCATGCACTATAAACTGCGTCACCTCACGCAAGAATGGTTTATGCCGCACAATGTGAAAAAGCGCGAAGGCGCCGTCCGCAAAATCGCAAAACAATACGTCGACCGTATGGAAGACATGGGAACCTCCTGTGACTTCCAACAGGATATCGCTCTTCACTTCCCTCTACGCGTCATCATGCAAATCCTCGGCGTTCCAGAATCTGATGAAGCGATGATGCTCAAACTCACGCAGGAGATTTTTGGCGCGCAAGACGAGGACTTGATGCGCGACAAAGATCTCGCTGCGACGCAGGATGTCGAAGCCGGGGTCTCGTCGATTCAACAGACGCTCGCAGAGTTCTTTATGTACTTCACTGCGATTACCGCTGACAGACGCGCCAACCCCAAGGATGATGTCTCTACGATCATTGCTCAGGGTATGATTGATGGTGCCCCGATCGGCGAACTCGAGGCGATGAGCTATTATATCATCGTTGCCGCGGCGGGCCATGACACAACCAGCGCGTCTACAGGCGGCGGTGTTCTAGCGATGCTTCAAGATCGCGCGCAGCTTGAGAAAATGATGGCCGATCCAATCGCACTATCGCGAACTGCGGTCGATGAGGCGATCCGATGGACAACCCCAGTTAAACATTTCATGCGGACCGCTCAGGAAGACTATAATTTACGCGACAGGCTAATAAAAAAGGGGGAGAGCTTGTTGCTCTGCTACCCATCAGGCAACCGCGATGAAGAAGTCTTCGACGATCCATACAAATTCAAAGTCGATCGAGCCAACAATAAGCTGATTTCATTCGGGTACGGGGGCCATATGTGCCTAGGCATGCATCTGGCGCGTTTAGAGATGCAGGCCGTGTACGAAGAGTTATTCAGCCGTGTCAAAAAAATTGAGCTTGCTGGCGACCCAACCTTTATCAAGGCGAATTTCGTTGGCGGCCCGAAGTCGATACCGGTTCACTACAAATTCTAGCAACTATCGTGACAGCAAAAATGCCTTTGCCTCATCAAATGGCATCGGACGTCCTAACGCAAACCCCTGCGCATGATCAAAACCAAGCTGAAGTAGCAATGGAAGAATGGTTGTATCTTCAACCCCTTCAGCAGTCGTTTTCATGCCTAAGCGTTTCGCCATCAGCGTGACCGCCTCAAGAATAGTCTGCACCCTTGGATTCTGGATCTGAGCAATCAAATCTGCATCAACCTTCAAACTATCAGCGGGCAAATCGGCAAGCCACAGAAACGATGAATGGCCTGAGCCAAAGTCATCCAACACTAAGCCCGCTCCCGCTGCCTTTAGCGCATGAACCGTGGATAGTGCTTTATCAGTATCACGCAAAGCAGCCTGCTCCGTTAGTTCCAGCCGCAGCGAACCATCTTTCAGATTTTGACCTGTGTTTAGTGCTGACACCAAGGCGACGAGCATATCATCCATCAGGTCTACGCCGGTTAAGTTCACATGCATGAAGAGGTCGGGGTCATCGTGGGCTAGCTGAAGGGCCGATAATGCTTCTGCAGACGCAATTAGCATGTTGGTTGCCAATGCCTGATCGTCCAAAGCGCCGCTGCTTAAGCGATCATCGTTCCCGCGCCAACGCGCCAAGGCTTCAAACCCAATGGTCCTGCGTTGCCTTAGGCATACGATCGGTTGAAACACCGGAACCAGAGCAGGACCGACAATCGCCGCCGTAGAATCTTGGTCGGGAAGCGGTGTTATTTCCAAAATTATGCCTTGGACGTTACCCTCTTCGACAGCAGCACCGACAAGCTGCACCTCCTGCCCATCGGCGAGGGTCAATTCGATTAGAATGCCGCCCTCATCTTCCTCTAAAGCACGCTCAATGCGCCGCTTACTAAACCCGTCTACAATCTTGTCGAGATCACCTAAAGCCCACTGCCCCGATAGGCTGTTCGCCAGATGCCCGGCTACAACGGTCAGTGAAAGGCGCGCTGTACGCTTGTCCCAGCGCCAATCGCCTATCGCTTCACTCATAACTTACCTCAGCCCGCCGCTTGCTCGCGAATATAAGCCTTCACAGCTTGCAGGTCCGCCGGCAATTGGTCAAACAATTCACCTTTTTCCAGCAAGGCCTCACACCGCCCTGGCAATGGCGCATCAAGGCCCGTCGCTTCGAGAACGGTTTCGGGAAACTTCGCTGCATGCGCGGTCGACAAAATAACCGTAACGGCTTCAGTCGGCGGTAAATCTCGGGCTGTTGCTGTGGCGACCGCAGTGTGAGGACAAATCAACTGCCCGGTCTCGCCATAGTATGTTCGCATCTCTGCCAGCGTATCGGCATTCGAAACGACATCAGCTTTGAAACCCGCACATTTCAGCGGGCCATGGACGGTTTCGGGTAGGTCCGCGGTTCCTGCCTGTTTGTACTGCTCATACACACGCTCAACCGTTGCTCCGTCCCGGCCAGAAACTTCAAACATCAAGCGTTCAAAATTGCTCGGCACCGAAATATCCATTGCCGGGCTAGGTGTCGGAACCGCCGGCGTTCTCGCCATGCGCCCACTCTCGAACAAAGTCGCTAATGTCTTGTTTTCATTTACGGCGCATACGGCTTCAAACCCGTTCAACAAGCCGCATCGCGCTGCCACATAACCCGCAAAGGCATCGCCCATGTTTCCGCTTGGAACAACGAAGCGAATAGGACGGTCTGAGCCCACCGCGGCTTGTGTGGTCGCATAGTAGACACACTGCGCGGCGATCCGCGCCCAATTGATTGAGTTCACACCCGACAGGCTTACAGCATTTGAAAACTCAATATCTGCGAACATCGATTTTACGATCGCCTGACAGTCGTCAAAGTCCCCAGCCAAGGCCAAATTATGGACATTGACAGCGCCAGTCGTCGTCATAAACAGACGCTGGACCGGCGACACACGCTCGTGTGGATGTAGAATGAATAGGTCGACATTGGACGCCCCAGCAAACGCGGCAGCGGCTGCGCCACCCGTATCACCAGACGTCGCACAAACGACGCTCATACGCGCGTCACGGCGCGTTAAAACCAAGTCGTAGAGTTGCGCAATGAACTGCATGGCAACATCTTTAAATGCGAGCGTAGGACCGTGATGAAGTTCCATGACGAACTGGTTCGGTCCAGACTGCACGAGCGGCGCAACAGAATGATGCGAGAATGACGCGTACGCTCTTTTACACAAACCGAGGACATCCGCTTCGCTTAGGCTGTCTCCAGCAAAGGCTTTGAGAATACGCGTCGAAACAATGACATAGCTTTCATGTGGCTTGGCTGGTTCGATTTGCGGCCAGCTCTCTGGCACATATAATCCGCCATCTGGTGCAAGACCCGCCATACAAGCTTGGACGAAATCAACCGGTTCGGCGCGACCACGCGTAGAAATATACTTCATTTGTCCTCAAGCCTTCCGAAACCGAAGGCGTCCTTTAGAATGATGCAGTGCCAGATACACCCCTAACAAACCAATCGCCATCCCCCACCATGTCAAAGCGTATCCGAAATGGCGCTCCGGCGGCAGCGGATCAAGCGGCTTCGCGAACGCATAAGGGTTGGGCATCTGACTAAATTGCCCCTGCGTTCCGCTATTGAGCAATGTGAGTGTAACTGGCTCTACAACACGAATGGTGGCGACTTCCGAGCCAAGCGCTGCAGCGATCGCCTGCGGGTCCATTGTGAACCACATATTCTTCTCAGGCTCATCTTCTACACCGAACAGCCCCTTAGTTGCTGTTCGCTCCAACAAGTTACCTTCAATCGTAATCATCTCTGACAACTTTGAGACCGCTTGCGGTATAGGATTCGCGCCGACAGTTGCCCCAACCATTACGAGGACATCTTCGCCACTACCATCCAATGCCCCTAGTGCATATCGGCGCCATATAGGCTTGCTGTCAGCTTTGCCATAAACCTGTTGGACCATCACGTCTTGGTCTTGCTGGAGACGAATCACGAGGGTCTGAGGCGGGTTTTGTTCTGCCGGATCAATACCAATCTTCTCGCCATACCGCGCATACTGCCAGTTCCCAAGCAGCATCAATATCACGAACGAAATTACGCTTAGAACTGTAAGCAATGGCATAGGTCGGAATGTCATTCGCTATGCTCTGAATAATAGGCAGGCAGCCTCACCAAGTCTGGAGAGGCTGTCATTGCCATTCGGTCTAGTGGCCTAACGCCAAGTGCGGCAGCACATAGACGAACGCGAAGAGGAATAACCAAACAACATCAACGAAGTGCCAATACCAAGCCGCAAACTCAAATCCGAGATGCTTCTCAGCCGTCATGTTATTTGCGTATAAGCGCATTAGACAGATCGCGAGGAAGATTGTGCCGATAACCACGTGCGCGCCGTGGAACCCTGTCGCCATGAAGAATGCAGATCCGTAGATCGTTCCGTCAAATGTGAACTGAGCCTCGGAATACTCAAGAACTTGTAGACCAGAAAAGGCTAGGCCGAGGATCACAGTGATCCAAAGCATAAGCTTAGCATTGTCATACTTGCCGTGCTGCAATGAGTGGTGAGCCGCAGTGACGGTCGTACCAGAAAGCAGAAGAATCAGCGTGTTCATCAGTGGCAGGTGAAATGGATCAAATGTCTCAACACCAACGGGTGGAAACTCTTTGAAATTGTTCAAACCTTCCCATACTGGGCTCAGGTGATCAAACGTATCCCCAACACGAGCCGGGAAGAAGATTGCGAATTCAAAGAAGCTCCAAAACCATGCTGCGAAGAACATAATCTCTGAAACGATGAAGAGGACCATGCCGTACTTAAGGCCAATCTCCACAACAGGTGTATGGTCCCCAGTGCGCCCCTCTTTGATGACTTCACGCCACCAGCCAATCATCACCCAAATCACCATCAGGAAACCAGGCGCAAGCGCCCAAAGCTGACCTTGTTCAATTCCGAACAGGCCCTTCATATACGTCACACCGCCAATTGCGAGTGTCGTTACAGCCACGGCGCCAAGCAAAGGCCAAGGCGATGGGTTTACGAGGTGATAGTCGTGTTTGACGTCTTCAGCCATGACGGGGAATCCCTTTAGGGCAAGTTTATACAATTCAAGGGCTTTTAGACCGTAGCGCCCCGTTTCTGCAATACCTCAATCAAGAGATGCTGTTTTCGCCGCACCGGGAAAATCATCGGTTTGGAAGAAAGTATATGACAATGTGATGGTTCGCACATCGTCGAGATTGCGCTCTTCATTCATTGCAGGGTCTACAAAGAACAGAACTGGCAGCTTCTTCGTCTCACCGGCTTTGATGATTCGCTCTTCAAAGCAGAAGCATTCAAGCTTATTGAAAAATCGACCAGTCTTGTGCGGCGTCACATTATAGCTTGCGATGACGCTTATATCGTTCGGTGCGGTATTCGTGACTTCATAGAATGCCAAACTGTGGGCACCAACTTGCACAGGCAAATTCGTTTGGATTGGCCGGAACTCCAATGGCGCATTCGCGACATTTGCGTCGAATCTAACCGTTACTTCCCGGTCGCTCAATGTCTCAGGTGCCTTCGTCGCGATCTGAGTCGTGCCGCCAAACCCAGTCACTCGGCAAAACGTATCGTAGAGCGGTTTAGACGCGAACGCTAAGCCAAGCATTGCAACTGCGCCGAACCCGGCAAGAAATGCGATACGTTGATTATTCATTGCTCTACCCTTCAACATCGTTTCGGTATGGGCCAACTTTATCTTGCCTGCATTTTTCTTCGGCGGCGGCATCAGACATGCTGCCCGTGAAATAAAGGCGCGTACATTCGTCAGCAAAGCTGCTTTGGATTCGAATCGCGGTGGTTGCGCCAACAATCACAACAAAACCGACAAGCGCCCACGCTAACCAAACATTTCGGCTTTTGCGCGCCTTCAATCGCGCTGCTGCAACATCAGCCTCATCAAGTTTCACATCATCCGTCATCAAATGACTCCTACAGGAAAATAGAGGCCAAACCCTCGCTCAACAATGAGCGCGGCGAAAAGACCGAAGAGATATAGAATGGAGAAAGCAAACATACTCATGGCAAGTTTGCGCTCAGGATCACCAGCGTCTGCTTCACCAGCTTTGCTTCCCATTACCTTTACCGCGAAATACAGAAAGCCGATATTGAGAAGCACGCCAACAACGCCGTAAACCCAACCGGCCATTCCGGTAACGACTGGCGCCAACACAATCGGCACGAGAATGATCGTGTAAAACAACATCTGCAGGCGCGTATTCTTGGCGCCATTGGTGACCGGCAGCATCGGAATACCTGCCTTCTCATACTCTTTGTGAGCCACAAGGCTCAGTGCCCAGAAATGCGGCGGTGTCCAAAAGAAGATAATCGTAAACAAAATCCACGCATCTAGAGGCGCGGTTCCTGTAACAGCCAGCCAGCCGATAACTGGAGGAAACGCGCCAGCCGCGCCGCCAACAACGATGTTTTGTGAGGTTCTTCGCTTCAGAAGCATGGTGTAGAACCAACCATAATAGGCAATGGATACTGTAAGCAAAACAGCCGCGAGCACGTTAGACGCCAACCAGATCATCAAAACAGATGCGGCTGACATAATTAGCCCCAACGCCAGTGCTTCTTCCTTGGGAACAGCACCAGACGGGATAGGACGTACCGAAGTTCGCGTCATGATCGCGTCAATATCTGCATCATACCACATATTGATCGCACCAGCCGCGCCGGACCCCAGCGCAACAGCAAGGATAGTGATTGCTGCCATCACCGGGTTCATCGTGACGCCTGACACACCTTGCGCCACCACAAGCCCCGATAGCGCCGTAAATACCACGAGCATCATGATGCGAGGCTTCATAAGCTCGATATAGTCCCGTGCTGTTGCAAACCTAATCGGGGTTTCGGTCGGCGCTGATGGAATAGTGTTCATAAGAACTCGTCCTAGAAGCTTAAAAGAACGGCCCTCTGCGAGGTAACGCAAAGGGCCGCCCATAATCAAATAGTTCTGGGCGCCTTAGTGGCCACCCTCTGTTTTCACCACAGGCAGCTCATTGAACTGGTGGAATGGTGGCGGCGACGGCAAAGTCCACTCTAGCGTCGTTGCACCCTCGCCCCATGGGTTCGCCTCACCTTTGCGGCGGCGGATCATCGCTTCAAACAGACCGATGAAGAACAGCGCCGTAGCAACAAGTGAAATTAGATATCCAACAGACGATACCGCGTTCCAAAGTGCATACGCATCTGGATAGTCAACGTAGCGGCGCGGCATTCCGTTCAATCCAAGGAAGTGCTGCGGGAAGAAAATCAGGTTTGAACCTACAAACATGATCCAGAAGTGCGCATAACCGATCATCTTGTTGTACTTCAGACCGAACATCTTCTCGAACCAGTAGTACCAACCTGCAAACAGTCCAAACACGGCACCAAGAGATAGCACGTAGTGGAAGTGAGCCACGACATAGTACGTGTCATGCAAGGCGTGATCGATACCAGCGTTCGCTAGAACCACACCGGTCACACCACCGACTGTAAAGAGGAAGATGAAACCGATGGCCCATACCATGGGTACTGAGAAGTCGATTGACCCACCCCACATTGTCGCAATCCACGAGAAGATCTTGATCCCTGTCGGAACCGCAATGACCATCGTTGCCGCAACGAAATAAGCTTTCATGTCAGATGGCATACCGACGGTGTACATGTGGTGCGCCCACACGATGAAACCAATCGCACCAATCGAAACCATCGCGTAGTCCATGCCCAGGTAACCAAAGATTGGTTTCTTAGAGAAGGTAGACACGATGTGAGACACAATACCGAAGGCGGGCAGGATCATGATGTAAACTTCAGGGTGCCCAAAGAACCAGAACAAGTGCTGGAACATGATCGGATCCCCTCCACCACTCGGGTCAAAGAATTGAGATCCAAAGTTTCGGTCGGTCAGAAGCATGGTAAGCGCGCCAGCCAGAACCGGAAGAGCGAGCAAAAGCAAAACCGCCGTAATCAACATAGACCATGCAAAGAGCGGCATTTTGTGCAGCGTCATGCCCGGTGCACGCATATTCAAGATCGTGACGATGAAGTTGATCGCACCAAGAATTGACGCAATACCTGCGGTGTGAAGCGACAAGATCAACAGATCCATAGACGGTCCTGAGTGTCCAGCGGTGCTTGATAGTGGTGGATACAGAACCCAACCGCCACCAAAGCCGTTCACGCCATTACCGCCCGGCACCATCATCGACAGCACAGCAAGCGCAAACGCAGCAACGGTCAACCAAAACGAAATATTGTTCATACGCGGGAACGCCATATCCGGCGCACCAATCATCAGCGGAACGAACCAGTTGCCGAAACCACCAATCAGAGCAGGCATAACCATGAAGAAGATCATGATGAGGCCGTGATAGGTGATTACGACGTTATAGAAGCTCTTAGAGGCTTCGGTCTTGGCTGTCAGAATAGCTTCATTGACCTGCGCCAGCACTGAAGCATCAGTTGCAGCGCCAACATTCCCCGCGTTCACAGCAGCTTCAATGATACCGGCACGAATGCTCTCAGCATCCACCGAAACAAGGTGAATCAGGAACGTCATTCCCGGCTCAGCTAGCTCCATCCGGATCAAACCAGAAAGTGTGTAACCAACAATACCAGCGACCAGCGCAAATACGAGGTAAAGCGTACCAATATCTTTGTGGTTGGTTGAGAAGAACCAGCGCGTAAAGAAGCCGGGTTTGTGATCGTGGGCGTCGTGGCCGTGATCGAGGGCGATTTCATCCATAGGCATGATAGCTATCCTCTATCCTTACTCGACCGACGCAAGGCGTGTCGCTTCGTCTGTCGTGTCAATTACTTGAACCATTTCAGTGGCGGCATCGATGTCACCGGTTTTCATCGTTTCGATCCAACGATCATATTGCGCCTGAGGCACAACACGTACTTCGATTGGCATGAAAGCGTGGTTCTTACCGCACAATTCGGAACACTGACCGTAATATACGCCAGGCTTTTCAACCAAGAACCAGCCTTCGTTCAAACGGCCTGGAACAGCATCGGTTTTCACACCAAAAGCCGGAACGGTCCAAGAGTGAATAACGCGGTCAGAAGCTGTCTGGTAGCGGATGTAGCGATTTGCTGGGATCACCATTGGGTAATCTGTCGCCAGATAACGTGGCTTCTCAGGCGTCGCAGGCGGATCAGAAGGCAAACCGTAATGGATTGCGTTTGACACGAACTGAACTTGATAGCCGTCAGCGTCCATCTCATCTGGGTAATAATAAGTCCAAGCCCAGTTACCCATACCTTCGGCTTTAACCGTGATCCAACCCTGTTTCGCCGCTTCAACGAAAACGTTCGGATCGTTCAAATCACCGCTTTCCGCGATCTGAACCAGATCAGGCTCGTTTTCTTGATATAAAAGGTTGGAAAATGAGGGACCAGCGATAACCACCAAGATGATAACCGGGACAGTCGTCCAAATGATCTCGATCAGCGTATTATGGCTGAACTTACGAGGCTCTGGATTGGCGCGCTTGTTATAGCGAATGCATACCCAAATAAGCAGAGCCAGTACAAACACGGCCACAAGTGCCATGCCGACGTGAAGTGGATTCGCAAATCCGATAACCCGCTCCATGATCCGCGTCGCGGGTTCTTGGAAGTTCAGCGCACCCGGTGTTGGCTGCGCAGCAAATGCCGGCAGCGCCGCCAGCATAGTGGAAAAGAAAGCAATTATGTAACGCAAGGAAGACTCCATCCGATGTTGCTTAGTGCCATATATACCGAGAACTACGAGGTCCAGCGATTACAGCCTCTATATATGAAAATGTCGCAGCCATTCGCTAAAGCAAGCAGGATAGTGTATATCTATAACCTAATTCAGGAGAGTGTTATGAGAATCAAAATTGCGATAGCCGCACTCAGCGCTGTTGGTCTCGCCTCAACCGCTGCGGCACAAGTTTTTGTCATCGGGAACGGGTTTAGCGGTGAGTGCTACCAGAAGACAAAGAGTAAGTATGCATCGTTCAATGACGCGGAAAAAACGTGCACGCAGGCAATACGCGAAGAAGCCATGACGCGCACGAATCGCTCCGCAACTTTTGTGAACCGCGGCGTGCTCCGCATGCGCAATGGCCGATACGATCAAGCGCTATCCGACTATGCCGAAGCTCTGCAGATTGATGCAACCCTCGGTGCCGCTCACTTAAACGCAGGCGCAGCGCATATCTACAAGAAAGACTTCGGGGCAGCACTTGCCCCGTTGAACGAAGCTATACGGCTCAATTCTACAGATATATTCGCGGCTTACTATAATCGCGCCATCGCGCGCGAGAATACAGGCGACCTGCCCGGCGCTTATGCAGATTTTCAGAAATCGCTTGAGCTCAACCCCGGCTGGGACTTGGCTCAAAACCAACTCAAGCGCTTTTCTGTTGACGATGCTAATGGTTGATCTGACTTAGATCATCCACAAACACTCTTGCCTCGGTCTGTGTCTGCCGCCACATGTAAGCGATGACACAGACCGATCTTCCTTTTGATATTCGCCAAGCCGCTGACATCCTTTCTTCTGCAACGA
>JAQWGO010000113.1 GCA_029238175.1 Henriciella sp. | reverse complement strand
CTAGTCAACTTGCGATGTGGCTTTCCATCCATCGACAAAGGTAAGCCGCCGATTACCAACATTCGCAATTTGAATAGTCGATGGTGGCGCGATGTAAACGGCCCTTATCTAGTAGAGCCTGAATGCCGTTGCCTTGTGCCGTTCACCGCTTTTGCGGAGCCTGTACGTGATCCAACGTGGTTTTACGTGCCAGACCATGACGTTGCGTTCTTTGCAGGCATCTGGCGACCTTGGCACGGCGAGCGCCTTGCCCCAGTGCCGGGCAAGACTCGCCGCGCGCGGCAAGAAGGTGATTGGAGCCTCTATGCGTTCCTAACCACGGAGGCGAACGACCTTGTGCGCCGCGTCCATGAAAAGGCCATGCCTGTTATCTTGCATGATCCAGACGAATGCCGCGAATGGCTTGGCGGCGGTGAGGATAGTTTGAGATTGCAACGGCCTTTGCCGAATGAGGAATTGCAAGAACGCCGAAGTGTAAATGATTGAAGCGACGAAGACGCCTACCCCAATCATGCTCAACACGTAGACGGTGCAAAACGCTATTACTCGCAAGGCCAACCTATCGGCTGGCGTCCAATGGACTGAGCCATAATCCGGAGAATCTTCCCAACTCATATATTTTCCTACCGAAAAATAAGCGCCTAGCAAAGCAGGCAGGGGGGATAAGAGGGGGGATATAATCAGGCCAATTTAATTTATATCTGGTATTAACAGTGCTGTACAAGAAATAAGTGGCGGAGAGGAAGGGATTCGAACCCTCGATACGCTTATCACGTATACTCCCTTAGCAGGGGAGCGCCTTCAGCCACTCGGCCACCTCTCCGCGAGCGTCAAAGCCCTAATAATATGAAGTGAACATGGCAAGCGGCGATGTCGGCAATTTGCAGGAATTTCTCGAGTCATAGCAGATTGAGCCACAAGGCTTGCTATTCCCTTTGGTCACGCGTATTTCGCGACCATGAATAAGATTACGCTGCACGAGGGCGATTTGCCCAAAGATCTGGACCTTGGTTCAGTCATCGCCGTTGATACAGAAGCAATGGGCCTAAACCCCGTTAGGGATGCACTCTGCGTCGTGCAGATATCCGCAGGCGATGGGACCGCACATGTGGTTCAGCTGGAGCGCAGCTTTGACTGCCCGAACCTGAAAGCCATGATGGCTGATCCTAAAGTGCTGAAGATTTTCCACTTTGCGCGTTTTGATGTTGCAATGATGCAGAAATGGCTTGGCATAACTTGCGCGCCAATCTGGTGCACAAAAATCGCTTCAAAACTTGCGCGTACTTATACTGACCGTCACGGCCTTAAAGATGTCACACGAGAAATTGTTGGCGCGAGCATGGATAAGTCGCAGCAATCTTCAGATTGGGGCGCGGTTGAGCTGACTGACTTACAGCTTCAATATGCGGCGAGTGATGTCCTTTACTTGCACGAAATTCGGCAGGGCTTGCTTAAGATGCTTGAACGCGAAGGGCGCGTCGATTTGGCGAATGCTTGCTTTAAATTTCTTCCCGTGCGGGCCGAGCTTGATCTAAAGGGCTGGGAAAGCAACGATATATTCGCCCATAGCTAAGGTTATTGCGTGACTGAACTGTCACGATGAAAGCGCTGTTCTTGTTTCAGTTTCTAGCTTATGACGCATACTGTGAGTAATGCTGTCGCCTCCCCTGAAAGCCTATTGAATTGGGCACCGCAACGTCAGATGACGTTAGAGCAGGCGCGCAAGCGTTCGTCTCTCGTGGGGCTAATCCGAATGCTGTTTGTCGCCGGTGCGGCGATCTCCGCTGGCGTTATGATTGGCCCAATCGCTGCAAGTACATTCTCAAGTGTGGGATCTGGCGTCGAAGATATCCCTGCTGATCAAGTTGTAACGATGGTCAATGCGCGCTTTACTGGGCGCAACATTGCGGGCGAAGCATTCGTGATCACCGCCGATACCGCACGTCGCAGGCGCGCCGACCCAAGCATTATTGACCTAACCAACCCACGAATGGTTGATGATGCCGGGACTGACGTCGAAGCGCCGACAGGAACGTATCACCAAAAAGAAGAGTATTTGGACCTGTTTGAAGCCGTTAAGGTGCGTGACGGAGACGGATACGAATTTACGACGACGGCAGCTCGTGCCTTCGTTCAGGAAGGGCGTGTCCAAGGATTGGAACCATTGAGCGGCAATGGCCCCCTTGGCGATGTGCGTGCTGACTCCTATGAAATAGTAGACGATGGTGACCGCGTGATTTTGCGCGGCAATGTCGATATGACAATCTATCCAGGTGGCCGCAACGCGCCTGAAGACGATAATGAAGAGAACTAAGGGTGATTTGATGTTTAAGTATTTTGCGGGCGCGCTAGCGGCTCTTTCTTTCGCTCTTCCAGCGGTAGCGCAGGTTTCAGGAGAAGGCGGCCCAATCCGCGTCAAAGCTGATCGCTCTGAAGTTCTGGATAAGGAACGCAAAGTCATTCTGATTGACAATGTGGACATCACGCAAGGTGATGCGCGGTTGAGATCTGACGTTGTGACTCTCGAATATGGCGGCGTTGCGGGTAATACTGGATCAGGCCCAACATCAGGCTTTGGTGACATAAAAAGCATGACCGCGCGGGGTGAAGTTTTCTACATCACGCCTGACCTTAAAGCGACGGGCGACCTTGGCATTTACAACGCTGCGACCGACACGATCACCTTGACAGGCAATGTTATCCTTATCCGCGGCGAAGACGTCGCGAAGGGTAATCGCCTTGTAATGGAACTGACCGCTGGCAAGACAACACTTGATGGCGGCGACAGTCAGGTCAATATGGTTATCATACCAAACGAAGATGATGATCAGTAAAATTCGATCTATCACTCTAAACTGATTTTAAGCCTGTTATTCTAGAGGCTTAACCAGACGTCACCGTCAGAGGGAGCAATAAACAGATGGATCAGACCGGCACAGGCCTTGTCGCAACCGGACTCGCCAAGACATTTGGTAAGCGTCAGGTTGTCCATGATGTTTCGCTCAACCTTCAACGCGGTGAAATCGTTGGCCTGCTTGGCCCCAATGGTGCGGGCAAGACGACCTGCTTCTATATGATCATGGGCTTGATCGGGGCTGATGGCGGGGAAATCCGCATTGACGGCGCAGATGTAACAGCGCTTCCAATGTATCAACGTGCGCGCCTTGGGCTCGGCTACTTGCCTCAAGAAGCCAGTATTTTTCGCGGCATGAGCGTTGAAGACAACATCATGGCCGTCGTTGAACTGATCGAAAAAGATAAGACCGAACGCCGCAACCAGGTTGAAGCGCTGCTTGAAGAGCTAAACATTACACACCTTCGCAAGCAGCCCTCAACCAGCCTCTCGGGCGGTGAACGCCGCCGTGTTGAGATTGCTCGCGCACTAGCATCAAAACCAAGCTTCATGCTTTTAGATGAACCTTTCACGGGCATCGACCCGCTCGCCATCTCAGATATTTCTGACTTGATTGGCTACTTAAAAGAGCGCGGTCTCGGCGTGTTGATCACGGATCACCAAGTGCGCGAAACGCTCGAAATTGTTGACCGTGCTTCAATCATTTATGAAGGCGCGGTGTTGTTCGATGGAACGCCAACTGATGTCCTTGCGAATGAAGACGTTCGCCGGGTCTATCTCGGCCAGCGATTTGCGGCATAGGCGCGAACGATGGCTGCTCATCAACGCTTAGATATGCGCCAGGGGCAATCCTTGGTGATGACCCCTCAATTGCAACAGGCGATTAAACTGTTGCAGCTTTCAAATATCGAACTCGCTGAGTTCGTTGCCGAAGAGATCGAACGCAATCCGCTGCTTGAACGCAGTGAGAATGCCGAATCTGGTGATTACGAAGGCACAGAAGACAAAGGTGCGGGCCGCGAAGAGCTTGCGCTCGACGGTTCCAATGGGATGAAAGAAGCCCATGACGCTGTCGATGCTTCTAGCACCGATATGTACGAGTCTGGGACAGGCTCTGATGAGGCACAATCATCCAATTCTATGAGTGGACCATCCGCAAGCACCGATTGGTCTCAAGTCGGCTCTGGTGGCTCAGGCAGCTCTGAAGGCTTTGATTTTGAAGGCACACTCACTTCAGAGAAAAGCCTGCACCAACATCTGCACGATCAACTGAACATGTCCGGCCTCAGCCAAGCTGATCGTCTGATAGGCTCGCGTCTAATCGATGAAACGGATGATGCCGGTTATTGCAAAGTCGACCTCGCCGAAACGGCAAAGGCCCTTGGCGCCGACGAAGCAAACGTTCTTGCTGTGCTCGAAGTTTGCCAAGGCTTCGATCCAACCGGTGTTATGGCACGCGATCTGACCGAATGTCTGGCGCTTCAACTCAAGGAACGCGACCGCCTCGACCCTGTGATGAAGTGTTTCCTCGATAATCTGCATCTCGCGGCAAAGCACGATATCAAAGGTCTATCTGAGACATGCGGCGTCGATAAAGAAGACGTCATGGACATTCTTGTAGAGTTGCGAACGCTTAGCCCGCGCCCCGCATCAGGATTTTCTAGCGAAGCGACTATTGCCGTTGCCCCAGATGTGTTCATTCGGGAGCTTCCGAATGGTATGTTCGCGGTTGAACTAAACTCAGAAACGCTACCGCGCGTACTGATGGATAAAGCTTACTATTCTGAGGTCAGCGCCCTACCCATGCGCGATCAGGAAAAAGAGTTTATTTCTGAATGCGCTGCAAATGCGACATGGTTGATCAAATCGCTCGACCAGCGCGCGCGCACAATCCTGAAAGTATCAAGCGAGATTGTCCGCCAGCAGGACGCGTTTTTCGCGCATGGTGTCGCACACCTTCGCCCGCTCAACTTGAAGCAAGTTGCCGATGCAATCGAAATGCACGAGTCAACGGTTAGCCGCGTGACGAGCAATAAATACATGTCGACACCGCGCGGCTTGTTTGAGCTAAAATACTTTTTCTCAGCCTCAATCCCAGCAACCGGCGGCGGCGAAGCCCACTCTGCCGAAGCTGTTCGTCACCGGATCAAGCAACTGATTGATGATGAAGGGGCAAAAGTGCTCTCTGACGATAAAATCGTCGAAATCCTTACCGAATTCGGCATCGAAATCGCCCGCCGAACAGTTGCAAAGTATCGCGAGAGCCTAAACATCCCAAGTAGCGTTCAACGTCGCCGCATTCTCAAGGCAAGCGCTTAAAGCGGCTCTTCGATGCTCAAAAAGCCTGCCTCGGTCGCGCACCGAGACAGGCATTGCAATTGAACTTCTGGGAGGAGCAATTCTATTGCTTGGGAGGCACGAAACCGGGTGCGATGACCATGTTTCCGGCTGATGTTGCTGCCATGCGAATATCGATAGCGCTGGCGTAAGATTCTGAGGCGTACCAATCTGACAATGCAGCCTCTTCGGATGGGAACTCAATAACAACTGTCCAGTTACCAACCCAGTCACCTTCAAGCGAATTAACGGTTGGGGTTGCAACTAGGACTTTACCGCCTGAACCAAACACAGACGGCGCCGCCGCTGGGCCGTACTCGTTGAAAAACTTATCTTGGTCTTCAATCTGGATTTGAGCGATCATGTAGACTGGTGTATCCATGGCCATCGCGGTCATGTCTGTCTTGGCAGGTTCTGCAACCGCGCATGCGCTAATACCGATTGCTGTCAGCGCGCCTACTGCTATTTGGAAAAGCGTTTTCATTTGATTTGCCTTTATAATGTTTCTGCTGAGTGCGAGATACAGCTTGCGTTTCTGCCAGACAATGCGAATGATTGCACAGCGATGGGCAAAAATGCACAAATGAATATTCCACTATGGGCAGACATGCCAATCTTGCTCGCATTGATGCGCGCGGGATCGTTCGATACGGCAGCCCACAGCCTTGGAATTGATCGTACGACGGTCGCACGGCGATTAGAGCGCGTAGAAAAAGGCTTGAAATACAACTATTCGATCGAGCCTCAGGTCGGTTGAAACCGACCGAGGAAGGCAGGCGCATATTGTCCGCCGGTGAGCGTGCGGAACAAGAACTTACCGATATTCAACCCGATTATGGTGACAAGCGTTTTACGCATGGCAAAGTTCGCATATCGCTATCAGAGCATATTCTATCGGCGTTTTCAGCCCAGCTTTTTGAGTTGATCACAGCACATCCAGACTTATTCTTGGAGTTCACAACCTCAAACCGCTTAGTCGATTTATCAAGATACGAAGCCGACATCGTGATCCGCATTTCGCAGCATCCACAAGATGCGATGCATACGGTTGATTTAGGTCCAATTCCATTTGGTTTGTATCGACGGGCCGATAGCGATGGACCCATTCTACACTTTTGGGCCAGTCCGAGCGAAACAACCGTGCCAAAGCACACCCTTCAAGCGTATCCAGAGGCAAGCGTTATAGCCGCGATTGACGGGGTTCTGGCGACACGGGAAATGATCCTGTCAGGAAACGGCGTCGGTGTTCTGCCAAGCTTTTTGGGTGACCAGGATGAACGCCTTAAACTGATCTCAGATAAGACAATCGATTCTAAGTATCGTCTGATTGTTGGCTGCTTACCCGAACAGCGTAACTTACACCGTATTAGAACGGTTATGAGATACCTATCGAAAAGGCTTGTTAGCTCAGCTGAAGATGCGCCGGAAACTCGAGCTTAAAGCCCCTCTATAAACGCCGTTTGTACTGCAACAATATTCTTCCAGACGTGCCCATTGAAAAACATATGCCCCGCTGAATTTAAGACCGATATCTGCGCTTCGGGCACGATCCGCTGTAGCGCTTGACCATGACTGAGAGGGACAAGTGGATCTTTCTCACCATGCAAAACCAAAAGCGGCGTTTTTGTTCCAGCAAGTCGATCAGAAAGATCAGCACGAAGCGTCGTCATCGCGTGGACATGATTCACGGCGACTTGGGCATTGCGTGGATCGCCTCGATACAGCGCTTTTGTATAGGCAAGCGCATGCTCTTGATCAAACTCGACATCGCCGTTCAAAAACCGCCAGCTTTTCATCCAGCCTGTAAGATCAGCTGACAGATTACCGCTAGGTGTGTTCTCGATTAAAACGCCCCATGTCGATGGATCTGGCGGTATCATTCGAAGCTCTGAATAACGCGACTGATCCGTAGTTGGGCCAGCGGAAATTGCGGTTACACTGCTCAAGCGATGCCGCTTATCTAGCATCGAAATTACACCCATATAGCTGCCCATTGAGTGGCCGGTCAGATGCACTGTCCCGGCTTCGAACCGGTCGATCAGTTCCCACATCTCTGAGATCAAGACATCAATGGAATATGCTTCGTCAAAATGATCCGACAGTCCGGTGTCGCGGTGATTAAAACGCAGCACTCTAAACCCGCTTTCGATCAAAGCGTCGACATAGCTTGGATGCCAAAAATCAAGCGGCGCACCCGCGCCGGGAACCAGCACCATAAGTGGGGCACCGGCAGTGCCAGAAATCTCAATCTCTAACGTTACGCCAGAGCGTAGCTTTACCAGTGTCATTTGTGCTCCATCACGCGTGACCGCAATTAAGGCGCGAGGCGATACCCGCCAGCCTCGGTCAGAAGAAGCCGCGCGTTGGCTGGGTCAGGCTCAATCTTTTGACGCAAGCGGTAAATATGCGTTTCTAGTGTATGTGTTGTGACCGCAGCATTATAGCCCCAGACCTCCGACAGCAATTCATCGCGCGCGACAGACTTTCCACTGGCCCGGTACAGGTATTTCAGGATGTTCGTTTCTTTTTCCGTCAGACGGATTTTGCGGTCATCTTCACGTACAAGCAGCTTCATGCTTGGGCGGAATTCATAGGGCCCGACGTCAAATGTCGCGTCTTCGCTTTGTTCAAAGCTACGCAGATGGGCGCGGACACGGGCCAAGAGGACGGAGAACTTGAAGGGCTTTGTGACATAATCATTCGCGCCGCTATCGAGGCCTAGGATTGTGTCAGCATCGCTGTCTTGACCTGTGAGCATAATGATAGGCGCACGAACCCCTTTCGCACGCATCAGCTTGCAAGCTTCGCGACCGTCCATATCGGGCATGTCGACATCCAGCAGGATTAGATCACAACGTTCTGCCTCAGCGAGTTTCACGCCGGTCGTGGCGTTCGGAGCCTGAATCACAGTGAAGCCTTCATAGAGGTCGAATTGTTCGGCCAGTGCTTCTCGTAGATCATCGTCATCATCGACCAGAAGAATTGTTTTTGATACAGCCATGACTGTCTCCCTTGTCATTCGCCCCAAATAGACATTGAGAACAAAGACTTCACTACACGCTTGATCAGGCGATGTCACAAAAAGGAGAGCGCCTCGTGATCGATCATATGGCCACGAAATTATTTACTGCCACTGCCCGCGGCAAGTTTTCTGGCTTGGGTATAACTTGCCGTTGCGTTTTAGGTAAAGGCGGCATTGTTGGCGCATTGCAAAAACGTGAAGGTGACGGCGCCAGCCCGCTTGGGGCGTGGGCTATGAAACGGGTGTTTTACCGGCCGGACCGATTAGCCCGTCCTGATACTGGGCTTCCGGTTGTGCCACTGCGGGAAATTGATGGCTGGTGCGATGATGCCAGCCACAGGCTGTATAATCGCCCTGTGACCCGACCGTTCGAGGCGAGCCACGAGAGGTTGTGGCGTGATGATCATGCTTATGACCTGATTGTAGAGCTGGGGCATAATGATCATCCTGTGGTGCCGGGCCTAGGAAGCGCGATTTTCTTTCACCTTGCACAACCTGACTATCGCCCGACCGAAGGCTGCGTCGCAGTCTCGCAAGATGATATGCTTAAAGTGCTAGCGGTAAGTACCCCGGGCACGATGCTTGAAATTTCGTTTTAAGTTAGATGTAAGCTGAATAAAGCAGCCACATTCCGGTCACACGAATCAGCCAGTTTCCTAATTGGGCTAGGGCATAGACTGGAGGATACCGCATGTATCCGAAAAGCCATTATGCACACGAAGCGACCCAAACTGGACGCTTCTTTCTGATCACCTCAACGCATGAGCATGGACCGTTTGCGACCTATAGCGACGCCGTAAATGCCGCAGAGCATCCTAGCGCGCCGCTGCATGGATTAGACCCACGCCGCGGCTATTGTGTTGTTGATCGTCAAGAGCAAGAGGACGCTTAGGCGAGTTCTGCAATATAGTTTTGTAACTTCAAAACCGCTGCCATCGAATTAGCACGCATGGATTTTAGAAGAGCCACTTTTTCAGTCTCTTCTGGCTTCACATTCGCGACCATTCGGCTGTAGCCATCGAGGCGGTTGTTTAATGTCCAGTCGCGCAAATCTTTTTCTTGAGACCATGTGTATTGGTTCATCATAAAGGCAGCCTGCATGCGCAACCAATCTGTATCATGGTTTGGCAATGGTACGATCTGACAGAGACGGTTCTTTTCTTCGTCATTGTCACGTGTCAGGTCGATATGCGCAATAAAGGCGGCGCTGAAAACGGGCTGAACAACGCGTACAGTCTGTAAGTAAAGCGTGTCGCCTTCAAAGATTGGGCGCTCTTCCATATTACCAACAGCGCAGGCAGAGCAATCGACATAGAGCGTATCCGGCGTCGTATTCAAGGCACCCTCATCCAAGATAATTTCATCAAGACCTATGCGCTTAATCCGACCCATGCGGATCACGTCTTTAACCCGGCGAAGCTCCTCCAGCTCAGCCTGCGAAATCGTTGCACCGTGCATCATTTGGGGGCGGATACTTTTATCGATCCGCACAAAGACACCGGATGCCTCCAGCCGATCAAAAAGATCTGTAACAGATTCAGACTCTGCGATTGCTTGCATCTGAGCTGCCTGGGCGCCCATGGTTGCCATAAAAAACTCGTCGCTCGGTTGGGTATTGGCGCGGTCCATTAGCCACGCATCTCGCGGTCGGACCCAGCGGATCATGTCCGGGTCAACGTGATTTTCTAATAGCCAGATCACAGCATCAATTCCAGTCTTACCGCCACCGACAACAACATAGTTTGAAGGCTGCTGGGTAACTTTCGGTAGATCGTTCAATGGGATCAGTTTTACGCCTTCCGCGATTTCAAAACTCGGCGTGTGCGTCGATGGAACCGTTGTTTTAAGCCAAGTTGCATCGACAGTCTTTTCGCGGACCTTAACCTGATATGTCTTATCAGACATAAGGGCGCTGATCTTGCCTTCGCCTTCATACTTGCACATGGAAAGGTATGTTACGCGGCCTGTGGGTAGAAACTGATACCGCATCACCTCATCAAAATAAGCCATGATTTCAGGTCCGGTGGCGAGGTCTTGCAAGCCCTTATTGAGGCCGGTCTCATCCTTGCGACCTTTGCTAAGCTCTTTGGAGCTAACGCCGTAATATGCAGACGGTTGATGCAAAGTCACAAACGGATAAGCGTCGTTCCAATGGCCACCCGGGCGGTGATGCATATCAACGATCAGAACAGTTTTATCACTTTCGGTCAGGATCGTGTCAGCAAACGCCATACCCATGGCACCTGCGCCAATGATCAAATAATCAACTTCATACGTTTCAACCGACATGCGCTCTCTCCGGACCAAATAATAAGGCTTGATAACAGTGTTATATTTCTCTAATAACGCTGTTATTGAGAGTCAAGTGGATTTCGAAATGATGGATTCAAAAACCAAAATCCTGAACGCAGCTTCGGAATTGTTCGAACAGGGCGGCGCGAAAGCGCTCAGCGTGCGGGCTATATCGGGCCGTGCTGGGCTATCCACGATCGGCATCTATAACCATTTCAACGGCAAACAAGGCATCCTCGACGCGTTGTATATAGAAGGCTTTGAACTGGTTATGGATGCCATGAATGTGAAAGATAAGACGCTTTCACCGCGCGATACCGTCCTTAAAGCTTTGTCGAATTACGTGAACATGGCGCGCGAGCATACAGGCCATTACCGCCTGATCTTTGGATCAGGTGAACCAGGTTATAAGCCATCAGAAGTGGCACGCGCTGTTGGGGCAAAAGGCTTTGATTATCTAACGCAAATTATTGGACCAGCCATTCCGCAAGTGTCGTCAACCAAACAACGGCGCGAAATTGCACTACAAATCTGGGCCTTGGCGCATGGCTATATCAGCCTGAAAGACCACGAAGCCACAGAACTTATCCCAAGCGCGGGCTGGAAAGACCTAATCATGAGGGCTGTTGAAACGCATCTAGATGCCCTGATTAAGAAATACAGCTAACTATCGCGCGCGCCAAACAAGGCCGTACCGACCCGGACATGTGTGGCGCCTAATCTAGCAGCTAAAGCATAATCGCTACTCATCCCCATTGAGATTTGCGGGAGAGCGTACTGATCAGCCAGCTTTTTTAGCAATGCAAAATGAGGCCCAGCTGGTTCTTCCGCTGGCGGGATACACATTAAGCCAAGAATTTCGCCCGGCCATGTTTCTCTCGCTTGTGAAAGCAACTCTTCAAGACCCTGAACGGTTACGCCTCCTTTTTGAGGCTCATTCCCTGTATTGACTTGAATAAGCAGACCCGGCGGCGGGGACGCCGTTTTCTCAACCGCTTTGATCAAAGCTCTAAGCATCTTCTCGCGGTCCAGTGTCTCAATCACGTCGAACAACTGAACGGCGTCTTCGGCTTTATTGGTCTGGAGCGGTCCGATTAGGCGCAGCTCAAGGTCGCTGATGCTCTCTCGTCGCGTGGCCCATCTTTCTTGAGCCTCTTGCACCCTATTCTCTCCAAACACGCGGTGCCCGGATTTCAACGCGGCATTAATACGGTCCGCCGGTTGGCGTTTCGAAGCGGCGACCAGAACAGTGTCATCACCAATTTCGGCGATGATGCGGTTTCGGGCTTCGCTGATGTCGTGCTTATCTGTATCAGAGGTCATGATGGCGTTGAAACACCAACCACGCGCTCGCCGCAAGATGCTGTCCGCGATGCGGCAGGTTGAACGCAGTGATTTTACACCTGATGTGCCACTTTTATTTCTGACTGATCCAAAGCGAACACCAGATATCTTGGCAACCGTTTCGCGCTTACCAGAAGGGTCTGGCGTAATCTATCGCCACTTTGGCTTACCCGAACGGTTCGAAATGGCGCATGACTTAGTCAACCTGTGCCGCAGTCGCAATTCGATTTGCCTGATTGGCGCAGACCCAGAACTGGCGCTCAGCGTCAGCGCACATGGCGTCCATTGGCCTGAGGCAAAATTAAGCGAAGCACGTCACTATCGCGGCGCCTTTACATACCAAACAGCCAGCGCCCACTCCCGCCGCGCCATATGGCGAGCCCATCTAGCGGGCATGGATGCGGCATTGGTCTCAGCTGTATTCCCCTCCAAAAGCTTGAGCGCAGGCAAACCGATGGGGCCATCAAAATTCAGAACACTCGCCCAAAACAGCCCGCTACCTATCTATGCACTTGGCGGAATGGACGCTAACAACGCTGCTCGCGTCGCGGCCCACGCTGGAATAGCGGCCATTGAAGGCGTCTTAATGAGCTTTTAGCCCGCTTTGCGGACGGCCTCGGCAACTTCTTCAACAACCGTGTCCATAAGGTCGCCATCTGTCGCTTCAGCCATGACGCGGATGAGCGGCTCAGTTCCTGACTTTCGGATCACAAGGCGGCCGGTTGCGGCAAGGCGCTTTTCAGCATCTGCAATCGCCGCTTTGACAGCGTCAGCATCCAGAGGATCTTTGCCTTTATAACGAACATTGACCAGCTTCTGCGGCACAGGATCGAAGACATACGCTATTTCTGAAAGAGGTTTCTCAATCTCAACCATGACAGCAAGCACTTGTAGAGCCGCCATCAAACCATCACCCGTCGTTGAATAGTCAGACATGACGATATGACCGGACTGCTCACCCCCAAGATTAAATCCGCCTTCACGCATGCGCGCAACAACATAGCGGTCACCGACTTTGGTGCGCTCTAAGGTTAGACCGAGGTCTTTAAGGTGGTTCTCAAGCCCAAGGTTCGACATGACTGTTGTGACGACACCTGCTTGCGTCAGCAGTCCAGCCGTATGCCAATGACCCGCGATCAATCCGATTAATTGATCACCATCGATCTCATTACCCTTTTCATCGATGATGATGCAGCGATCCGCGTCTCCATCAAGCGCGATACCAATATCGGCGCGGTGCGTTTTGACAGCCTCTTTCAGGGCGCGTGTGTCGGTCGAGCCGACTTCCTCATTGATATTGAAACCATTTGGCGTCACGCCGACGGGATAAACCTCAGCGCCAAGCTCATAAAGCGCCGCTGGAGCAACTTTGTAAGCCGCGCCGTTGGCGCAATCGATACAAATACGCAGACCAGACAAGCGCATCCGGCGCGGGAAGCTGGCTTTTACGATTTCGACATAGCGCGCCTGAGCATCATCAACACGCTTTGTTCGGCCCAGATCTTCCGGCGCGGCCAGCTTGTCATCTAGGGCCCGGTCCATGCGGCTCTCAATATCAAGCTCGATCTGATCCGACAGTTTGTATCCGTCTGGCCCAAACAGCTTGATTCCATTGTCTCGGAAATTATTGTGACTGGCAGAAATCATCACGCCAAGATCCGCGCGGAGGCTGCGGGTCATCATCGCCACGCCAGGGGTCGGTAGCGGCCCAAACAGTGTCACGTCCATACCAACCGATGTAAAACCAGCCACCAGAGCGGGCTCGATCATATAGCCAGAAAGCCGTGTATCTTTGCCGATAACGACGCTGTGACGTCGCGGGCTCGTCGTTCGGAAATACTTACCTGCTGCCATGCCAAGACGCATCGCAATTTCAGGCGTCATTGGGGGCGTATTAGCAGTACCGCGAATGCCGTCTGTTCCAAAATATTTACGCGCCATACGCCATCTCCTGCAAGTTGCATTGCGTCCTACCGCAGTTTGGTGAACGCCTGATCAGCGCAATGCCACAGTTTTAAGACAAATTCCAAGGCCGCTTTTCACCCGGCCTATGGCATAGAGCATGCATAGCTCGCCTCACTGGGGAAACAAGAGGAGACGCAAATGCGTTTGTTAAAACTAGCGACAGGTGTAGCGATTGCTGCAGGACTCGCCGGATGCATGAGCATTCCAAAATCGATGACTGTCGCAGAATATTGTGGCAATCCAAGCAAAGCCAATGAGAATGTTTGTCGCCTAAAAGTTGAAATTGACGGCAATTCGACCGCGTTGGCTGACACAAATATGAGCCTGAACAAGGCTCGCATGATTGCCGACACCTCACTTCGGGCCGCAGCGCAAGCACAAGCGACTTCAGACGCGGCAATGAATGCTGCGGGACAGGCACATGATCGCGCTGACCGAGCTTACTCTCTCGCCAATGCAGCGATGCTGAAAGATGAAGACCTCGTCTGTAACACGCGCACAGTTCAGAAATCTGCCATTGGTACATGTCAGCCTGTGATACCGTTATGGGATGTACCCAGACCCGTTATACACACGCTGCAGGCGGTCTTTCATTCCTACGCTAAGTCACAAACGAGCAGTGCCGCTTCAATAGCCGCGTTCTCGAAATGCAGGTCCGCTGCTGCACATCCGCAGAGATTGCGAAGACTGGCGGCATGAGCACTACTTCCGGTTATTAATTAAAAGCGGAAGCAAGGTGGCCTCAATTGCCCCTTTGTTTCCGCTACCTGTCCGACACTGTCGTCATAAACTGTAACGACATTTGCAATGACGAAACCTATTTGTATTTTTAGGCAGGCATTCGCTAAATATTTGACGCGTGGAGTAAAATTATGTGCGGCATTATCGGAATTCTAGGTAAAACTGAATCAGCAACAGACCGCGCGATTGAGGCTTTGCGCCGGCTTGAATATCGTGGTTACGATAGCGCAGGCGTGGCGACTTTAGATAATGGGAAGCTGGATCGTCGGCGCGCCGCTGGAAAGCTAAAGAATCTTGAAGCCGAACTGAGTGAGAACCCATTGGGTGGCGTTACAGGTATTGGACATACACGCTGGGCCACGCACGGCGCGCCAACCACGGGTAACGCGCATCCTCATATTTCGGGTCCCGTTGCTCTTGTTCATAACGGAATTATCGAAAATTTTCGCACGCTTCGCCAAGAGCTGGAAGCGGACGGGCACAAATTCGAAACCGAGACCGATTCTGAAACGATCGCTCATATGGTTGCAGCCCACATTCAAGCGGGGCGACACCCGGTTGAAGCCGTACGGGCGTCTCTAAGCCGATTGGAAGGCGCATTCTCCTTAGGCATTCTTGTCGAAGGGTACGAAGATCTATTGATCGGCGCACGAAAAGGCACGCCCTTGGTCATCGGCGTTGGCGACGGAGAGATGTTCCTAGGTTCAGACGCGTTAGCTGTCGCACCGTTCACGAATCGCGTGGTGTATCTCGAAGAGGGCGACTGGTGCGTATTGAGGCGGGAAAAATACCAAGTATTTAATTCCGATGGCGACGAGGTATCACGTGGTATTTCGGTTGTTCAAAGTGCAGGCGGGGCTATCGAAAAAGGCAACTATCGCCACTTTATGCAGAAGGAAATCTTCGAACAGCCCGATAGTACGGCGCGGACGATTGGCGCTTATGTGAATGCGCTAGATCAAACAGTCGAGTTGCCAGGCGCAAATGAAAGCGCAATCAATTGGGCAGAGATTACTCACGTGCATATGGTTGCGTGTGGCACTGCATATTATGCGACATGCGTCGCAGAATACTGGTTTGAACAACTGGCAGGCATTCCTGTTAAGACCGATATCGCCTCAGAGTTCCGGTACAGACAACCTGCGCTACCAAAAAGCGGCGGGCTAGCCTTGTTCGTGAGTCAATCGGGCGAAACAGCGGACACATTAGCAGCTTTGCGATATTGCAAAGACGCCGGGCTGAAAACCGCTGCCGTCGTGAACGTGCCGAGTTCATCCATTGCACGTGAAGTCGATCTCGTCTTACCAACCTTGGCTGGCCCAGAGATCGGCGTCGCTTCAACAAAAGCTTTCACAGCGCAGCTTTGCGCCTTGGCTTCTGTTGTGATTGCTGCTGGCAAGGCGCGAGGCACCATCTCGCGCGAGACCGAGGTTCGGCTGATAAACGCGCTCATGGAATTGCCGCGTCTGATCTCCGAGACTTTCGCGTTAGATGACACAATTGCTGGATTGGCACGCAACATGGCCAAGGCCACAGACGTTATCTACCTTGGCCGCGGGGTTCATTACCCAATCGCACTTGAAGGGGCGTTGAAGCTAAAAGAGATTAGCTACATTCACGCCGAAGGTTACGCGTCGGGTGAGCTGAAGCATGGTCCGATTGCATTGATCGATGAGGCGACACCTGTTGTCTTTGTTGCGCCATTTGATGGATTGTTCGACAAATCGCTCTCAAACCTTCAGGAGGTCGCAGCCCGGCGCGGACAAGTTCTATTGATTTCCGACGCTACTGGCCTTGAGGCATCTGGGGATACACCTGCGCATAAGTTACAAATGCCAGCATGCGACCCGTTCATAGCGCCTATTCTATACTCACTACCGGTCCAGATGTTAGCTTATCATGTGGCCGTAGAAAAAGGGACGGATGTGGACCAACCGCGAAATCTCGCGAAGTCTGTCACCGTCGAATAGATTTCAGATCTAAATGTGCAAAGCCCGGCCTGTATCGCTACAGGCCGGGCTTTTATATTCTCGTGTGTTTGTTATTAAACGACCGCGCCGAACAGGCCAACGGTAAGAACTGCGCCGATTAGCGAAAATGGTACTGCTAGAGCGGCGGCGATTAAGCCCTGACGGGCTTCGGTTGGGGAGGAAACACGCATGGGATTAGTCCTTCTTTGCGTTGATGGCAGCGATTATTCGCCGTCCATGAACATCATATAGGACAGGTCCGATCAAAAATCAATGAATGATTTCATTTTTATTCAGCGTTCAATTTCTCACTAACGTGTATAGGAACGCTTAACCCTGCCAGCATGATGTCCATGACACCGTCCAGTTCACGCTGAAGCTTTGGCAAAGTCAGGCGCGACCATAGCTGTGGGTAGCGAAACTTCATGGTGGCGGATTGCATCATTTCAGCAATAAAATTTGGGTTTTCCATCGGCGCAAAGTCGCCGTCCGCAATGCCCTGATCGAGAATTTGAACCAAGTGAATCCGCTCTTGAGCCATCTCTTCATTCGCGAATGTTGGACGCTCGTGCGCCAGAACTTCAGCGACTTCAAGTATCTTGGCATTCTTGTCCAGCTTCTCAAACGTCGTCTTTAATGCTGTGTGGTGAAAGCGACGCATTTTATCAGGGGCTGTTCCTGATCCGCGCGCTAGCGCAGCATTAAACGCGTTTATTTCCATGTTCAGCTTGCGGGCCATGGCTTCAGCAATATCAATCTTGGAAGCAAAAAAGCGGTAGATATTGCCTGCGGACATGTCGCAATCACGCGCGATTTCCGCCATTGTGGTCTTGGCGTAACCGTAGTGCATGATACGCTGCATGGCGGCATCGAGGATTTGCTGGCGGGTATCGGTCTTGTCACTCATAGAGATAACATAACGGAAAAGTCTGAATGATCAACGAATTGTTCAATTTACACGCAGTTCAGGAGTAAAACCATGACCGAAATGACACGCATAGGCGTTTTAGGCGGCGGCGCATGGGGGACGGCATTGGCTGTTTCGCTGTACGAAAAGTACCAGAATGCGGGTCTGTTGCAGCCGATTGACGCTAGATCCACACCTGATTCAGGTATGGTTTCGGTACCGATTTGGGCGATGGAAGCGGAAGTGGCAGACGCGATGCGCAGCGGCGCAGGAAACCCTGTTTATCTGCCCGGGATAAAATTGCCAGCCATGGATGCCTCAACCGATTTAGAGCACCTTGCCGGATGCGACGCGATCCTAGCCGTGGTGCCCGCGCAATTTGCGCGCGCCACATTTGAGAAGCTAAAACCATTTGTTGAAGCGGGTACGCCAATCCTACTTTGCGCCAAAGGCATTGAGCAAAGCACGCTTAGCCTGATGACAGATGTTCTGACCGAGACGATACCGCACGCCATCCCTGCTGTACTTTCGGGCCCGAGTTTTGCGGCCGATGTTTCACGTAGCCTCCCCACGGCGGTGACGCTGGCTTGTGAAGACGAAGCATTAGGCCAGAAGCTGATGACGGCCATCGGGCAACAATCTTTCCGGCCCTATTGGACAAATGACCTGATTGGCGCGGAAGTTGGCGGCGCGGTGAAGAACGTACTGGCGATAGCTTGCGGGATTGTTGAGGGATTGGGCCTTGGGAAGTCTGCGCATGCTGCACTGATCGCGCGCGGGTTTGCAGAGATGACACGGCTGGGCATTGCGCTTGGCGGGCGCCCGGAAACATTGGCCGGGCTTTGCGGCCTAGGTGATCTAGTACTGACCTGTAGTTCACCGCAATCAAGGAATATGAGTTTCGGCATGGCTTTAGGCCAAGGGCGAAGCGCGGAAGCTATTCTAGCAGAACGCAAATCCGTGACCGAAGGCGTGGCCACTGCACCCGCCATGGTTCAGGTCGCAGAGCGCGCAGGTATTGAAATGCCGATCTGTAATGCGGTGAATGATATCCTATCCGGGCAAGCTACCGTTTCGGATACGATCACGGCCCTGATGTCGCGCCCATATAAAGGCGAGTAAATCCGCCATACACAATTTGCATAACTGATTTTCGGGCGCGCTATCTTCTGAGAGCGCGGCATTGAGGCCATCTCGTCTTCAACGCAAACACGAAGGAGACAGTTCAATGATTGATATCAGACGTTTTTCCGATCTTGGCACATTCCAGAATGAATGGCTTGATGCCCATTACCATTTCTCATTCTCTCAATACTACGATCCAAACCGTATGAGCCACGGCAAATTGCGCGTGTGGAATGATGACACGATCAAGCCAGGCACGGGATTTCCGCCGCATGGACATCGCGACAAGGAAATCATCACCTATGTCCGCAAAGGCGCGATCACTCACAAGGACTCAATGGGTAATTCTGGACGCACAGAAGCTGGTGACGTTCAGGTCATGAGTGCAGGTCGCGGCGTTCAGCATTCTGAATGGAATGCGGAAGATAGCGAAACGACGTTGTTCCAAATCTGGATTGAGCCAGCAGTATCGGGCGGCAATCCCGGCTGGGGAGAGCGTAAGTTTCCAAAAAGTGACCGCTCTGGAAAATGGGCGGTCCTCGCCTCCGGAACCCCAAGCGGAGACACGCTGCCCATCCGTCAGGACGCACATGTTCTTGGCGCAACCCTGAAGACCGGTGAAAGCCTAGATTATGAAGTTAAAGCCGGACGCTTTGGATATTTAACCGTGGCGGCAGGATCGATTGAACTGAACGGAGCGCTTCTGAACGCCCGCGATGGCGCGGCGATTACGGGCGCGGAAACCGTGACTTTAAAAGGTTTGGAAGACGCCGAAATCGTCTTTGTGGACACGATTTAACCCTGTTTACGAGGCTGTGATTGGAACTGAATGGGTTTTTGCCCTATATTCTATTCAGTTCCGATCACGAAAGGACACTGCCATGAAAACCATATTTGCCTCTATAGGTGCGCTAGCCATAATTCAAACGGCTGCAGCCACGGATGTTTCTGTCTATTATTCGACAGATTTTGCCGAGGAACTGAGAGAAAACTATGGTGAGCGAGAGGGTGCTGTCCTAACCGATGAAATTGTTAAGGACCTGAACAAAGCTTTTGCAGAATATGGGCGGGGTCCAGCTCGCGTTGTTATAATGATCAATGATGCAAAACCAAATCGACCTACGCGAGAACAGCAGCGCAATAAGCCAGGCCTTGATGGATTTAGATCAATTTCAATTGGCGGCATGGATTTGACGGGCACAGCCTATGATGCGGACGGCAACATTATCGGCGAGCTGAGCTATGATTGGTATGAAACCGACATTCGCTCTGCCGCACCAGCAGGGACCTGGTCAGATGCTGGCCACGCATCGAACAAATTTGCGCGCAAGCTCGCAAAACAATTGCAAGAAGACTAGCCCCGGTCGCCGGGATAGATTTCTTTCCAATCGACTTCTAATCTGAAGAGGTCAGGCCGCGAATAATGCCCGGCAGGATCACTGGCGACTTTGCACGCGCGCGCTAGAGCAAGGTCGGCATCCGCTACCAGAAGACCTTCTTCATCGCGGAGCAGTCCCGCAACGACCTCGCCGCGCGGATCAATGATGCATGCGCCGCCATTGTGATCGAATTCATAGAGCGGCTGATATTTAGCAGGCACGTGCTGTTGCATCCGGATGCCTGCGGAGCAGATCACCCACGCCGCCGCCTGACTTGCGAAAGCACGGCTAAGAAGAAGCTGGCGCGCCCATACGGGCTGTTTCGGAGCCTCTTCAGGTTCTCGCCCCGGCCACGCCGCAACGTGTACGTCCACGCCTTGAGCCATCAGCGCATAGGCGGGCAGAACGGCATTATGCTCCCAGCAATTGAGTGAAGACAATCGTCCCCAGTCGCGCTGCACAGGCTTTAGCCCTTTGGCATCACCATCACCCCAAACCGAGCGTTCATGATGGGTGGGCTTAATTTTGCGGTGACGGTTTAGCACGGTGCCGTCTTTGCCAATGGTCAGCATCGTACAATACAGCGTAGAGCGGGTTTGCGGGTCGAGTTCGTTTATCCCAATAACGATATCGGCTTTGGCGCGCTTCGCCGCTTTGCACAGCGCCGCGACTTCAGGCCCATCGAGAAGAATTCCATTTTTGAGAAGCTCTCCAGCAGCCGTCCACCAAAGGTCAGACAGGGGGCTATCGATGAAGAAGGGATAGCCGGGAAGCCAAGCCTCGCCAAACGCGATGACGTCTGGTTTCTCTTTTGCTGCCTTGTCGATCCAATCGAGCGCAATATTGAGGCTTGCGGTTTTGTCGAAAAGGGCGGGCGCGGCCTGAACGGCGCGGAGGCGAACGATGTCTGTCATGCCATTGCGATACGTCCTGATCCGCCCATTGCACAAGTGAAACTACGAAAAGTTTTGAGAAGCGGCATTTTGCTCTTGCGAACCATTCGCATTTGTGTGAGACGCATTTGCAAGTCATTCTCAATACTAGGACATCCATAATGCGTAAATGCGTTCCCTCCCTCCTCGCCCTTAGCTTTGCGGCCTCGCTACCCGCAATGGCGCAAGATACGTTCGAAGAAGAGGCACGTCAGGAAACGGTTATTGTGGTCGGGACTGTGCTTTACGCAGACCGCGTTAACTCATTGAAAGCGCCAACGCCCATCATTGATTTTCCGCAAAGCCTTTCGATTATGACCGCGGATCAAATTCTAGCGCGCGGTTTCGATAACATTGGGGATGTCATCAACTATACGCCCGGCGTGAACACGTCCCAAGGTGAGGGGCACCGTGATGCTGTTGTTTTCCGCGGCATCCGGTCGACAGCGGACTTCTTTGTCGATGGTATCCGTGATGACATCGAGTATTACCGCCCGCTGTACAATCTTGAGCAGGTTGAAATCTTGCGCGGCCCGAATGCGCTATTGTTTGGACGTGGGGGCACTGGCGGCGCACTTAACCGCGTCACCAAGAAGGGCGCGATCGGCGAGACGTTCACAGGCTATGCCGCCGGGATCGACACATTTGGTGGATTCAATGCGCAGATCGACAGCAATTTCGAGATCAATGACAAAGCCGCATTGCGCCTCAACGCGTACTTTGAAAGCCTTGAGAACCATCGCGACTTTTATGATGGCGACAATTACGGCATCAACCCGACAGCACGGTTCGCTTTGACGCCAGCAACGACGCTGGATCTGTCTTATGAGTATGCCAACCATGAGCGTTTCATCGATCGCGGTATCCCGACCGGCGATAATGGTGAGCCTGTTGAGGCGCTTAAAGATATCACGTTTGGTGATGCAGAGCTGAACACGACAGATTTTGAAGCTCACATTCTGCGCGCCAACCTTCAGCACCAATTTACAGATACCCTCAAAGGCAATGTGACGCTGGCTTATGGTGACTATGACAAGCTGTACCAGAACTTCTATGCGTCGAACTATGATCAAGTGACAAATGTTGTTCAGCTAGATGGTTACGTCGATACAACACAGCGCGAGCGCCTAACCCTCGCCGGTAATCTTGTTGGTGAATTTGAAACCGGCAGCATTGGTCACACGATCATCGCCGGTGCTGAATTTATTGACACAAGCAACGACAATGACCGCTTCAATCCAGTGTTCTCGTCGACAGGCAATGACCGTGAAACCTTCGACGCGACACGCCCGCTAAACTTCAGCGGCGGTTCTGGTGTCAACGCCGCAGGCGTTCCGGTTTCGATGACATTTTCAAGCATCAATGACCGCACTGAAGCCGAAGTCCAAGTGACGTCTTTCTATGTCCAGGACCAAATCGAGGTCAATCAGTATGTCGATGTCTTGCTTGGCGCACGTTTCGACAGCTTCGACCTGAGTGTTACAGACACTAAAGACCCCGCCAACCTTATCACGCGCAGCCGCAAGGATGAGGAAATCTCGCCGCGCGCTGGATTGATTATCAAGCCGCAAGAGAATGTCTCGCTCTATGCAAGCTATAGTGAAAGCTTCTTACCGCGTTCTGGTGGTCAGTATGCATCGCTTAGCGATAACACTGAAAACCTCGATCCAGACGTGTTCGAGCAATCTGAAATTGGTGTGAAGTGGGACTTTTTGGAGGGGCTTAGCCTGACGGCGGCATACTTCCAGAATGAGCAAACCCGCACCGAACGCGACCAGAATGATGAAACCTTCGAAACGCGCGGCCTGAAAGTCGATGGATTTGAAATTCAGCTTCAAGGTGACGTGACTGACTATTGGTTCGTCTCTGCTGGTTACAGCAATCTAAGCGGTGAAACCTCATCAGGCGTTGACCCGCGTGAGCTTCCAGAAAACACGTTCTCAATCTGGAACAATTTCAAAGCGACAGACAAGATCGGCTTTGGTCTAGGCGCGACTTATCAAGACGAAACGCTCATCAAGGACGGGTCCTCGCTTATGCTACCAGCTTATACGCGCTTTGATGCATCGGCATATTATGACGTGTCTGACACGCTGCGGGTGCAGTTGAACGTCGAGAATTTGACGGATGAGACCTATTTCCCCAATTCACACAGCGATCACCAAGCATCTGTTGGTGCACCGCTAAACGCACGCGTATCAATCAGTGGTCGTTTCTAGGATTCCAAAACACTGAATCAAAAACGGCTGATCTCAAAGTAAAGTCAGCCGTTTTCTAAATCATGGACAGTCGCTAATTGGCACTCTGGAGCAATCGCTTTTGGTCGGCCTAGCTGAGGAGTTGGCCGCGGAGCGCGTCGCGTTCGCGTGTACCAACGTTCAAAGCTTCGGTTAGGTAAGCATCGAGTGTTCCGGCCTCAGCTTCGATGCTTTCGATCGCCGATTGTAAGAAGATATCCTGCACACCAACGAAAGGTTGGTAGACCTCTTCAGGATGGTCTTTGCCGATATGTTGGTTGAACATCCGGGCCATTTCCGGCAGGCGCGTGGCGACATCGGCGGCTTCATTCGTCAGGTCATAATCGGCAAAAATCGTTCCCCGATCAACGCCCAGAACATGATGTGTCAGAGCGCACAGGATGCCCGTACGGTCTTTCCCGGCCGCGCAATTTACCACGGCGGCTTGGCCAGGTTGCAGGCTTGCAAGTTCCTGAAACCAGGTTTTGAACGTGTCCGTGTGTTGCTCTTTAAAGGGCGCGGCGCGGTAATAGTCGATCATCCAGCCGTTTGCCTTGTCGGCGTCGACAGCAACTTCGGACAAGAAGCGCACATGCGGCGCTTCCGTGGCGCGGCCTTTGTCACTCTTTAGGATATTCACGCCGTGGGTTGGCCAGCGATGGCCATGGCGCTCACGCTCGTCAGGGCGGCGCAGGTCAGCTTGGACGGTGATATTGTAGGTCTCAAGCGCCGCCAGATCCGCTTCGGTGGCTTCACCGAACTGAGCCGAGCGGAACAGGATGCCCGTTTTGATCATCCGGCCTTCGGCACCGGTATAGCCGCCGAAGTCGCGAAAGTTACGGATGTTTTCGAATGGTTTGACGCGATCTTGCATCTGAGGCTTCCTATCTGAACGGTGGCTCGTCGAAGGCGCGGAGTTTACGGCTGTGCAAAGCTGCACCTTCGCTGGCCAATTTTTCAAGCGTTGCGACACCGATCTGTAAGTGTTGGCTGATCGATTTTTCGTAGAACTTGTTGGCGGCGCCGGGGAGTTTAATCTCTCCGTGCAGAGGCTTGTCAGAAACACATAGCAAAACGCCATAAGGCACACGTAGGCGGAAGCCATTAGCGGCAATCGTGGCGCTTTCCATATCAATCGCGATGGCACGTGACTGGTTGAAACGGCGAGCACTGTCGCTGAAGCGCAGTTCCCAGTTTCGGTCATCTGTGGTGACAACCGTACCAGTCCGCAGGCGCTTTTTGAGATCGTCTCGCGACTCCCCCGTAACACTCTCGGCGACCTCTTGCAGGGCGACTTGTACTTCTGCGATCGGTGGGATCGGAATGTCTTTTGGCATCACGCTATCGAGGACATGGTCGTCGCGCAGATAGGCGTGGGCGAGGACATAGTCGCCAATCGATTGACTGTGACGAAGACCGCCGCAATGGCCGACCATGATCCAGCATTCAGGACGCAGCACAGCGAGGTGGTCGGTCACTGTCTTCGCGTTTGAAGGGCCGACGCCAATATTGACCAGCGTTATCCCTGACCCGTCTTCGGCAGTGAGGTGGTAGGCTGGCATCTGATAGCGTCGCCATGGAGCATTATCGATCTGCGCGCGGGCATCGGGCGTATCGGCGTCAACAACGAGGCCGCCAGCAACAGATAGCTGTTTGTAACGGCCACCTTCCTTCAATTGCTCTAGCCCCCAGTCACAGAACGCATCCACGTAGCGGTGATAGTTTGTGAAGAGGAGGTAGCGCTGGAAGTGCTTAACCGGCGTTCCTGTATAGTGCTGGAGACGCTTGAGCGAAAAGTCTGTGCGCGGTGCGTCGAACAATGCGAGCGGGCGATGATCGAATGGCTCAAACATTTCGCCGTCAGCGATTTCGTCACCGATATCTGCGAGGGATGGAGACGGGAACCATTTTGCCAGCTCAGCAGGATTGATTTCGTCCAGGCCGCTCGCCTGCCCTTGTTCCCAAACATAGGCGTAAGGGATTTCTGATGTTGAGCGCACAACTTCGACTTCGATATCGTAATCGCGAAGTAGCGGCACCAGTTGTTCGGTCAGATAGCGCGTGAAGAATTCAGGCTGTGTGATCGTGGTTGAATAGGTCCCAGCTTCCGACATTTTACCAAATGCGCGGGAGATTGGCGGCGGCGGGCCGTCCGGATTGTAGTGGATAATCAGTTCTGGATAACAGAAGGCGCCAGCTGCGCGGGCGTCAGCGTCCGGGGTCTTACCATCATGGAGGTAATCCTGCAGCGCATCACATAGGGCTTCTACGGCCTCTGAATAGAGCGCCTGTAGTTCATCAATAATCTTTTTTGGAGTGTCTAGTTTTTTCATGTCCCCCTTTGCCGCAAGTCCGGCAAAGGGTCAATCATGCAGGGCGGCTGTCACTCAGCTTGTACGCGGTAAAGGCGGATAATGCCGTCCGTTTCGGTCTTGCCGTCAACCGGTTCCAGCCAATCTGGAATATCGGTATTGTTTAGCTGTGTGGCGAAACTGTCTGGGCGTAGCATGCCGTAACGGGTCGTTTCGTGCAGGCCTTCGCAATACAGCACATGGGTCGCGCCAAGCTTGGCTATATCGGCGCGCGCCGCTTCAGGTGGCCCCATGAAGATGCCTGTAACCTGCTCAATGCCTTTTACGTTGCGGTGATAGGGACCTGCGAAAACGCTATGCGGTGTTCTGACTAATACCGACATGCCAAGATCGATTGGGGTCAGGACTTTCATCGGCGGCATGTCCGCCATGTCAGCATAAGACTGCGGATCGAGGCAGAGGGACTTATAGGGCTTGTCGCTTACAGCGTAGGGTGATGGCTTTCTGAATGATTCAGCCAGCTGCGCCCACATCATTGGAGAGAAAGCTATGATCCCGGCAAACAGCCCAAAAACTGTTAAAGAGCCACGCGTCTTGAGCCAGTACTCAATGTAAGCGCCTACGAACCAAGCCGCCGCAATGACCGCAAACACGTGGGAAAAGGTCACGCCGCGAATTTGCCAGACGGTTGCAAGCGCAGACAGAACCATCATCAGGGCCAAAGCTAGGCTAGGGAGGCGATTGCCCGATGGAGCCTTCAAAACCATAATCGCGGTTGCGACGAGGCCGGAAAACACAAAGCCAACCTGCCAGACAGCGCGTGACGGTTCGTCAGCGAGAAGACGGCCTAAGTTACGAGCTTCGCCTACAACACTAAGCCATGCGAGGCGAACTTGATCAGACACGTCGGTATAAGGATCGCCTAAGCATGCCGGATTGACCCATGCGACGAGGCCGAGCGTTACACCGCCAGCGATTAGCCGCCTGCCCCAGCCGTCAAGGTTTCCGCCGAACATACCGATTGCACCGAGCAGCGCGCCACCTCCGAGCATACCTGCCCAATGGGAATTGCCATAAGCATCGCACACCATACGCCGCGCGCCCCAACCCGGCGCATCGGCAAGATAGAAAATACTCGAAAAAACAATCAATGCGAAACCGAATGCCGCCAATCGAGGGGCCTCATTATGCCCCCTAACAATCCAGAACAGGCCGAAGGTCAGAATAAGCGCTGCTGCGTAGGGAAGTGTCTCAATCGCGACCGATAGCATGGCCGCAATACAAGCCGCGGCGATCGCACCGGACCGTAAGCTAAGATTAGCAGAAATAGCAGCCGCAAACCCCGTAAGCGTTAACGCCACGGTCAGATTGTGGTGGTCGATCCGGCCGGGCCAAAAATTGTAAATCGCGCCTGACAAAGCGAAGAAGATGAGGCCGACAACCTGCCCGGCCAAACCAACGCCAAGCCGGCGCAGCACGGTGACCAGCATGGCGAGCGTCCAAGTCAACAAGACCAGAGGCCAGACGGACATCGCAAGCATCTCAGCATGCGTTTGGCCGAGTAAAGGCTGGGTCACGTAGATGATCGATGCCAGAAAGATATCGGGCAAACGCGACCAATGCATTTCTCCGCCTTCGGGCGTGAGCATCCGCGCCTGATCGACATTGAACCAAGCTTGGCCCGCTATTAGGTCACGAACCTGCTGTAGGCGAAGCAGATCATCATTGTCTGGGACTGTGCCTTCGAAGACGTCCACAGCGCCCATTGCAAGCATCAGTAGGATCAATCCGGCGACCAGAAACAGGCTCCATTGGCCGTTTGCAAAAATACCGCGCCGCGAAAAGTATGAATCCGTCATTAGTAATTTCCCGCCTAAATCTTACCTGCCCTTAAGCATGACTGGGCTATCGCATATGCAGGTTACTGAAAGGCTTCCGGCATGCGTCCCGCAATTGTAGAGTCCAATTCCCCACAAACGGCCACCGCACGCGAGCCTCGGATCGCCGTAACGATCCCCTGTTACAATGAAGCGATCACAATCGAGAAAGTTATCAATGATTTCCGCGCGGCCCTGCCGACGGCTGATATCTATGTCTATGACAATAACTAATCCGACAACATCGCGCAGATTGCCCGCGATGCTGGCGCAATTGTGCGGACTGAAACCCGCCAAGGTATAGGCCATGTGGTGCGCCGCATCTTTTCCGATGTTGAAGCCGATATCTATATTATGGCTGACGGCGACGACACGTATGATGCGTCCCTATCACCAATGCTGGTTGAGCTATTACAAAAGAACCATGTCGATATGGTCGTCGGCACACGCGCCGATGTGACCAAAGACGCTGGCCGCGAAGGCCATGCCTTCGGCAATAAGATTTTCAACAAGCTTTATAATACAATGTTTGGCGACCAATTCTCTGACATCTTTTCAGGTTACCGCGTCTTTACGCGGCGCTTTGTTAAATCGTTCCCTGCTGTTTCTGCCGGGTTTGAGATTGAAACAGAGATGTCAGTTCATTGCAGCCAGTTAGGTATCTCAACACTCGAGCGCCCAACCCCATACGGTGTGCGCCCGGAAGACAGTCATTCAAAGCTAAAAACATTCAGCGCTGGTTTTCGTATCCTCGGCATGTTTGGCATGTTGGCCAAAGAAACACGCCCTGCGGCCTTCTTTGGATTAATCGGTTTAGGTCTCGCGCTATTGGCGGCATTGCTGGCTACGCCATTGGCTATCACTTACGCGCAAACAGGTTTGGTTCCGCGCTTACCAACAGCAATCCTATCTATGGGCCTGGTTATGACAGGCTCGATCACGGCAGTTTGTGGCCTGATCCTCGACAGTTTGGCACGCGCACGCATTGAAGCAAAGCGCTCTGTATTCCTCAGCTATAAGGCTCAACCATGGCGGTAGACACACTCGGAATTCTTCGTCGCCTGAAACGCTTTGGCGCGGTTGGTGTTGCCGGATTTGTTACAGATACAGCAATTCTATCGACGCTGGTGCATACCGGGCTGGACCCGTTTAGTGCACGCGTCATCTCTATGGCGGTTGCGGCTGTGGTGACGTGGCTTTTGAACCGCGCGTTTACCTTTGGCGCCAGCGAAACTAGCCAAGCCAGCGAAGGGGCGCGTTACGGCGCTGTTGTACTTGCGTCGTCGTTGATAAATTACCTCCTGTACGCTGGATTGATGCTCGGCTTCCCGAACTTGATCCCAGCCATTGCCGTTGCGATTGCCACAGCGATTTCGATGTGGGTCAGCTATATCGGCTATTCACGGATCGCTTTCCAAAAGACGGAAGCGGTTCATCAGGGCGGCACAGTGTTTGAGCCTTATACAGGTGTTGAAGAGCTGCACGTTCTGGCCGACGCACACAATTACAATCGCGCGCTTGCGAACTTTGTGAAAGCTGAAGCGCCCGAAGGCGATACGATGCTCGACTTTGGCGCGGGTATCGGGTCTTTCTCTAAGCCTGTGCGTGATCTTGCTGGTCGGCTTGTTTGCCTAGAGCCGGATTCTCACCTGCGGGATCAGCTGCGTGCGGATGGGTTTGAAACAGTCCCTGCCCCGGCGGCGGTTGAAAACAATAGCGTTGATTATGCCTTCACCCTGAACGTGCTTGAGCACATTGAGGATGATGAGGATGCGATGTCTGAATTACACCGAATGATTAAACCGGGTGGGCGTCTGGCAGTCTATGTTCCTGCACTATCTTGGCTGTACACTGGCATGGATCGCAAAGTTGGCCACTGGCGCCGCTATGGCAAACGTGAACTGGTTGAGAAACTGGAGCGTGCGGGTTTTAAAGTTCACAAAGCGCGCTTTGCTGACAGTCTTGGGGTTCCAGCAACGCTGGCCTTCAAAATGGTCGACGATGGTAAGGGCGACGTTAGCCCGAAATCAGTTGCGATCTATGACAAGCTGATCTTCCCGCTATCTCACTTGATCGACCGCTTAACGGGCGGACTGATTGGTAAGAATCTGGCCGTGTACGCGACGAAGGTTTAAACGCGGCGACGGACCAAATGGCCCATTTTGCGGCCAGCTTTGGCTTCGCGCTTGCCATAGAGTGTTAAGACGCCGTCGGCGGACAGTACCTCTGGCGGCACCATAGCTTCTTCGCCGAGCAGGTTTAGCATTTCAACGTCGTGAAAACGCGTCACAGGCCCTAGAGGCCAGCCGACGACGGCGCGGATATGCTGTTCAAACTGGCCCGTCGCGCAGGCTTCCGGGGTCCAGTGGCCTGAATTATGGACACGCGGCGCGAATTCATTCGCCATGAGCGAACCGTCCTTCATCACGAAAAACTCAAGCGCCAGAACACCGACATATTCGAGCGCATGGGCGAGCTTCTCCGCAGCCTCACATGCGTTTTTGACAACGTCTTCAGCGAGGTTGCTAGGCACGACTGAACGGCGAAGGATGCCGTTGACGTGCTCATTGCGCGGTAGGTCGTAGCAAAGCGTATCACCGACCGCGTCGCGGGCGACGATAACCGAGACTTCCAGCTCGAACGGAACGAACGCCTCAAGGATGGAAGGGGCATTTGCGAGAGCTTTACAGGCGGCGACGTAATCATCACCCTCTTCCAACCGAACCTGACCCTTACCGTCATAACCATCGCGGCAAGTCTTCAGGATGCCTTTGCCGCCAAACGCTTTAATGGGATCAGCGATATCGTCTGGCGCGTTTACTGCCGCGAAATCAGCCGTTGGAATGCCGCATTCGCGCAGGAAGGCCTTCTCTGTCAGGCGATCTTGAGACACTTCAAGAGGTTTAGCACCGGGGCGAACCGTAATACCTGCTGCGATCAGAGCCTCGGCGGCGGTGACAGGCACATTCTCAAATTCATAAGTCACGACATCGCAGCTTTGCGCCCATGCGAGCAGCGCAGCAGGATCATTATACTGTCCGAATGTGTGGGAGGCCGCGACCCGGGCGGCAGGGCAATCATCTTCGGGACAATAGATTGATACATCAAACCCAAGCTGCGCCGCAGAACTAGCGAGCATCCGCCCAAGCTGGCCGCCGCCGAGTATCCCGATGGTTGAGCCAGCCTTTAGAGGGGTCATGCTTTCGGCGTTTCCTGAACAGCCTCGGTTTGCGCAGCCCGGAAGGCATCCAGTTTTGCCGCAACGTCTGGATTGTGAAGCGCTATTATTGAAGCCGCCAAGATCCCGGCATTTGCCGCGCCTGCTTCACCAATCGCCAATGTTCCAACCGGAACGCCTTTTGGCATTTGCGCGATAGAAAGCAGGCTGTCTATTCCGTTCAGCGCGCGTGACTTCACCGGAACGCCGAGCACTGGAAGCGGGGTCATCGCCGCCGCCATGCCCGGTAGGTGGGCGGCGCCGCCTGCACCAGCGATTATAACGTGGATGCCACGCGCTTTCGCACTTGATGCATACTCATAGAGGCGGTCAGGCGTGCGGTGCGCTGAAACGATCTTAGCTTCGAAACCGACGCCGAGTTGGTCCAAAATCTCGCAAGCTTTTTCCATCACTGGCCAATCAGATTGGCTACCCATGATGACGCCAACAACTGGCTGATCTGTGTTTGAGGTTTGGCTCATCGAAAGCCCCCGTCCAAAGCGCGCAACATAAAAATGTTCGAGGCCCCGTCAAGCTTAACTGATGCTGGGCAATGCAGGTGATTTGCGGTAAGCTGCTTATATGGCTGAAGCTGCACCTAACCCTACACAAATCAGCCGGGAACCGGATACCGAGAGCGACAGTCGCCATCGCCTTCTGCACGCGATTGGAATTGATCTCGCCGCACTTCCTGCACATGCGAGAGCCGCTGTTGAGGCGATGGCCAGCGAAGTCATTGCAGTTCGGGCAGATCGTTCTGCGTTGCAGCAAAAGCTTGAAGCCGCTGAATTACTTGCAGACCGGGACGCGCTTTGTCCGGTGTTTAATCGCCGGGCCTTTGAACGAGAGCTGTCGCGTGAAATCGCATTAGCAGAGCGCTATGGCACCCCGCTCAGCCTGATATTTATCGACCTAGATCGGTTTAAGCTCATCAATGATCGCTTCGGTCACGCCACAGGCGACAAAGTTATCCAGCATGTCGCACAGACTTTGATCGATAATGTCCGCCAAACCGATATTGTAGGGCGTTTAGGCGGCGATGAATTTGGCATCGCGCTAACCCATGCTGAACATCAGGACAGTGCTGCGAAAGCGGCTAGTCTTGAGCAAGTGATTGGCAGCCTGACGGTTCGCGATAGCGCGGAGGATGGATTGGACTCGGTCAAACTGGGCGCGTCATGCGGCTGTGTCGAATGGCAACGCGGATATAGTTCTGAATCGCTGATTGCTTTAGCAGATGAGACCATGTTTCGGGCAAAAAACGCAAAAAAGCGGGCGCGTTGAGCGAAGTTCGCGCAATAAATTTGCATAGTTTATTTTTCTAGCCCGGACGCCGTGACTCTTATCGCTGCTTATGGTTACCTGTGTCTATAAAGTCACAGGTTTCAGAAAGAGAAGGAGACTATTCATGTCACTGCAAAATCGGATCCAAGAGCTCAATCGTCGCCACGCGAAACTCGAAGACAAGATTTCACAGGAACAGAAACGTCCCGCCTATGACATCACAACGGTAAAAGATCTCAAGCGACAGAAACTGAAGCTTAAAGAAGAGATTGGTATGCTACGCGCGAGTTGACGTTGGCAGGCTAATCCTGTCAGCGATCGATTGGTTGTCTGGCAGGAGCGCCGAGCATGTATAAACCCGTCACACTGATTGTCGGCCTAGGCCAGACCGTAGGCGACGCTGTTGCGCGCCGCTTTCTGGAGGATGGCCATAATATCGTTGCGGTTGATCCCAATGCGGATCTTCTAAAAGACCTCAAGAAGACGCTTGGTGAGAAGATTACTTATCACCACGGGCCAATACATTCAAAGCTTGGGCTTCGAAACGCGCTGTCTGCCGCATTAGAGACTTATCATTTTGTCGATAATGTCGTCGTCATTCCGCCGCTGCCCGAGCCCGATCGCCTGCTGGGTTTGGAAATGGAGGCGTTCGAAAATGTTCTTATGAAAACGGTACGCGGCGCAGTTCAGGCGCTACGCGTTTTCAGTCCAGAGCTAATTGCCGAACGCACAGACCCAGAGAATGCAATTGATCGATCACGTCAGACCGGGACATTTACCTTTGTGCTGTCGCTTGGGGCATCCATGTCACAGCCGGGCTGGTTCAGTGAAAGCGTCTCGCAACATGCGATCATGGGCATCATCAAATCGGCTGCGATTGAGCTAGCAAATGAAGGCATCCGCGTGAATGCAGTCGTCGCTTTGCGCCCGCGCGCCGAAGGGCGTGAGCCTTGGCTGAAAGACCGTACGCCTATGGAACGCGCAGCCTTGGCCGAAGAAATTGCTGAAACAACTGCGTTTCTGGCCAGCCCAAACAGCGCCATTATTACAGGCGAGTCGATCACTCTGGATGGGGGACGGCGATGGCTTTCGGGCCTCACAGAGAGGCCCGAAGAAGATTAATCAGATTATTTCTTTGGGTGACAGATAACCGGCATCCAAGTGTAGCCCTTCACAAAGGCACCAGATGTAAGCGCTGGCTCTTCAAGAACTTCAACATGGCTGAAGCGTTCGAAAATTTCTTCCCAAAGGATGCGCAGCTGTAGCTCACCAAGGCGGTTACCCACGCAACGGTGAATACCAAAGCCGAATGACAAGTGATTACGTGCCTGTTTGCGATCAATGATCAAACGGTTTGGATCTTCGTCCCAAAACTCTTCGTCGCGGTTACCAGAGACATACCACATGGCGATCTGGTCACCTTTTTTGATCGTTTTGCCGTGCATCTCAACATCTTCGAGCGCTGTACGGCGCATGAAGGCCAAAGGTGTTTGCCAGCGAATAACTTCAGAAACCATATTCGGGATCAGCGAGTGATCCTTTTTCAGTTTGGCATATTCTTCTGGGAACTTGTTGAGGCCGTAAACCGAAGCGGTCATTGAGTTACGCGTTGTGTCATTACCGCCAACAATGAGGAGAATGACATTCCCGAGCAATTCTTGCGGGCTCATATTTTTCGTTTTTTCACCATGGGCCAGAAGGCTGATCAGGTCATTGCGGACAGGCTCTGCCTGTTTCTTCTGATAGATGCCCATGAAGGCTGTTAGGCATTCAAGTAGTTCTTGCTTCCACTGTTCTTCACCGCCTGGGCAAATATCTGGATTTTCACGGTTTGTTGAAACATCAGACCAGCGGGTCAGCTTGCGGCGATCTTCGAATGGGAAGTCGAATAGGGTCGCCAGCATCATTGTTGTCAGCTCGATTGAAACTGTATCAACCCAGTCAAACGGTTCACCGACCGGAAGCGTATCGAGTAGTTCCTGTGTACGTTTACGGATCAGAGGCTCAAACTCTTTAAGCATGTTAGGGGCAACGGCTGGTTGGACGGTCTTGCGTTGCTCTGAATGTTTCGGCTCATCCATTGCGATGAACATTGGAAGTTCAAAATCTTCCAAAGGTTCACCAAGAACGATGCCGCCATGCTCCCAGCTGGAAGAGAAGCATTTGTGATCGATGTCGATCTTCATGATTTCTTCGTAGCGGGTGCCAGACCAGACACCGCCAACGAAACTATCTTCGGTCCAGTGAAGTGGATCCTCTGCACGCATGCGTGCGAAGCGTTCCCAGTACGCGCCTTGACGCCAGATTTCAGGGTCCACAATATTAATATCATCAAGAGAAATGGTGGCCGCATCAGGAACAGCCTGACCGAACTCCAAGTAACCTGGGTGCATAGGTTCGCGGGGGGTAATATGTGGGCGCTCTAAATTAAGAGCGATCTTGGTCATTGTGTCTGCCATCTGTGCCTCCGTATCTGCAGCAGATAAGCCGCAATTATGACGTTGGCGTCAGCTTAGCATAAGTAAAATGAAAAAACTATGACGCAGGCGTCACTTTTTTGTTAAACCTCAAATCGCTCATCTTTTGCGCGGCGAATGGCGTCTTCAAGAGCGCGCTTAAAGCCTTTGCGTTCGCCCGGTGTGAGAAAGCGGCCAATGACCCAAGCTTGTTGTTGATAGGCAAGTTGCAGCTCACTTGGGCGGCGCTCTGGCAGCTCTAGCCTGACGCGCGCAAAAATCGTTGGAATGCTTGCTGTTTTGACAATTTTACCAGCTTCGAAATGCTCAACATCAATCGTATCGGCGGTCACGCGGACTTTTGTTTCTTGTTTCAGGGACCGGAAACTCCACCGGAATGCCAACCAGATGGCAAGTGCATCTAGGCCGAAGAAGCCGATGACCGGAAATGCGCCCATAGAGACGAACATAAGGCCAGCCAGAAAACTCACCCCCGCAACGATACTCATCACGATCGTAAAGGCGCGCGGACTGAGGGAGCGGTTCGGTGTCAGGGACGCGTCCATATAAATTTTGTGCGGCGTTGGGGTCATAATCTTCATTATAGCTCAAAAAATCAGGTATCCAGCAAGCGCGCCCTTGCGCCGCAGGCTCGTCGCCCTAAACCATGCTCGCATGGCGATAGTAAAAACAAAATCCAAGCGGAAACGCGCTCCGAAAACTTTTGGCAAAGAGAAGGCGGCGATCTTGTTTTCGCATCTTGCCAAGGACCGCCCAGATCCAAAGACCGAGCTTGATTTTGTAAATCCATACACATTGGTTGTGGCCGTCGCATTATCCGCGCAAGCAACGGATGTCGGCGTAAACAAAGCAACCAAGGGCCTGTTCGCGGCAGCGGATACACCCGAAAAGATGTTAGCTCTAGGGCTTGAAGGCGTAGAGAGCCACGTCAAAACGATTGGGCTTTGGCGCAACAAAGCTAAGAATGTTATCGCTTTGAGTCAGATGCTGATCGATGACTTTGGCGGCGAGGTGCCTCAAACCCGGGACGAGCTGGTCAAGCTACCCGGTGTTGGGCGCAAGACAGCCAATGTTGTTTTGAATGAAGCCTTTGGGCAGCCAACCATTGCGGTTGATACACACATCTTCAGGGTCTCAAACAGAACAGGCCTCGCGCCGGGCAAGGACCCGGATCAAGTTGAAGCGAGTTTGGAGCGCACAACGCCGGACGAGTATAAACTTGGCGCGCATCACTGGCTGATCCTTCATGGGCGCTACACCTGCATCGCACGCAAGCCAAAGTGCTGGGATTGTTCAATTCGTGAGCTTTGCCGCTTCAAGGAAAAGACCCCTGACCCGGCAACTGTGTCTTCACTTGGTCCCAAGAAACCTAGATCCAAAGCGTAATCCACTTAGATTTAATCTTGCTCAAACTTGAGTTTGGCCGTTAAAGCGCACCTATGCTGAAAACCCGCATCATTCCCTGCCTTGATGTTAAGGATGGCCGCACCGTCAAAGGCGTGAACTTTGTTGGATTGCGCGATGCTGGTGACCCCGTGGCGCTTGCGAAAGCCTATGACGCGCAAGGCGCTGACGAGCTTTGCTTTCTAGACATTACCGCGAGCCATGAAGGCCGCGGCACGTTGCTAAATGTGGTAAGCGCAACAGCAGAACAATGCTTCATGCCGCTAACGGTTGGCGGCGGGGTGCGCAGCGCAGAGAATATGGTCGCCCTGCTTCGCGCGGGCGCTGACAAGGTTGCGATTAATTCGGCGGCCGTATCTGACCCTGATGTCATTGCGCGATGCGCTGCAAAGGCTGGACGCCAATGCGTGGTCGTTGCCATTGATGCGCGCCAAAGCGGCGATAGCTGGGAAATTTTCACCCACGGGGGCCGCAAACCAACAGGCATAGATGCCATTGAGTTTGCCAAGCTTGCTGAGGCTAAAGGGGCCGGAGAAATCCTGCTAACCAGCATGGACAAGGATGGCACCAAATCTGGCTATGACTTGCCGTTGCTAAAAGCCGTCACGGCTGCCGTTAATGTACCGGTGATTGCATCTGGCGGGGCGGGTAGCGCCGCCGATCTGGCGCCAGCTATTATCGAAGGCGGCGCAAGCGCAGTTTTAGCCGCCTCAATCTTCCATTTTGGCGAAGTTTCGCTAGAGGAAGCGCGTAACACATTACAAGCAGCTGGCGCACCTGTGCGCCCGTTTTAAGGATCATCGCCTGTGTCTTCGAAAAAACCTTTAGGGTCTGCTAACCGATTAAACACGCTTCTCGCCGCGCTTAGCAGCACGGTGGACGACCGCGTAAACAGTAATCCAGAGAAATCCTACACTGCCAAGCTGCTGCATGCTGGCCCCATACGCTGTGGTAAGAAGATCGCCGAGGAGGGCGCAGAACTGGCGCTCGCGATTGCGGCTGAAGGTAAAACGGAAACGGCTGAAGAAGCTGCCGACCTTTTGTTTCATATGTTTGTTGGCCTGCGCATCAAAGGCGTGAGCCTCGACATGGTTGCAGACGCACTGGCCGAGCGCCGCGGCGTTTCAGGCATCGCCGAGAAAGCCAGCCGTAAAGACTAAACGTCTTTTGGTGGCTTCAAGCGGCGTTTTGTGACGTGGCTATCAATCTTATCGCCAGTTTGTTTTTCGCCGCGCATATAGTGGCGCTGCCAGCCCGCTTTGCGGGTTTCTGGATCACCTGCATTTAGCTTTGAATTGAAGTCGCCGCGGCTTTTAGACCAGCCGTGGAATTCAGCTTCAAGCTCTGGATTTGTGCTGAGGAGTTTTCGCTCAGGCTCAATCTCTTCAAGTTTGCCGTGCTCAAACGGAACAATGAAGCAGAACGGCTCTCCCTTTTTGAAAACAACTTCGCCGGGCCGCGTCATTTGCCAGTTCATCGTGAACGGAAACGGCAACCAGTCGGTTTCAACAACGCCGGTCAAAGGCGCAGCGCCATCTTTAAAGAAGTTAGGGGCGCCCGTCGTCATCAAGCCCCATCCCGGCGGTGTGCGGAACAGGTGCCCGGTATGAAACGTCACAATTCCGCGCTGAAAGTGACTATCAGCAAAGGATGCGATCGCATTTGGATCGCCGGTTGTTAAAAGTTGAATATCTTCTTTGTTCGGGCCGCCATTCCAAATGATTTTGATATCCATCGGGCAAAGGATTTCCCAACCCGTGGAATTTGCCATTGAAAGCGGCAGACAGCGGTATGGCTGGCGATCTGGAAAAGCATCCATCCAGTCACGCGTGCTGCGGCCCGGGACGATTTCTGGGGCGACATCATAAATCTTATAGCATTCCAGCTGCATGAACCTGTCCCTTTTGAGAAGTCTTGACGAGTGACCGTTTTCCTGCCCCAAGGCGGGCATGCCTGCAAGCCCATCTGACCTGTTTAAGTTTCTGGATGAGTTGGAAATTTCCCACTCAACGATAGAGCACGAAGCCACTTTCACTGTCGAAGAAGGGCGTCATCTAAAGGCGTCTATGCCCGGCGGCCACACCAAGAACTTGTTCATGAAAGATAAGGATGGCACGATCGTTCTGATTTCAGCATGGTGCGATAGCCAGCTAAAGCTGAACCAATTGCACAAGCTGATCGGGACGCGGCGGCTATCTTTCGCCAGTGCAGAATTGATGGTTGAGGTTTTAGGCGTTCAACCGGGATCGGTCACGGCTTTTGCCTTGATGAATGATTCGACACAGCGTGTGCGCTTTATCGCCGATGAGGCGCTAATGGGCTTCGAGACCGTGAACTTTCATCCGCTCACCAATACGGCAACGACGGCGATAGGGCGCGGCGACTTCCGTCGATTTGTCGAAGCTACGGGGCACAAGCTAGACGTAATTGACTTTTCGCAGCTGGTTTAGCGCGGCGCAGGCGGCAAAATTCGCTTCGGCCAAATGCAAACGCTTATCGGTTCGCCTTTTTCAGTGCGTTCAAATTTATCCGGGCGCGCAAGGTATGCGACAAGCGTTGTTTCTGCACTGATATCCATTTCACCTACCGACATAGCCGCATCGACACGCGCCAGAATTCGGCGACCGCGGCAGCGATAAAGGTCTACGTGGCGAAGATCGGCACCGGTACGAATTTTATGAAATGCGGTCAGTTGGCGCTCTGATCCGATCGTCAAAGTCGCAGGCCAACCCGGGCCATCAGGCACAGCGACCCAAGCGGCACCAATCCCGGTTTCCTGATCACGCCGCGCGAACGTAACGGCGTGAATTTCACCGCCGCGCACCTTGTTTGTGACGACAGAAATCTTTGGTTCGCGGGCTATTTCGTCGAGCCAATCCTCAACAAGTTCGTCGCGGGCCTGCCATGCGGTGCGGGATTTTCCATCCGCAAGTAGTGCAGAAATTTCATAGAACCGGGCTTGAACATCCCGCATTGGAAGAGCGTTGTTGAAGTGGTCTACTGCCTTTGAAGACTCGCCCATGTCCGATGCCGCGATACCGGCAATCCGGCTAGCGTCGCGTACTTCTGGACGGTTTGGACATGCGGTAATGAAAGCTTCTGTGACGCGCAGAATGTATTCGGGCGTTTGCTCCTGCGAACTCTCTGTCAGCGATTTTTGCCACGCAGCAACATCCTGCCAATTGCACTGATTGGTTTGAGCAGCAGCAAGTGGTGAGGCATTGAGCGCAATAAATGTGGTCACGAATGATGCCAGAACGGCACAAGCATAACGCCGAATTCGCGTGGTAAACAGAGTCTTAACAAACATACCCTGCTTTAGTGCAAGGCAGATGCCGATTAAGCGCCAGCGAGTCTTTCAACTGTCCAGATTAGTCCGGTTAAACCGATGGCCGCACATGCCGGCCAGACAATGAACCGACGATACGCCACTGCTTGAAGCTTCGCCCGAAAAGGCCAGAGGAGAACCGCAGCCAGTAGAATGACGCTCAACTGTCCGATTTCGACGCCGACATTGAAGCCCAGCAAAGCGCTCCAGAACTGGCCATCTGGTAAGCCGAGAGAACCAAAGAACCCCGCAAAACCCATTCCGTGGATCAAGCCAAACGCAAAAACCACAAATGGCCGCCAACGGGTCATGTCTTTGAATATGATATTCTCAATCGCCACGAAGGCGATCGTTGCGGCGATCAATGGCTCTACAATTGAAGCTGGCGGTGCAAATACACCCGACGCAACAAGGCCAAGCGTCACGGTATGCGCTATCGTGAAAGCCGATACCTGAATAAGGAGTGGTCTCAAGCGGCGCGTCGAGAAGAACAATGCCAAGACGAACAGTATATGGTCCAAACCGCCGGGCAGGATGTGCTGAACTCCAATCTTTATGTAGAGACCAAATGTCTCCAAAACTGGGCGGTCAAAATCAATCTTATGTGTTTCAGTGAAATCGCTATTTGGGTTGTCTGTATCCGAGGCCCTGTCTAGCTCTTGCAGGGCGCGGCAGAGCGCCGGGTCTATCCCGTCATCCATTGTACAAAATTCGTCTTCAGGATGCGCACTTGCAGGGGAAATACTGGCCGAGAGAAGTACTGCAAGCCCGATAAGTAGGCTTAGGACAATGGCGCGAAGTGGCATTATCTATGCTCAGCGTGAGCATGGCCTATGTGATCATGACCATCGTGACCGGGCAGCGGGATAATCATCAAGCCGATTGCAAAGACTACCCCAGCTGATAGCGCAGCTAAGCCTTTTCCGGGGCTGACTTCTTTCAGCGGCGCCATCAATGGGCCGGTTGCAACGAAGAGAAGTAACCCCGCAGACAAACCGAACAGTGCCCCGATTGTATCCTCACCAAGCCCATACATGAATGGTCCGGACACGAGGACACCGAGCGGCGTTGTTACGGCTGCGGCGAGGAACGCCCACAGAAACGATTTGCGGTTAGAGACATTATGACGGCGCAAAATCGCGAACGCGATGACGCCCTCAGGGAACTCATGCAGGATCAGCCCAATTGCGGCGAAGACACCAGCAGAGAAGCTTGCGGCAAAGGTAACCGAGTAGACGATACCATCGATGAAAGAGTGAATGGCAATCGCCAGAATAGGCGTGATGGCTTCACTTGGGAGCGTCGAACCTTCGCGATCCGGGAAGAGCGTCTTCACCAAATAACTGATCAGCAAACCACCAAAGAAGCCTGCGGTTAGCCAAACAGGCGCATTCGCAGACATGGCAAACGCTTCCGGCAATATGTGCAAGAATGCCATGCTGCAGAGCATTCCAGCCGCGGCGAGCCCGAAGAGATTGGCATAACGCAAGCTCCAATCGCTTCGCAATGCAACCGCAAGCAAACCCAACGTCGTCACAAACGCAGCGATCAAGCCAAAGAAGAGTGGGGCTTGCAGGGTTTCGAACATTGATTGAATAATCCTAGGCGAGCGGCAGATTGCCCTATATGTAGGGTATAAATGTTATAGTATCTCAAAAACGTTAGGGCGAGTTAGTCCTGACACCTTTACCTGTCAAACAAAAGCTGGAGTTTTTATGCCGCGTATAACACCCCTTCATACAGGTCTAATTTCTGTTGCTGCTGTCTTATTGGCGGCCTGCCAACCAGCCACAGAGGCACCGGATACACCGCCTGCCCCGCCTGTTGTAACAGATGAAGCTATCGCGCCTGTCGCACCAGCAGCGCCTGAGACAGTTTCCGCTTCACATGACGCGCATCAGGATGAAGACGACCACGCCGACCATGACGATGACAGTTATGCAGACCATGATGACCATGCGGGCGGCGAAGCCCACGTTCACGGCCATGCCGAATTGGCGGTTGTTCGTGAAGGCAACACGATTTCAATTAGCTTGGAATCCCCGCTGGCAAATTATGGCCTTTCAGAAACTGAAACTGACCTTGGCGACACTGCGCGATACGCCGATCAAACGGCGGAATTGATTGGCGGAGACTGCCTTAGAACAGAGCGCAGCGTGAGTGCCCGTAGCGATGGGCAGCATGGAAAGATGGTCATCGACCTGACCTTCGCTTGCGACGATGCATCGATCATTTCTGGCGTTAAGGTGCTCGCGTTTGACGCCTTTAGTGGCTTCGATGAAATCGACGCAGTTGCGCTAACCGATAGCGGGCAGAACGCCGATAGCTTGAGCGCTGCAAATCCAGTGATCCAGTTTCCCTAAATGCCCGATCCAATCGTCGATATTTCGAACTTAAAGTTTCAGTGGCCAAAGGCTCCTATACTGCTCGACATTGAGCGCTTTACCCTGCAGCCGTCAGAGCGCCTTTTCCTGCGCGGTGCGTCTGGATCTGGTAAATCAACACTGCTGGGTCTGATCGCGGGTGTACTTGAAGCGCAAGCTGGGACGATCAGTATTTTGGGACAGAATATCGCCGACTTGCCGGGACGTCGGCGTGATGCCATTCGAGCCGATCATTTGGGTGTCATCTTCCAGATGTTCAATCTGGTCCCTTACTTATCGCTTATTCAAAACGTCGCTCTGCCCTGCCGTTTTTCAAAGGCGCGTATGGATGCCGTGAAGATGGCCGGCGGTGTGGAAACTGAAGCCAAACGCTTACTTTCGCGGCTTGGTTTGAGTGATCCTGAAATGTTGAAGCGGAATGTGACGGAACTCTCGGTTGGGCAGCAACAGCGTGTCGCGGCAGCGCGAGCCCTGATTGGCGGGCCTTCACTGATCATTGCGGATGAGCCGACCTCAGCGCTTGATGCAGATAGCCGAGACCGGTTTATTGAATTGCTCAGCGAAGAAGCCAAACGCACCGATGCGGCCATGCTGTTCGTAAGCCATGATGCAAGCCTTGCTGGCCTGTTTGATCGCGCTGTTGACCTAGGTGAGTTAAACCGTGCGTCGCAGACTGTGGAGGCCGCATAATGGGCGTCTCTATTCTTGGTCTGGCATGGCGCAGCGTGCTCAATCGCCGGGGCTCTGCCCTGCTAACTATCCTCGCGGTTGCGTTATCCGTGGCGCTATTCCTGGGCGTTGAGAAAGCGCGGAACGCGGCCAAGTCCGGGTTCGATAATACGATTTCTGGCACTGAACTTATCGTCGGCGCGCCTTCAGGTCAGATCAACCTTTTGCTTTATTCAGTTTTCCGTTTGGGGAATGCGACGGCGGAGATTTCGTGGCCAGCCTATGAAGAGCTAGACGCGCGCGATGATATTGCTTGGACCGTGCCAATCTCACTGGGGGATAGCCATCGCGGGTTTAGGGTTATGGGCACAACGGAAGCCTATTTTGAGCATTATAAGTATGGCCAGAAGCAAGATTTGAAATTTGGCGAAGGCCAGAAGTTCGACGACCTGTTCGACGCCGTCATTGGCGCGCAGGTCGCAAAGGACCTAGGCTATAAAATTGGCACGCCTATGGTTTTAACTCACGGTCTAGGCGCTGGTGGGTTTAGCGATCATGACAATCGACCATTCCGCGTCGTCGGAATTCTTGCGCCAACAGGAACGCCAGTTGACCAGACCATTCAGGTGTCATTGGAGGCCATCACCGCAATCCATGTTGGCTGGGAAACCGGATCTAAAAATCCGCTGGCAGACACGATTACAGAAAACACCATTCGCAGCTTTGACCTGACCCCTAAAACAGTCACCGCCGTGTTTGTTGGATTGAAGAGCCGTGCAACCGTGTTGCGCACGCGCCGGGCGATCAATACGAATAAATCAGAGCCATTGATGGCGATCATTCCGGGGCAAGCGCTCGCGGAGCTTTGGCAAGTTATGGGCACCGCTGAACGGGTTTTGCTGGCTGTTTCTGCTTTTGTGATTGCGGTTGGATTGGTGTCGATCCTGACAAGTATCCTGACCAGTCTAAACGAACGACGACGCGAGATGTCTATCTTGCGCGCAACCGGTGCGCGGCCGCATCATGTCTTTGCACTAATGGTCGCTGAAGCCGCTGTTCTTGGCTTTTTAGGCGCTGTATTAGGCGCAGTCCTGATACAGGTCATCTTCACAATTGCGGCGCCAATTCTGTCGGCGCAGTATGGGATTGCGTTGATTGGAACAGGGCCTAGCCTTGTTGATGTCTATACAATCTTAGCCGTCACGGGGGCAGCTTTGCTGCTCGGCATTTGGCCCGCACTGACCGCCCTGCGCCGATCATTGGCAGATGGGCTAACCGTTAAACTCTGATCACATCCGCTCTATAGGGCTGGCGCGAGAGCTGCTTCCCGCTTAGGTACAATTTTATGAGAACACTTGCATTTCTATCCATTCTCGCCGCCGCTGGACTAGCTGCCTGTAGCCAAGCAGACTCTGCGCCGGAGACACCTGTCGAATCCGCAGAGATTATCGCTGAATCGAGCGACGTAGCTAAAACCAAAACTGAACCGCAAGTCGGCGACAAGATTCCGGAGCCAAAGAAAGACGGGGCAACGTCTTCACGGTTGGCTGAAGCAGGCGCAAAGGCGAATGACCTCATGTCGCGCGGCGTTCAGGAAATTGGCTGGGAAGAGCTAATGCCAGAAGGCGAAGAAGAGCGTCTAGCTGAGCTGTACCAAAGCCAAATGGCGATGTTGTATTCAGGCGGCGGAATTGCCGAAGGATCAGCTGGCGATACAATGGTACAGATTGGGACGTTCAACACCGTTCCAGCGCTGCATGAAACCAAGGTTCGTATTCCGGGATACACCGTGCCGTTCGAATATGGTTCGAAAGCCGAGATTTCAGAATTCCTGCTGGTGCCTTATTACGGTGCTTGTTTGCATGCGCCGCCTCCACCGCCGAACCAGACGATTTTTGTGATGACGGACAAGCCGATCATGTTGAAAGATTTGGCTCAGGCCGTTTGGATTGAGGGGACGATTTATACCCAAACCCAAGAGTCTGAACTCGCCGATGCGGCCTATACGATCAAGGTCGATAAGGTTGAGGTTTACGAATACTAAGACAAGGCGCGGCTGCGTGCCTCATAGGTTTTCTGCGTCTATGCCCTAACTGACAAAGCAGAAAATATGAAAGGGCTGACTTATGGCCACGCTACTCTCTTACGGCTTGTTTATTGGAATCGCCGCTTTGGTCGTCGTTTTGATATTGGGTCTTGTGAATCTTTTGAAGACAGATGAAGGCCAACCTAGCCGTTCTAACAAGCTGATGCGTGCCCGCGTAATCGCACAGTTCGCGGTTATACTTGTGCTTATCCTGCTCGCAATTGTGATGGGTGCTTTCCCAGGTTTTAGAGGCTAGCATGGTCAAGCTCGACAAAATCTACACCAAGACTGGCGACAAAGGTAAAACGCGGCTTTCGACGGGTGAGCCTGTTGATAAGTGGCATCCACGTGTTACCGCTTACGGTACGGTTGATGAAGTCAACGCCGCCCTTGGTGTTGCAGCGCTGCATGCAGACGGCGATATGCTGGCCGCCATTCGCCGTATTCAGAATGACTTGTTTGATCTCGGCGCTGATCTTGCCACACCTGACACTGGCAAAAAGCTCGAATGGGAACCGCTTCGGATCGTGGGAACGCAGGTTCAACGTCTCGAAACTGAGATCGATGCGATGAACGCAAACATCGCGCCGTTGGACAGCTTCATCTTGCCGGGTGGGTCCGAAGTCGCAACACATATGCATGTGGCACGTACGCTGTGCCGCCGCGCAGAACGCCAGATCGCAGAGCTTTCCAGTCTAGACGATGAAATAGTAAGCCCAGAAGCGCTCGCCTATGCGAACCGTCTTTCAGACTGGCTGTTTGTGGCGGGGCGCGCAGCTAACAATAATGGCACCGATGACGTTAAGTGGGTGCCAGGCGCAAACCGTTAGCCACTGTTAAAGTGGCCATAAATACGCTCTGCCAAAGCAGCCGACACGCCATCCACTTCGAGTAGATCAGCGACCTTTGCTTTAGAGACGCCTTTAGCTGACCCGAAATATTGGAGCAGGGCTTTCTTTCGGCCCGGTCCGATGCCTTCGATTTCGTCGAGAGGATTTTTCTTAATATCAGCGCTGCGCTTGGCGCGGTGTGCGCCGATGGCCCAGCGGTGAGCCTCATCACGCAAACGCTGTAAATAATACAGAACTGATGCATTTTCAGGTAGACGGAATGGCGCTTTCGCGGGTCTGAAGAATTGCTCTCGCCCGGCATTACGCTCGACACCTTTAGCGATTGAAACCAAAGTTACATCGGCTGGCGAAAGACCAACATCAGCGATCGCTTCTATCACCGCATTAAGCTGACCAAGACCGCCATCGATCAGAACAAGGTCAGGCCACGTTTCTTTATTGCCTTCATCACGGTCTTTTAGCGCGCGAGCGAAACGACGGCGCATGACTTCACGCATCATGCCGTAATCATCACCCGGCTCGATGGTTTTGTCTTTGATGTTGAACTTACGATACTGGCCTTTATCGAAGCCGTCCGGCCCAGCCACAACCATACCGCCGACCATGTTCTTACCTTGAATGTGAGAGTTATCGTAAATCTCGATCCGCTTCGGCGGCTCTTCAAGGTCAAACGCTTTGGCGACCTCTTTTAGCAATCTCGCTTGGCTAGCACTTTCAGCAAGCTTGCGGCTTAAGGCTTCCGATGAGCTGCGTGTGGCTTGTTCAACGAGTGACCGCTTATCTCCGCGTTGCGGCGCACGAAGTTCAACGCGGCGATCAGACTTGGTTTCAAGCGCTTCGGCGATAAGTTTGCCATCCGCGGGTTCGACATTCGTCAAAATCAAGCGAGGTGGCGGGCGCTTGTCGTAGAACTGGACCAAGAAAGCTGCGAGAATGTCTGCTTCTTCTTCGCCTTTTTCATGGCGAGGGAAGTGAATGCTTGCGCCCCAGTTTTGACCTGCACGAATGAAGAAGACCTGTACGGCCGATTGCCCACCTTCCATTGCGACCGCGAAAATATCGGCTTCTTCGATGCCGTCCGGATTGATGTCCTGCTGCGCCCGAACTGTGGCGAGCGCCCGGATACGGTCACGTAATGCAGCCGCACGCTCAAACTCCATATCGGTCGCAGCTTGCTCCATATCTTGAGCGAGTTCTTTGTGAAGATCGGTGGCTTTTCCGCGCAAGAAATCAGACGCTTGATTGGCAAGTTCGACATATTCGTCATGCTCAATCAAGCCCACACACGGGGCTGAGCAGCGCTTGATCTGATGCAGCATGCAGGGACGTTTACGGGCAGAGTAGACGCTATCCTCGCACGTGCGGAGCAAGAATGCTTTCTGCAGCGTATCAATGGTTCGTGTTACGGCGCTCGCATTGGCAAATGGGCCGAAATAGTCGCCGCGATCTTTCTTGCTGCCGCGATATTTTAATACTTGCGGCGATTCATGATCGCGGCGGATTAAGATGTATGGAAACGATTTATCGTCCCGCAACAGGATATTGAAACGCGGCTTCAGCGACTTGATCAGGCTGGCTTCGAGTAGCAAAGCCTCGGTCTCTGTCTCAGTGACCACAAATTCCATTCGCGCCGTCAGCATGATCATCGTTGCGATCCGCTGGGTATGTCCGCCGATACGCGTGTAGGACGCGACGCGGGCCTTTAGGCTTTTGGCCTTGCCGACATAAAGGACCGTCTCATCTTCTCCAAACATACGATACACGCCAGGCTTTGCAGGAAGCCGGGTTAGATTGTCTTTGATGACGTCTATGCCGCGTTTGCGGATTTCAGGAGCTGGCGAGTCAGGCATGACCCCTATTTAGGGCGTATGAGGGAATAAGCCTAGCGTCCAAACAGATGAGCGAAGCTACCATCACCAGCATCAAGCGTCCAACCGGCACCAAAGGCGAAGATTAAAACGAGCACGAGTGCGCCCGAGAACTGGCGCCCGTTACTGCCGGGATCTTCATTTCTGCGAGCTTTGGAAACAATGATTAGCATCAGAACTAAAACGAAGGCGCATAGACCGAGGATTTTTTCGCCGTCAGAAAGCGACAAAAGCCATCCCTGAACTTCGCCTAAATAGAAGCGTACCTCGATCATGAACTGCTCAAAAACAGCCTGATAAGGGTCAGATGAATTTTTAGAGTCGGCCAATTGGCCCTCCATCGCTAGGAATCTGAGGGAATATTGCAGATGGTGGTCAATTGACCGCTAAAACGATCTATAAAATTTGATCTAAGTGGTGATTTTTACTGCTGCTTGCGCATGCTAGCATAGGGGATTAGAGGGAAGGCCTTCCAAAACCGGAGTCTGTGATGACCAGCCAGCTTAAACTCAGTGATGCCGTGAATCGTGTTGCACCATCAGCAACGATTGCTGTGACGACGAAAGCCGCACAGTTAAAACGTGCGGGCGAGGATGTTATTGGCCTTGGCGCTGGCGAGCCGGACTTTGACACGCCTGATCATATCAAAGCGGCCGCGATTGACGCGATCAATTCTGGCAAGACGAAATATACGCCTGCTGATGGAATCCCAGAGCTTAAGGAAGCGATCTGCGCCAAGTTTAAGCGTGATAATGATCTGACCTACACCCCAGACCAAATCCACGTTGCACCGGGCGGCAAGCCCGTCATCTACAACGCGCTGGTATCGACCCTGAATGAGGGCGATGAGGTGATCATCCCTGCGCCGTATTGGGTCAGCTATCCTGAAATGGTGAAACTATGTGGCGGGACACCTGTCATCATTTCTTGTGGTCCGAACGCACAATACAAACTGACACCCGAAGCGCTTGAAGCGGCGATTACGCCCAAGACCAAATGGATCATTCTGAATTCACCGTCAAACCCAACAGGTGTAGCTTATACTGAAGCTGAGCTAAAAGGGTTGGGCGAAGTCTTGTTGCGCCACCCGCAAGTCTGGGTGCTGACCGACGATATGTATGAGCACCTCGTCTATGATGGCTTTGAGTATAAGACGATCGCGCAGGTTACACCCGGTCTTTATGATCGCACTTTGACCATGAATGGTGTTTCAAAAGCCTATGCGATGACTGGCTGGCGGATTGGGTATGCGGCCGGGCCTGCCGAACTGATCAAGACAATGCGCAAAGTTATCAGTCAGACGACATCGAACCCAAGTTCGATCTCTCAGTATGCCGCTCTCGCAGCCCTAAACGGCAGTCATGACTTTTTGCCTGAGCGCAATGAGGTGTTCAAAAAGCGCCGCGACTTCGTTGTTGCGGAATTGAATAAAGCTGACGGCTTGACCTGCGCCACGCCTGAAGGCGCGTTCTATGTCTATCCATCTTGCGCCGGCGTTATTGGCAAAACTGCGCCATCGGGCAAATTGATCGAAACTGACGCCGATTTTGCTTCGGAGCTTTTGGAGACCGAAAAAGTTGCAGTTGTTATGGGCGCTGCGTTTGGTCTTTCACCCGCTTTTCGAATTTCTTATGCGACCTCTGATGAGGCGCTTGAGAAGGCGATGACACGGATTAAGAAGTTCTGTTCCGCTTTAACTTAGGGCGATAGAGTGTCTGTTTGAGTGCTCGGCTCAAACAGGCGATAGCAGTTTCGACCGTCCGCTTTGGCTTGGTACATTGCGAGGTCAGCGCATTTCATAACATCATCGGCATCGCTCGCATGCATTGGTGCGCAGGCGATACCGATTGACGCTGTAACCTCTACAAGCGCCCCGCCAATCCGATACGGTTGAGAGAGCTTCGCTGACAAACGCGCCGCAAGAAGGCAGGCCTCCATCGGGTTTTTGACACCGCGCGAGACAACGACGAATTCATCACCGCCCATGCGTGCAGCCCAATCGTTGCTTCGAACGAGAGACCGCAAACGCTTTCCGACAAGATTAAGAAGGGCGTCGCCCGCCTGATGACCCAACTCATCATTGATCGCTTTGAAACCATCAAGATCAAGCGCTAACAGAGACAGGCACCCCGTTGTGTCGGCCGTTCTCAAATCGTCTTTGATTTGATCCGAAAAGCGATAACGGTTCGCGAGCCCAGTTAGCATGTCATGCTCAGCCATATGCTTGAGCTTGCGCGCACTAATCACCCGGTCGGTCACATTCGTCCCGACGCCAAGATAGCCCGTGATGAGGCCGTCTTTATCAAAGGTTGGAGTCGCGCTGAGCGAGATATAGAAGATTCTGTCATCGCGGTCGCGGAAGATGGATTGAATATCGGAATAGGGTTCCTGGGCGTTCAAGGCAGCTTGCATGCGTTTCATTTCGCGTTCTTCAAGGTGCACGATACTTAAGTAGTGCTGACCGATTAGCTCTCTCGGGTGGCTGACCAAACCTTCCATCAATCGTCCGCCAGCGCCGATGACAAAGCCATGCGTGTCAGTTTCCCAGAACATGTCCGTTGCGAAGTCCGCTAAGGAGGCGACAGCTGTTTGATGCTCGTCCTTTGTCTCCAAAAATGCGGTGCGGTGATACCGGGACCAGAGGCCGCAGAAGACCGCCGCGATGGTCATAAGCATCAAGAGAATCAAACCAGCGCGCACGTCCAATAATCCAGCGACCATCGAAAACTCAATGACCAGAACGGAGACGAAAAGGACAAAGACAATGAAAAGCTGGAGCAGCTTTGCTTGATCAAGCGATGTAGAATGAGAGATAGCAGAGATCATAGCCTCTGTATGCCAATTAAAGTTGAATATTTATATAATTATCTAAACAAGCGAATTTATCGGCGTCCAAATAAGCGTTCAATATCAGCGAGTTTTAGCTCGACGTAAGTCGGACGACCATGATTACATTGACCAGAATGAGGGGTCGCTTCCATCTCGCGAAGCAGCGCATTCATCTCTTCACCATTAAGCCGTCGCCCTGCCCTAACCGAACCGCGGCAAGCCATGTTGCCCATGACCTCTTCGAAGCGCTCTTTAAGAGCCAAACCTGCATCATATTCAGCAAAATCGTCCGCGAGGTCACGAATGAGGCCGCCCGCATCCATCTGTCCAAACAAAGCCGGGGTTGCGCGCACACAGACGGCCCCGTTTCCGAAAGGCTCAATTTCCAAACCAAGCTCGGCCAGCTCATCAACGCGTTCCAAAACACGCGTGGCTTCATCTTCGGTCAATTCCACGATGTCCGGAATGAGAAGCGCTTGGCGCTTAACCCCGCCCGCGGCCATCTGACGTTTCATATCCTCATACACCAAGCGCTCATGTGCGGCATGCTGGTCAACGATGACGATGCCATCTTCGGTCTGGGTAATCACATAGGTTTCGTGCAACTGGGCCCGGGCAACGCCAAGGGGGAAATCATTGATAACCTCACCTGTCGTCGGCTCGACGCGGGCCGTTGGTGCGCCATCATACGCGGGCTGAGGCTGCTCCCCCAGTGGCATATAGCTGGGTCTAGGGTCAGCTTGTGCATATCCTTCCACTGGCTGCGGTGCAGCAAATGGGCGGACCGGTGCTGAGGCGGATGACGTTTGTTCGCCCCACAGGCTAGAACGGCGAAAGACATCAGCTTGGACGGGCTCTGTCTGTACTTTCCCTAAAGCGTATCCTGCAACTGTCGTGCTGGCACGATGCCCAGCGGCGGCAAGCGCATGGCGCAAAGCGCCAATAATCAGGCCGCGTACATTCTGTGCATCACGGAACCGAACCTCTGTCTTCGCCGGATGGACGTTCACATCGACATATTCAGGATCAAGATCGACGAATAGCGCCGCCATCGGGTGACGATCACGGGCGAGAAAATCCTGATAAGCCGCGCGGATAACGCCGTTCAACATCCGATCTTTGACGGGGCGGCCGTTGACGAACAAATATTGCTGCTGTGCGTTGCCGCGATTGAGCGTTGGTAGACCTGCAAAGCCAGAAAGGCGAACACCTTCGCGGTCCGCTTCGATCTCTAATGCATTCTCCCGGAAGTCACGCCCCATAATGGCGCCAAGGCGCTCCAGCCGGCCTTCGGGTGTGTCGGGGTGGGCTGCATAGCGGAACGTGTTACGTCCATTGCTCTCTAAGCTAAATGCAATATCAGCGCGTGACATGGCGAGACGCTTTAATGTGTCGGTCACGGCCATCGTTTCGGACCGTTCCGTCTTCATGAACTTTAGGCGGGCTGGAGTTGCATGAAACAAGTCGCGAACCTCGATCCGGGTTCCTGAAAGACCGTGCCCCGTAAACGCCGCTGGTTTGGGGCCCTCTACGCGGCCAGCTTCAATGAAGACTTCAGCCGCATCTTCGCCATTTGCACGCGAGGTTATCGTCATCCGGCTAACGCTGGCGATTGAGGGTAGGGCTTCGCCGCGAAAACCCATTGTGTGAATGTTCAGCAAGTCGATGCGGCCATCTTCGCCCGGCGCGAGTTTGGACGTGGCATGACGCTGTAGCGCTAGCGTCATATCGGCTGCATTCATTCCGCAGCCATCATCCTCGATGATCATCCGCTTAAGGCCGCCGCCTTCGATTGATACCGTTATAGAGCGTGCCCCCGCATCGATGGCGTTCTCAACCAGCTCTTTCACCGCCGCGGCGGGGCGCTCAATCACTTCACCAGCCGCAATGCGGTTCACTGCATCTGGCGGCAATTGCCGGATGATCGGACGCGGTGGAAGAGAGACGGTATCAGGCATTAGGCGATCTTACGACTGCAAAGCGATTCGGGCTAGCAGGGCAGATCATTCTTAGCGAAAGCTATCACCGATCTTTTAACCAGTTCGCCAGCTCCCCTGCCCCACAAGTCATTGTGATAACCACCTTTAAAAACTGTCGCACATTTTCTTGCCGGGAAAGCTTCGAAAAGCTCTTTCCCCATTTCGAAAGGGATCACTTCATCACGGGTTCCGTGATACCAACTCAACGGCATTTTTAAATCAGGCGCGCGGTCTATGTTTCGCCACCTGTCTTTGGCGAGAATTTTGACGGGAAGCAACGGCATAAGCTTGGCTCCTAGATCATCTGCACCTGTAAATGTAGCTTCTAAGACGAGGCCAGCCGCTTCAACTTCAGGCGCCAGCGACATCGCAACCCCGCTCCCGAGCGATGCGCCAAATATTACGATCCGATTTGGGTCGATACCCTGCTGTATGAGCCAGTCATAATTCGCGCGTGCAGTCTTGATTAGGTTTGCTTCACTTGGATTGCCTGCATTGCCACCATACCCCGGATACCCGACGCCCAAGACGCCAAACCCCCAACTTTGCAAGTCGCGCATGATGAAAGCTCTGTTTTCTAGCGCAGCCGCGTTTCCGTGAAACATCAAAACAACGGGTTGTGACGCCTCAGGCGCATGCCACCAAGATTTTAGCGTGAGATCGGATGACGTAATATCAACAGCTTTGAAATCGACCAAGCCAGCTTCATCTGGTGCAATCGGCCTAGTGTCAGGAAAGTAGACAAAACTTCGTTGCATAAAATAGGCAAGGGCTATGACAAAAGCATATGCAAAAGCGGCCACGAAAAGCAGCCGCTTGATCCAAATCAAAATCACCATTTAGATTACAGAACGAGCTGGAACAGACCAACAAGTAGTTGGATAAACAGGGCTAAGCCCGCAAATCCAATGATGGTTGCAATCCAAGCGCCGCCGAAACCCATGAATAGGCCGATCACGATGCCCGCACCTGCGCAGAGCGCTAGAGCAATCATCCAAGGCATGCCGACTGAAAGTATGAATGTCGCATATCCGACACCGAGCAGCGTCAAAATTGCGCCCCAAGCGCCAGCTTTCATAAAGCCGTTATACATGTCTGCTTGCGCATCAACATTCATTTCGCCGTGCGTGTAATCGCTCGATGCCATTTTGGCCTCCAAACTTTAGTTGCCCTGTCTTTATCGCGGCGACAGCTTGGGTCAAGCATCGGGTTGTCGCAGGCACGCCAAAACTTTGTGTCTTTCCAAGCGCTGCAGAATGTTTCAGGGTCCGCGCTGCTGAGGCGACACCAGTTCGTCCATGGGAGAATAGTACATGAGCCACGTTCCGGCAGGTGCCGATCAAACCAGTGAATCACATGGTGAAGTAACTGGAGGCGCCTTAGGCCCAAAAGGTATCGGCTGGGGCATGTTTGAATGGGCGCGTAACCCTTATTACAACGTCGTGGTCATATATGTTTTCGCGCCGTACTTCGCTGCTTCTGTCGTCAATAATGGCGCGATGGGGCAAACGCTAGTCAGCCTAACGATTACGATCGCAGGCGTTATCATGGCCATCATTGCCCCTGTATTGGGAACGATCGTCGACAAGGCGGGGTCGAAGAAGCCATTTATATTCATTGTATTGGGAATCATGGGCATAGCGAGCTTGCTTCTAGGGCTTGTCACTCCAGATTTGCCCGGCGCGATTCCAATCGGCATGTTACTTATGATCATAGGGTATTGTTGCTATTCTGTGTCTGAGCTGCTGCACAACGCCATGCTTCCAGGCGCGGGACGCGCAAAGTCTCTCCCGTTGATTTCGGGACTTGGACTAAGCCTTGGGAATGCGGCTGGCGTTATTGCTCTGATCGCTGTCTTAATCGCGGCGCAAAGCGGCTTTCTTGGATATAGCGCCAGTGAAATTTCCAGACTATCGGCGCCCTTTATTGCGATCTGGCTTTTCGTTTTTATCGGCGTGTTTTTCTGGTTAATGCCCGACGTTTACAAAACAGGTGCAACTTGGTCAGCGGCATTGTCGGAAGCGCGAAATCCGAGCAATCGCGTCAATCCCTACACTTGGATAAAGTCCAAATTTAAGGAACATCCAAATGTTATGCGCTACCTTTTGGGTAGAATGATCTATGCTGACGGTGTCGCGGCGCTTTTAACAATCGGTGGTGTATATGTTACCGGCGTTCTTGGCTGGTCCGTTGCTCAACTCACCGTACTTGGCATTATCGGCTCGGTTTTCGCGGTGGCGGGCGGTTTTGTTGGCGGCATGCTAGACAGGTTCTTTGGCCCTAAGCGCGCCCTTATGGTCGAGCTAACAATCGTCATTGCGCTTGGCATGGTTCAGCTTTCGATCACACCAGACGCAATTCTGTTCGGGCTCATACCTGCCGGACACACCGTTTGGGAGGGTGGTTTATTCCCACTCGCATCCGACATTGTGTATCTCTCTATCTTGGTACCGTCCGCCATCTTCTTAGTCGCAAGTATTGCGTCCAGCCGCTACATGCTGGTCCACATTTGTCCTCAAGATAAGGTTGGGGAGTTCTTTGGCTTCTATGCCATGGCGGGAAGCGTCACAGTTTGGATGGGTCCCGGCTTAGTCGCCCTATTCACATGGCTTTCTGGCAACCAGCGGATTGGCTTCGCATCAGTTATGTTTCTGTTGATCCTGGGCCTAGTCATTATTTCAACGGTCAAAGCAGACAAAACGCCCGAGCATCAGAAAGTGACATCAGCTTAGCAGGGCTTTCTGGGATACGACTTTTCGGTCAAGCGACACCCTAGAGGGGATACCCTATGGAGCGGGTGTCGTAACGGCGCATCCATAGGTGCCATTGCGCAAACGGTCTACAAAATCGACTCGGCGGGGGCGGAGATAGAACTCATCAGTTAACGTCTGGGTGGTTGTGAAGAAATACCCGAGGACTGAATTATAGTCATATTCAATCTCTGCCATGATAATGGAGCCGCCAGATGGGACCAATCCATTTGGAATGGTGACAGACTGATCCTCTGGGTACGAGGACAACCCGCACCCATCACTCCACGCCACTTTGTTTACGCCGTCATCGTCATAGATGCTTGAAATACGCATCCGGGCGACTTTGACATCGTTGGGCTGGAAAATCATGCGCGTGGCTTGGAAAATATCATCCAGATCATCGTCGGTGACAACCGCCGCACGCGCCGTTAGATCGCCAAGCGTAGCTGTTGAAGTTGTGACCTTACGGTCGAGCACCATCATTAACGAGAGCTCGATACACGCAAAATAGATCAGCATCATCAGGGGCGCAATCAGCGCAAACTCAACAGCTGAAATACCGTCCTTGGCGCGTAGAAGACCGCGAATATTTCGAGGAGAATAGCGTTTAAACATCAACTAGGCTCCGAACGGCTCATTGCGGAAAGCAACAGTGGACTGGAGAAGGCGGCGATTACCGCTCATATTCGCCAAAGGCGCGCTCAGAACCGGGGTAATTAGATCCCACTCGTAGAATACCCGAACGACCACAATATCATTCGAGTCGCCGGGGCTAAACTGAAAATCACTATCGTCGAGATTGCCATTCCCATCCAAAACTGATGGATTATTTGTGTCGGCAAATGATGCGAATGTCTTTACATCGAATCGAAGTTTTGAGCCGCAATCGAGCAAGTCGAAAAGCTCTGCACATACTGCAGTTTTGAACGCAACTTGTCCAAATCCGTTTGTCTGCATCTGCCCTGTTCGGATACTCCGAGCGGCCTCGGAAATACCGTGCTCAAGTATCGCTGACATGATGAACAAGACGCACACTTCTAACAATCCAAAGATGAGGAAGAAGAACGGCGTGGCGATCAGGGCGAATTCAACCGCGGCGATACCGCGTTTATCATTGGCAAAGTCGTCTAGACGAGCCTTCAAACGCGGCGTCATAATACCGAGAATTGGAAGTTTTTTCATGGCCCACTCCAGCGAATATCTGCTTGGTTAGCTCAAGCCCTATCAGAACGTGTTTGCGGTACGGTTCATAGAAACGATCAAATTTCATCGAATAGTGCGGCACTACGAGGCCTTTACCTTGCCTTATTCAAGGGCCACATGGGCTTTATAGGACCGCACGAAAGCACTTGGCATGACGCACAATCCGATAAGACCTTGGCGCAACATTGAACGCCGCAAGTCGCGCCAGATCATGGTGGGATCAGTCGCTGTCGGCGGCGACGCCCCGATAAGCGTTCAAACCATGACAAACACACCGACCCCAGATGTGGCCGCCACGCTGGACCAGATCACCCGCGCTGCCGATGCCGGTGCAGACATTGTGAGAGTATCTTGCCCGGATGAAGATTCTACAGCTGCTATGCATGCCATTACTAAAAACTCACCTGTTCCTATCGTTGCGGATATTCACTTCCACTATAAGCGCGGCATTGAAGCAGCTGAGGCTGGCGCGGCCTGCCTGCGGATAAATCCGGGAAATATTGGAGCAGAGTCGCGCGTTCGCGATGTTGTCAGCGCCGCCCGCAATAATGGATGCTCGATCCGAATTGGGGTTAATGGTGGATCGCTGGAGAAACACCTGCTGGAAAAATACGGAGAACCCTGCCCGGATGCGATGGTTGAAAGCGCGCTCGACCATGCGCGCATCCTCGATGATCTAGGGTTCCACGATTATAAGATCAGTGTGAAAGCCAGCGATATGTTTATGGCCGTTGCTGCCTACCAACAACTTGCAGAGGCGACAGATGCGCCGCTGCACCTTGGAATTACGGAAGCTGGTGCACTGCGCACTGGAACGGTAAAATCATCCATCGGCATGGGTAACCTGCTTTGGATGGGGGTTGGCGATACGATCCGCGTTTCATTGTCAGCGGACCCGGTTGAAGAGGTCAAAGTTGGATTTGATATGCTCAAATCGCTCGGCCTACGCACGCGCGGCGTGAATATTATTTCGTGCCCCAGCTGCTCGCGCCAAGGCTTTGATGTCATTACAACAGTCCAAACGCTTGAAGAGCGCCTTGCGCATATTGTGGAACCTATAACGCTGTCGATCATCGGCTGTGTCGTTAATGGACCCGGTGAGGCAGCGATGACAGACCTTGGATTCACAGGTGGCGGCAAGGAAAGCGGCATGATGTATGTTTCTGGCCGCGCAGACCATAAACTCTCAAACGCGGACATGGTTGAGCGCATTGTTGAGCAAGTCGAAGTCAAAGCCGAACGCTTGCGGGCACAGCGTGAATCTGAAGCTACGTTAGCGGATTCATAATCGATCTAACAAACTTGTGACCTGATCTTTGCTTGTGCTTGGGTGCAATTTCTATATATCGTTTTTCGATACAGGAGACTTTGTATGCTCGGACTTACTTTAAAGTGGACTATTCGCGCAATTCTCGTGGGTTTTTTATGCCTAGGTCTCGCAAATTGCACGATGCTCGGGCTGAACTATTCAAGCCTTGAGACCGACAATAAGCCGCTTTTAAGCCCTGAACTGACCTCGCAGTTTAATCCTGCGGAGACGCGCGCAACGCTTGAACAAGAGCTTTATGGGCCTTGGCCAGAAGGCCTTCCGGTTTCAGCGGGTGAGCCTCGGATGATTGACGATAATTATCTTGAAGGCAGAGGCACGCTGCAAGAAGTCATGGTTACAATTGGTGCGCCAAGTAGTGCACGGACTTTCCCGGTTGTTATCGCGCTCCCGAACAAAGCCGACGATACGCCCGTCCCGCTCATCATAAGCCAAACATTTGTTGGAAATTGTGCCGTCTTCCCAGATCAGCCAATTATCGGTGGTGACGGTCAAGTTTGCGAAGGCCCCGAAGTCAGCGGCATGCTCGGTTTTGTTGCGACCCAAATCTTTGGAACTTATATCGCCTACGCCCCAATCGACCGGTACTTCGATGCTGGGATCGCTTATGCGAGCATGGACGGATCGGGCTTTGTTCCAGATAAGGATGGCGTTGCGCAGGACGTGATGAGCCAGCTTGCGCCGGGCACCAAACCTACAGGCACCCTAATGAGTTGGGCGTACGCCTTCAGCGCCGTTGCTGACGTGCTAGGCGCTGACCCACGAGTTGATGATGATTCTATCGCTGCGATGGGGCATTCACGATATGGTAAGTCTGCACTTATTGCAGCCGCGTGGTCAGATAGTATTGCTGCAGCCATCGCCCACCAATCAGGTTTTGCAGGCGGTTCGTCATCGCGCTCTACCACCGGGGAAACGCTACTACGTATGGTGAATGGCTATCCACACTGGCTGCGTCCTGGTTTGGGTGAAGATCTGGAATCCGGCACAGAGCTTACACTAGATCAACATTACCTGTTGGCTCTTGCTGCGCCCAAGCCGATTTTCCTAGGTAATGGTCGCCGCGATGTCTGGTCCGATCCAAACTCGTCTTTCAGGATCGCGCAAGCTGCGGACACGATCTATAAAGCCAATGGGGCCAAAGGACTAACCGCTGAAAATATGAGAGATTTTCGAGCTGACGCCGATATTGCCTATTGGTTGCGCATCGGCGGTCATAGCGTTGTTTCAGAAGATATTGATGCATTTATCGCATTCACATCTGCGCATTTCAACACGGCTTCCCCTAGAGAGAACACTTTGCAATCAGCGCAATGATGCCTAGCCTCCGCTTAGAGCAATAGGGAGGCTTTGAGATGGAACTGAACCTAACAGACTTTATACCGCTGTTTGAGAAACTGATGGCGGAGCAAGCGGTGGAACTGAAAATGTTCCTGACGCCTGTTTTACTATTGATATTATGGACTTTGGTGATGTGGCTGTGGATGTACGCCACACGCATTCCGGCGATGCAAAAAGCCCAGATTCATGCAGATGAGGCCCGCCATCCGGGAACTTATGTGGATCGGATGCCTGCAAATGTACGATCTATAGCAGACAACTATAATCACCTGCATGAGCAACCGACGGTATTTTATGCGCTCATGGGTTTCGCGGCCTTAACTGGCGGCGCAACCTCGACGATGATGTATCTGGGATTTGGATATGTTGGCCTGCGCGTTCTGCACTCATTGGTTCAAGTCTTGTCACCAAAAGTGATCATCCGATTTAGCGTGTTCGCGATCAGCTCAATCGTGTTAATCGCAATGGCCGTGATGGAAGCAATCAGGGTCTTCCTGTAGGCCGCAATACCGTTTAGAGGCGGGTTATGGCTATGATACCCCAGTCCCGCCTCGAACAAGTTATCGAGCGTTATGAAGAAGTTGAAGCCCGCATGGGCGCAACAACAGATGGCGACGAAATTGTTGCCCTATCGCGCGAACACGCCGACCTGAAACCTGTTGTCGATGCCGCGCGTGAGTTGATTTCTATGCGCGAAGGCTTCGCCGAAGCAGAGACCATGATGAAAAGCGACGACCCCGATATGGTCGAGCTGGCTGAAGAAGAGTTCAACGACCTGAAAGAACGCATCCCCGCAGCAGAGCAAGCGATGCAGCTATTGCTTCTACCGAAGGATAGCGACGACAAGGCCAACATTGTTCTGGAAATTCGCGCTGGTACGGGCGGTGATGAGGCTGCAATTTTTGCAGGTGACTTGTTCCGAATGTATCAACGCTATGCCTCTCTACAGGGGTGGAAAATTGATATGCAAAGCCTCTCCGAAGGCGATGCAGGCGGCTACAAAGAGATAATTGCGAATGTCGAAGGCGATGGGGTCTTTGGGCGCTTGAAGTGGGAATCTGGCGTTCACCGGGTACAGCGCGTTCCAGCGACAGAGACGCAAGGGCGTATTCATACGTCCGCAGCCTCCGTGGCCGTTCTGCCTGCCCCCGAGAATGTAGAGATTGAAATCCGGCAAGAAGACATTCGCATCGATACAATGCGGGCATCTGGTTCTGGCGGTCAGCACGTCAACACAACCGATTCCGCCGTTCGTATCACTCACTTGCCTACCGGCATAATGGCGACCAGCTCTGAAAAGTCACAGCACGTGAACCGCGATAAAGCGATGCAGCAATTGAAAATTCGTCTGTACGAGCGCGAAAAGCAGGCTGCCGATGCGGAACGCGCCGAGGCACGCGCAAGCCAAGTTGGATCAGGTGATCGTTCAGAGAAAATCCGTACTTACAACTACCCAGAGAACCGCGTTACCGATCACCGTATTGGGCTTACTCTCTATGCGCTCGATAAGATTATTGCGGGCGACAAGCTGGAAGAGGTTGTGGGCGCATTGATGAATGAAGATCAAGCTCGCCGTCTGGCGTCTATGGAAGAATAGTGGCTGAACTGACGTTCGCAGAAGCTATAAATAAAGCGGCCAAAGAATTGCACGCCGCGGGAATTGACGACGCGCGTTATGAGGCGCGCAACTTGTTCCTACTTCTTGCCGATTTCAGTTCGACAGATTTGATTAGCGCTGAGACGAAGCTGATCTCTAACGACCTAGCGATCAGCTATGCGCATGCTATTGAGCGAAGATGTAGCGGAGAACCGTTCCAACACATTGTCGGCACGACCGAATTTTTTGGGCTTAGTCTAAAAACTGACGCGCGCGCCTTGATCCCGCGGCCCGATAGCGAATGTGTTGTCGAACTGGCACTTGAGCAACTTAACCATGAGCACAATGGCAAAGTTGCGGACCTTGGAACCGGAACAGGCGCCCTGCTCTCTGCGATACTCCATAACCGCCCCAATAGTTTAGGCATTGCCTTAGAACGAAGCTCGCGGGCTGCTTCGCTCGCTGTAGAAAACCTTGAAGCGCTTGGGTTGGGTGACAGGTCAGAAATTCTGAATATTTCATGGACGGAATGGAGCGGGTGGGGAGACTGCGATCTCATCATCTCTAACCCGCCTTATATTGAAAGTGCGATTATCCCAACGCTGCAGCCAGAGGTGCGCGATCATGACCCAATGGATGCGTTGGATGGCGGGGCCGACGGGTTGGATGCTTATCGTGAGATCATATCGCTTGGGGCTAAGCATATGAAGTCTGACGCGTGTCTGGTCCTAGAGATTGGTTATGACCAGAAGGTTGCGGTTACAGACCTGCTTAGCAGCGCCGGATTTATCCAAATTCAGCACCGCAAAGACCTGGGCGGGAATGACCGTGCGATCGCTGCAAAGCGGCCCTGACACTTTCCCCTTGGCGAATCCAGTTTATCGCGCTAGGTAACTCTTCAAGGACAGCGGCACGTTCAACGTGTGCTCCCGAAAGTAGCGCGACAGCATGTAGTTTGACGAGGAAGCGATCGCGCGCGAACCGTCCGTATATACGGACCTTAAAGATCAGGATGATTGCCAATGGCAATGCAGCGCAAGCGCCGTCGCCGCTCAGGCGGTAACAACAATACTAATAACAATAACAGCAACCCGAACAAACACTTCGAGTCTAACGGACCTGACGTTCGCATCCGGGGTTCTGCTGCGCAAATTCTTGAAAAATACCAACAATATGCCCGCGACGCCCAAACATCTGGCGACCGCGTAAAAGCTGAAGCTCTGTTCCAGCATGCTGAACATTATGCCCGTATCGTTGCAGTATTTGAGAAGCAAAAAGAAGAAGAGCGTATTGAACGCGAAGCCCGTGAAGCGGCAAAAGCTGAAGAGCGCGCCCTACGTGACGCTGAGCGTGAAGCCGAGCGCGCCGCCCGCCGTGAGCGCGGTGAAGCAGACGACGACTCCGATGCGGACGACGAAGTTAAGTCTGATACAGAAGAACGCCCACGCCGCGGACGTCGCCGTCCACGCGAAGATCGTGAAGATGCTGGATCTGACGCACTAAAAGTGATCGACGAAGACGCTGGTGAGCCTAAGGCGGAACCTGAAATGGTTGCTGAAGAGAAGCCTAAACGTGGTCGCCGCACCTATGCGCGCAAAGACGAAGCGGAAGCTGGTGATGATGGCGTCATGAAAACGCTGTCGCGCGGCGTTGAGGACGAGCCCGCTTAAGCGGCGTTCAGCTAACCTAAATCATGCTTGCGTCGGTTTCTAGACC
>JAQWGO010000110.1 GCA_029238175.1 Henriciella sp. | reverse complement strand
TCTCCATATTAATCGGAAGATCAGTGGCGTCGCGAATACGGTCGAGGTCACCATCACGGATATGACGGCGATCTTCGCGCAGGTGCAGTGTCACCCCATCCGCGCCAGCCGCTGTTGCTAGCGCTGCGGCGCGTGCGGGATCGGGATGATCGCCGCCGCGGGCATTTCGAATGGTCGCGACATGGTCAATGTTTACGCCAAGCCGAATTGGAGTGGTCATGACTTCAATCCTCGGCTGCCCGGCTTGTAAGCCTCTATCGCTTGGAGTTCTGGCGGTAGATTATTGGCGTCATAATCTGGAAATTTTATCGACGCGAGTGAAACGAGTTCACAGCCAACATCTGCTTCGCCGCCGCTGCGATCGATAATACACGATCCGCCCACGACTGTGCCGGATAGTTTGTTCAGCGAGTCGACCGTTTCACGGAAGGACAGTCCGGTTGTGACGATGTCTTCGGCGATGAGAACGCGGTCAGTCTCTGCCAGTTCAAAGCTGCGGCGTAGCTCAAAAGCGCCGTCAACGCGTTCAACAAAAACTGCCCGGCAGCCAAGGTGGCGGGCAAGTTCATAGCTAGGGATAACGCCGCCCATTGCTGGACCGACGACAACATCAATTTTGCCGAGGCGTTCGGTGACTTTTTTAGCCAAGGCCGCGCAAAGCTTTGATGACAATTCAGGCTGTGAGAAGACCAGAGCTTTCTGAAGAAAGACGGGGCTGCGGCGGCCAGATGAGAGAATGAAATGGCCTTCTAAAAGGGCACCCGCATCGCGGAAGACCTGCAGCACGTCGTCATTATTCAAAATCACTCTCCTCTAATCGTTCAACACGCTCAACTACGGCAAGGGCACGGAGCGCGGCTTTAATCTGTTCTAAGTGGCGTAAATCTTCGACTTCGATGTCAAATACAAGCTCTATGAAGCCTGTGCCGCGATCACGAGTTGTTACACCAATAATGTTACCGCCAGCCTGAGCGACGATAGAGCATTGTTGCGCAAGGACGCCTTTGCTGTTCGCAGCATTGACCGAGATGCGTCCAACCGCGCGTACGCCAGAGCTGGCAAGTTCGGTCCATTGCAGGTCGACCCATAGATCCGGGCGATCATCGAATTTGGCGACATTCTGGCAGTAAATGGTGTGCACAACGAGACCCTTATCCGGCTCACGCAGACCGATGATGCGGTCACCCGGGATAGGGTGGCAACATTCGCCCAAGTGGAGCGTGACACCTGGTGTCAGGTTTTCGCCAGCAATCAGCGCAGTGGCATGTTCATCATCAACGGTCAGTGCATCCGTTTTAACTCTTGCATCAGCCATATCCAAACCGGGGAAGGCAATGCCGATAATGCGCTCTGCGCTATCATGGCTGCGGCCGATAGCTTCGTACATAGAATGGACGCGGTCGAAGCCAGAACGCTCAGCAACTTTGCGCATATCAACGCTAACGGGATCAAACTCAAAGCGGCGCAAATTGCGCTCTAGCATCGAACGGCCAAGGTTGGCGAACTCTTGAGTTTCGAAGTCACGCCGGAGTTTGCGCTGCGCCGCGCGGGCGCGGCCTGTCACCGTTAGGGCCTCAAACCCGGACATTGGACGAGGCTCTGAACTTTTGATGATCTCCACCACATCACCGTTCTGAAGAACAGTGCGCATGTTGCGGGGCACGCCGTTGATCTTGGCCCCGTCACAGGTGTCGCCGACCGCCGTATGGACGGCGTAGGCAAAGTCTAACGGCATCGAACCAGCGGGCAGCAGAACCAGGCGCCCCTTTGGCGTGAAGGCGAAGACGTGGGTGCGGTACATCTCCATCTTGGCATGTTCAAGAAAGTCTTCGGCATCGCCGCCATGGCTTAGGAGTTCACCGAATGCGCGCAGGTTTGCGGCTGGATCAAGGCCTGCCGCTTTAGAGCTATCTACGTCAAAGCCGTATGAGCTGTTCTTGTAGCCCCAATGCGCGGCGACGCCCCGTTCAGCCGTTTCGTCCATCTCTTCCGTTCGGATTTGAAGCTCTACGAGACGATTGCCACTAGCACGAACGGTCGTGTGTAGAGAAGCATAGCCGTTAGGCTTTGGCACAGAGATGAAGTCGCGGAAACGGTCTGGCAAACAGGCCCATTCAGTGTGGAACGCACCGAGGGCTTGGTAGCATTGCGGCGTTGTCTCAACGATGACGCGGAAACCAAAAATGTCTGCAACGTCGCGGAATGAAATCGATTTTTTCTCAAGCTTGCGCCAGATTGAGTATGGTTCTTTGCGGCGGCCTTTAATGCGGGGCGTAAAGCCTTCGCGTTCCATAACTTGGCGAATCGAAAAACGGATGCGTTCTAGGTCATCCTTGTTCTCAGACTCTAGAGCTTCCAGCTGTTTTAGGATTTGCTCACGGGCATCTGGATTGAGATGCTGGAAGGCAAGGTCTTCCATTTCCGAAGCCACATAGTGCAGACCGACGCGGCGCGCCAGCGGAGCATAAAGGTCCATCGTTTCGCGCGCGACGCGGCGGCGGGACTCTTCCTTCTTTTTATAATGAAGGGTCCGCATATTGTGGAGGCGGTCGGCGAGCTTCACGAGCAAGACGCGGACGTCATTTACGGTTGCAAGAATGAACTTTTGAAAATTCTCAGCCTGTTTGCTCGCTTCACTTTGGTATTCGAGTTGGCCGAGTTTGGTGACGCCATCAACGAGTTCAGCGACGTCCGCTCCAAATTTTGCTTCAATCTCTGAGAGATCAACGTCGTCGCAGTCTTCGACAGTATCATGAAGCAGCCCCGCCATGACGGTGTCTTCGTCAAGCTTGATTGAGGCGATTAAGGACGCCACGCGCACGGGATGCGAGTAATAAGGGTCGCCAGATTGGCGCAGCTGATCACCGTGCTTTTCGCGGGCGAAATCATAGGCAAGTAAGAGGCGGGTGCGGTCAGCGTCTGGCTGATAAGCCAGAACCATATCCGCTAGTTCTTCTCTTGTTAAAAAGGGCTCGTCATCGCGAAGCCCTCGCGGCGGCAATGAAGCGCGCGACCGATCCTCAAATCTGGCGGTCGCTGTGCTCATGTTGCCTACATTCGATCATCGCGGCCAGATTCAAGCTCGGCTTGATAGGCGCGCATTACGTCTTCTTCGGTTGCTGCTGGTGCAGACTCAAGCGCTAGGCGATCTGCTTCGCGTTCTTCTTCTTCACCTGGGCGAACTTCTTGAAGTTCAGCAACAAGAGACTCTTTGACGAGTTTCAGATCAATAGTTTTGTCTGCAATTTCGCGAAGCGAAACAACAGGATCTTTGTCATTGTCACGGTCAACTGTAAGCGGCGAACCTTCACGGATCATACGTGCACGCTGAGCAGCGATGAGAACAAGCTCAAAGCGGTTTGGGATCTGCTGTACGCAATCTTCGACGGTGACACGTGCCATGTAATTCTCCTGTAGCTGGTCCTTATATGCAGTGCAGCACACGAAAGCAACCCAGACTTGCATTGAAATGCTGCGTCATTTACCCAACGCAACATTGTTAAAATTCATATTTCAAGAGGATTTAGATTTGGCTTTTTATAAAGACGAGAAACTGGCGCTATTTATTGACGGCGCGAACCTGTATTCGGCCGCACGCGGCCTCCAATTAGAGATCGATTTCCGCCGCTTGATGGAGGAGTTTCGCAAGAAAGGCCGTCTGCTGCGGGCAAATTACTACACGACAATTCTGGAGACAGATGAGCATAATCCAATCCGGCCATTGGTTGATTGGTTGTCTTATAATGGCTTCAACACGGTGGTGAAGAATGCTCGCGAGTATACTGACCGTGAGGGCCGCAAACGGGTGCGTGGGAATATGGATGTTGAGATGGCGGTCGATATGATCGAACTTGCTGATCATCTTGATCATGTCGTTCTATTCTCTGGGAACGGTGACTTTCGCCGAGCGATTGAAGTTGTAAAAGCTAAAGGCGTACGCGTGACAGTGATATCGACCGTCAAAAGCCAGCCGCCGATGATTGGCGATGACTTGCGCCGTGAGGCTGATGTGTTCATTGATTTAGACGAAATGGCGGGTCTGATCGCACGCCCGCGCCGTGACACTGATGACTAGTTTTCCGGCTGAAGCTCCTAAGGATTGCGACCTTTGTCCGCGATTGCGCGGCTTTATTCTGGAGCAAGAGGTCAAGCAGCCTGATTGGTTTAACGGTGCCGTGCCCAGTTTTGGGGACCAGAATGCAGAATTATTGGTCATAGGTTTAGCGCCTGGTTTGACCGGGGCGAACCGGACCGGGCGTCCATTTACCGGCGATTGGGCTGGCGACTTGCTCTATCAAACGCTGGGCAAGTTTGACTTTGTTGAAGGCACATATGACCGTCGGCCTGATGACGGGATGACGCTAAAACGAGCTATGATCACCAATGCTGTGCGCTGCGTTCCGCCGCAGAACAAACCCATCGGCGCGGAGATCAATCAGTGTCGCCCGTTTTTAAGATCTCGGATCGAGCAATTGCCTAAGTTGAAAGTCATGCTGTGTCTGGGTAAAATTAGTCACGATTCAACCATGCGCACACTTGGCCTAAAGCTTAGCGAGCACAAGTTCGGGCATGGGACTGAGTATGCGTTTGAGGGTATGACGATCCTGTCCAGCTATCATTGTTCGCGCTACAACACGAATACGCGCCGCCTGACCGAAGAGATGTTTGAGACGATCTTTGCGCGGGCCAAAGCCTTGATAGATGCTTGAACCTTGCGTGAGGGCGAGTTGCCCGTTAGCTTTTGATTCAAAATCCAAAAGGGGACTTTTCGTATGACTATTCTACTCGTCATTCTTGGTGTCGCAGCCGCGCTCGCCATGTTTATTATTGGCATCTACAATGGCCTCGTCCAGAAGCGCCAGCGCTGTAACCAAGCGTTCGCTGATGTAGATGTGCAGCTGAAACAGCGTCAAAACTTGATCCCGAACTTGGTCGAGACTGTCAAAGGCTATGCTAGCCATGAGAAAGAAACGCTCGATGCGGTTATCAAAGCGCGTCAGTCTGCGGTTGGTGCGAGCACGCCGGGTGAGATGGGTGCAGCTGAAGGCATGCTGTCTGCATCGCTTGGTCGCTTGTTTGCCTTGGCGGAAGCCTATCCAGACTTGAAGGCTAATACGAACTTCTTGCAATTGCAGGAAGAGCTTTCTGTGATCGAAGACAAGATTGCGGCGGCGCGTCGTTTCTATAACTCTGCGGTGCAGGATTATAATACGGCACGTGAGCAATTCCCGGGATCATTGGTCGCTGGCAGCTTTAACTTTGAAGTGCGCGAATTCTTCGACCTTGGCGAGGCCGGCCGTGAGGCGATGAGCACACCGCCAGAAGTTAGCTTTTAGAGCTTATAGAATTTGAGTTTAGAGAGGCGCTTCGGAAACGAGGCGCCTTTTTATTTGTCTCCAAATTCAGGATCACGCTTTTGCAAAAACGCTGTCATTGCCTCGCGGTGGTCGGCGCTTTGGCTTGCTAGGATTTGTTGGCGGTCTTCCATCGCCATTGCGGCGTCGAGGCTTGGCGCATCGACGGCGTAGCCTAGAGCCTCTTTCGTGAGACGAAGGCTGAACGGGGCGGTGGCGAGCATATGTTGGATCAGGCCGTTCGCTGTGGTTTCGAGCTGCTCATCTTCGACCAAGTGCGAGACAAGGCCGATACGGAGAGCCTCTTCAGCGTGCACGAAGCGGCCTGTCAGTAGAAGTTCAGACGCCATGCTAAGGCCGACAATGCGGGGCAAGAAATAGCTGGACCCCATATCTGCGCCGGTCAGGCCGATGCGTATATAGGCGCAATTCATTTTAGCCTTTGGCCCGGCGATACGAATATCTGAAGCGAGCGCGAGGGATAGGCCGCCGCCAGCGGCTGCACCCTGAATGAGTGAAATGATCGGTTGCGGACAGCGACGCATGGCGCGGTATATGTCGCCAATCCTGCGCTGGGTTGCCATGCCGGCCTGAAGCGGCGCCGTCTTTGTCCATTCGGGATCAGAAACGCCGGTGGTTAAATCTAAGCCGGAGCAAAAGCCCCGACCCGCACCGCGCAGGACAACAATTCTGCGGTCATGGCGGCGATAAAGGCTTTCAAAATAGTCTGCGAGCGCATCGACAAGCGTTGGGTTTAGCGCGTTGAGGCTGTCCGGCCGGTTCATGGTGACCCAATCGACGTCGCCGCGCTGTTCAATGATGAGTGTGTCGGACATGTCTTACCTCACTAAACTGGGCAGCCATGTTGCCAGACCGGGTAGAGCCGCCACAAGAGCGATCATGATGACTTGCAAGCCTATGAACGGAATTGCGCCGCGCCAGATATCCATCGTTTCGACGCCGTCTGGCGCTGCACCGCGCAGGTAAAAGAGGGCAAAGCCGAAAGGCGGTGTCAGGAAACTGGTCTGGAGGTTCA
>JAQWGO010000104.1 GCA_029238175.1 Henriciella sp. | reverse complement strand
AACGGATCATATCGTTACTCCTGTTTGCTTTGCTCACTCTAGTCATGGCGATATGGCAATCGCAAGGCATCAGTGACGTGAAATTACCTCAATCTCCATCGGCTTAACACCAACATTGAAAGACAGAGGTGTTTCCATCTTTGGAAGATCAAGCATCGCATCAATCGCTGCCTTGGCGCGGACGCGGACATCCTCGTCAATTGTGACCTCGTATTCCATATTGATCAGGCAATCGAGAATGTTCTCAAGTGTAATTTGTTTCATGTGCGGGCAGAGATTACACGGGCGCACGAAATCGACCCCCGGATTATCTGTCGCGACATTGTCTGACATTGAACACTCGGTCAGCAGGACGACCTTGGCAGGTTGCTCATCGCGGACATAGTTTGCCAGCGCGGCGGTCGAGCCAGCAAAATCAGCGGCTTCAAGAACATCAGGTGGACATTCAGGGTGAGCGAGGATCATGACGCCGGGGTGAGCTTCACGCAGCGCTTGGACATCGTCTTTGCTGAACAGCTCGTGGACCTCACATGCGCCAGGCCAAGTTATGATGCGGATCCCGGTTTGGGCGGCAACATTTTTGGCAAGATACTGATCAGGCACCAAGATTACGGTATCGGTGTTCCACTCAACCGCGACAGCTTCCACGACTTGCGCCGCGTTCGAGCTAGTGCAGGTAATATGGCACTCTGCTTTCACGTCTGCGGTTGTGTTGACGTAGGTTACGACTGGATAGTCTGGGTAGCGCTCTTTGATTAGACGTACATCTTCGCCGGTAATAGAGCTTGCTAGAGAGCAGCCTGCTTCCATGCTGGAGATCAGAACAGTCTTGCTTGGAGCGAGGATTTTTGACGTCTCCGCCATGAAGTGGACGCCGGCCTGAATAATGATGTCGGCATCAACCTCTGCAGCTTCGCGGGCGAGTTGGAGGCTGTCACCTCTAAAGTCACCGACCAAACGGAAGATATCCGGGGTCATATAGTTGTGCGCGAGAATGACGGCGTTCTTCGCTTTCTTGATCTTGTTGATCTCAGCGACGAGCGGCGCGACCGCTGGCCACTCCATTGGGGTAATGAAATATGAAACGAGGGGGTAGAGCACATCGGTCGCGGCTTTCACTGCGTCATCATACTCTAGCCCACGTGCCTCTGCTGCGGATTTTGCGCGCAAAGGGGTTGGGGTGGGGCAGCCTGGGCCTGCATCAATTAGTCTAGCCATGTTAGCCTCCTATTATGCTCACTATGAGCATTAGATGGGTGCGTCTGCGAAACTATTCAAGTCTTAGCCCAGAATTTTGGGAACAGAACGCCAGTTTACCCTTATGCTAAGGGTGAGCAAAAGGCCTTTAAAGAAAAGAATTCAGTCTGGCAATACCAAGCAACCTGTAACGTGATTAGGCCCGTTTACCACTGCGGGGCATCGTTAAGGTTTTGTTTACGATAAACTTCTTGCACAGGAACAAAAGAAGAATATAACAAATGAGAACACAGGGAGAACATTATGCGTGAAGTCAAATTTAGAGGCCAGTCAGGTAAAGCTTATTCATTCGTACGCATGGCGCCTAATGCTCCTTGGGCAAGAGAAGCTGGGATCGCTATGTTTGCAGCGCAGGGGCCTTTTGGCTGGCGTGTTGTGAAGCTGACCACACTGCGTGGACGTTTGCATGATGTTCAACCCATCTGGGCATTTGCAGATGCGGAACGGTACGGCGCGAAAGTGGTATTCGTTCTACGTGAGAGTGATGCACAGCTTCGGTCATTGGTTTTGTCTGACCTGAACTCCGGACTTAACCCCGTTCTCGAAGCTGAGGCAGCTGAGCTGGCGCTTGCCGCATAAGCTACTGATCTAGTTTTCCAGCGTACCACTGTTCAATGTCGGCTTCGATCATCGATAGTGGGCGCGGCCCGCCATTGGTGATCACGGCTTGGAATTCGTTTTCATCATAGGCGTTGCCGAGTACCGCTTGGGCTCTATCCGACAAAGACAGAATTCGGCGATAGGCGACCATTTTGGCTGATTCAAGGCCAGGTTTCGTGCTGACCCATATGACCGCTTGTCGTGAGAGTGTTTCCGGTAGGCCGGTAAATTCGCTCATATAGCCGATAGACTGTTCAAACGACCAGCGTGAATGGTGTATGCCTGTATCGATTGCGGCCAAGCTTGTTTCAATCAAAATGAGGTAGTCGGTAAGGGTATCCGCACTGCGCTTGCGTTTTGTTACATAGAGATGAAGGCCCTGCATGACGGCATCGTAAGACGCAAATTGCTGGAGCCCGGTATAGCGCGAGGCCCGTTGCTTTAGATCATCTAAATACGAAACGCGCAGCGGATTGAAATATGAGGCCCAGTCTGGGTGGTTGAGCGCGAGGAACTGACGTGCGGGCCGTTCAAGCGGCATTGGACCTAAAGTGTCTTGGGGCGGCGCTTCTATTGTTTGAGGTGCGGGCAAATAGAATAGTTCGAGCTTCTGGGTGAAACTTTCGGGTTCTTCAATGCCTTCGTCAAAAGCGAGCTGGGATGTAAATTTCTCCAACGCGTCCACGTTCGCCTCTAGGTTGGCGCTGTGAAGCTGCTCTGGCGATACGGTCTCTGTTGCGTGAAACGTTAGAAGCGACAGGTAAGTTTCATAGCCTGAGGGCTGGCCCCATAGGCCGACGCTGTTCGGGGCTGACTGTGATCTACCTTCGAGGAAATCTAGCAAGGCGTTGAAGCTTGGACGGATGCTCTCGGATTGTATCTCTGATGCCTGATCGATGAAGGCGGCTCGTTCTTCAGGTGTTATTGCCGGGATTCCTAATGTTAAATTAGCAAGCGTGTCCGGGACTTGGGCAAGGCTGTTTGGTGCACCAACAAGCATTAGCTGGATATTCCGCACCGTGGCATCGACGATGGGCTTTGGAAGCGAATGCCCAACGGCCTCGTCAGCCATTAAGCGCCGCCTCGTGTCGTCAATGCCGTCTGCTAACGCTTCCATACGGCGCAGATAGGCTACGGCGTCGCTGCTTGAATCGATGGAATGATCGTATGCGAGTATGGCGGGGCCTTCCAACCAAACCCCGCTGAAAGGATCAATCGCATAGGGGTACGCCACAGCCATCGAATAGCGCCCATGTCCGCTTTGTTCTAATCTAACGAGGTTTCGCAATGCGCTCTCAGCAATAGATAGCCTGCGCGCAAGCTGGTGCGATTGAAGGAGGCGCGGGCGTGATTGTACGCGCTGCAGCAGCTCAATCCGTGTGAGGCGTTTTCGTTCGAAACCCGCTTGCGAGTGATCATCTAGCAATTGCTTTTCGGAGGACGAACGTGTGTTTGTTAGGCCAAGTTCTGCAGACGCTTGCGGTGATAACGTGCTTTCGGTTTCAACGACGTCGGCAAGTATCTCCTGTGAGAGGCGTAGGTCCTGCCGTGAGATCGCGCTGTCTGGATCGCTTGGACCACAGGCGGACAGACCAAAGGCGAGGGATGAAATGAGCGCAATTTTCAAGGTTGAAAACATGCCGAATGGCTCTCGATGCATCCTAGTTTTTTCTCTCAAAATGTGAAAGTCCTGCGCCACTTACACCTCCTGCACGTATTCCGGTTGTCGGCATACGCCATTTCCGTTAAACCGCGCCAGTCATATTAAGGGGAGTATCCCGTGGAAAACACAACTAACGCTCAACAGCCTGAGCTTACAGGCAACGTTCTTTTCTATAAGAACCCGCAACCATTGAACCCAGAGCAGCATGCTGCACTAGGTGTGAAACAGATCGATCAACCGTTTGGTTTCCTTCGCACAGCACACGCAATCCCAGTTACTGTAACCGAATTCGGTACAACAGCATCAGCTTACCCAATCATTTTTGTGGGTAACGATTTGACGCCTGTTGCAGTTATGGGCGTTCGCCAGAACGAAAACCTGTTCGTGAAAGAAGACGGCACGACCGAAGCTGATTTCTATGTTCCTGCTTTTGTTCGCCGTTATCCGTTCGTGTTCGCGAACGATAAAGATAGCGACCGTCTTCTACTTTGCGTCGACCGCGAAGCGCCGATGGTGACGAACCAACCAGACGTTGCCTTCTTCGAGAACGGCCAACCGACTGAGTTCACGAATAACGCGATTGAATTCTGTAAAGAGTTCGAACGTCAGCGCCGCGCGACTGCGGATTTTGTCGGTGTCCTTCACAAGTTCAACCTGTTGGAGCAGAAGACTGTCGCATTCCAACCGCGTGATCAGCAGGGTAACTCTGTTGGTGAGCAACAGAAGATTGCTGACTACATGGCTGTCGACGAAGAAAAACTGAACAATCTGACGAACGAGCAGTTTGTTGAGTTGCGCGAAAGCGGCGCTCTTGGCGCGATTTATGCGCACATGTTGTCGCTTCTGAACTGGCAGCGCGTTATTCAGCGTGCGGTCGCTGTTCAACCGACAGAAGCTGCGCCAACTGCGTAAGCGCTTTTGTAGACAGAATTAAAGACGGCTCTTCGGGGCCGTCTTTTTTTGTGGGTCACATCCGCGTTACGCGCATACCAATTTAATACAGAATGCCATATACAGTCCGAAAGTTTCGGAGATATCCATGTTAGCAATTCGAACTATTCTGGCTTTCGCGTGTATAGCGCTTGTCACGGCGTTCAGCCCGCAGGCCCAGACGGAGCCTCAAAACCGAGCAAAAGTTGAGCTGGTTTCAGAACGCTCGGTTGCGGTGCCCGGCGAAACGGTGTGGCTGGGACTGTCGTTCGAGATCGACGAGAATTGGCATATCTATTGGACCAACCCGGGCGACGCTGGGATACCGCCAGAAATACTCTGGACGAATGCTGCCACCGTCACGCAAAACCAAGTTCAAGCGTTTGAGTGGCCGTTACCTGAACTGCTTCCGGTCGTTCCGGGTCAAATCATGGACTATGGCTACTCTGATCGCGTGGTGCTGCCGTTTAAAGTCACGATTCCTGAGACTGCAGACGGGGCGATCATGTTCGAGGGCATCGCGGATTACCTTATCTGTGAGGATATTTGTATTCCTGAGAGTGCGCCGATTAGCTTGTTGCAATCGGTTGGTACGGCTCAAATCCCGGACATGGGTGGATCAAAGCTTATTCAGGAAAGCCTAAGTCAGGTTCCGCCGAAGTTTAGTGGTGAGGCGGCCCTGACGAAGCGCGGAAGCGGTTGGACGCTCTCAATTGCGGGCGATCAAATTAGCGGCGCGCGTGGTGAGGCGAGGTTTTTCCCGTTTGGGCATGATATCACCCACGCAGCTGATCAAGTGGTCAGTTTTGGTGAGAAGGGTGCCCAATTCCAGCTTTCGCCAGCCAAAGAAGACGCTGATCTGCCCGGGAGTTTGGGCGGTGTCGTGAAGATTGGTGAGACAGCCGTTGAGGTATCGGCAGTTGCTGGCCCAGTGCTTGCCGGGACCGCTGGTGCTCCTGCTGGGGGACCGGGCCTGCCTATGCTTATCGTGCTTGGCCTGATTGGTGGTCTAATTCTGAACCTAATGCCATGCGTGCTGCCTGTACTCTCGATTAAGGCGATGGGCGTTGTTTCGTCGGTTGCGAATGGCAATGCAGGAGAGGCGAGAAAGCACGGCTTATTCTATGCAGCGGGCGTGTTGGTAAGTTTTGCGGCACTGGCCGCAGCGGTGCTGTCTGTGCGCGTGGCGACAGGTGTCGCTATCTGGGGCTTCTGGTTACAAAATCCGCTGATCGTGACCGCGCTTATCTTGATTATATTCCTGATTGGATTGTGGTTGCTTGGTATGTTCGAGCTTGGCAGTTCGGTACAGAATGTAGGCGGCGGTCTAGCCGCGAAGCAGGGGAGCGCAGGGGCGTTCTTCACCGGTGTTCTCGCAGCTGTGGTAGGTGCGCCGTGCACGGGTCCGTTCTTGGGCGCTGCGCTTGGCGCTGTCATGCTGCAACCTTCGTTGAACGTTGTGCTTGTGCTCTTGGCAATTGGCGTTGGGCTAGCGCTGCCATTCTTGCTGTTGAGCTTCATGCCGAGTTTGCAACGTATGGTGCCGAAGCCGGGCGCATGGATGGCGTCACTTAAAGAGGTTTTCGCGTTCCCAATGTTCCTAACCGCCGCGTGGCTTATTTCAGTCCTTGGGTCTTTGTCTGGCTATCGCGTCGCGGCGGCTGTCGTCGCGGGTGCAGCGTTGATCGGGTTTGCGTTATGGACCTTAAAATCAGCGGACAAGGGCGGACGCGTTATTCTGATTGCGGCGCTTGGCTTGCTGACAATCGTACCTGTCTTTGGGCTTATGGGCGCGCTGTCTGGAAGCAATGTGAACATTGTTGAAGTTCTCAAGTCTCTTGGTATTCTGGTCGGAATGGTGACGGCGATATGGGTGGTCGGCAGGCTATCGTCAGAACGAGCCGCGCTGGTTGCGAAAGGCGCTGCGTTGATTGTGGGTATGGCAGGATTTGCATTGCCGATGACAATGGCGAGTGGTGAGAAGGCTGAAGCAGGTGGATCACAGGCTTATGAAGCAAAATATGAAACAGAAGCATGGTCACCGGAGCGTGTCGCCGAGCTGACCGCCGAAGGCCGCGCAATATTCGTCGACTTTACGGCTGAGTGGTGTGTGACCTGTCAGGCCAACAAACTTCAAACGCTGAAAACAAAGCCGGTTGGCGAAGCGTTTGAGAAGGGGAATGTTGCATTTCTCGTTGCTGATTTCACCAATGCTGACAAACAGATCGCGCTTGAGTTACAAAAGCGCGGGCGTGCTGGTGTCCCCATGTATCTTTGGTATGCGCCTGGGCAAAATGAACCAGAAGTGCTCCCGGAATTGTTATCGATCGAACTTGTGACAGGCCTTGTCGAAGCCGGTTAGCGGGGTAGGTTTAGTGATATAGGTTTAGGAGATTTCGATGACGGTTATGACGAGACGCAATATCGGGCTGGCCGCGGGTATGATGACAGCCGTTGCGCTGACCGCTGGCGCGATGATCAGTTTTTCGGCTGAAGCATCACCAGCTTTGCCGGCTGGAAACGCTGCGCCACTCTTTGTTGATGCGGCAACGGCGTCTGGTGAAACGATTTCGCTGGGTGATTTTGAAGGTAAGACAGTTGTTCTGGAATGGACAAACCATGACTGTCCATTCGTGAAGAAGCATTATGCTGAGCCGGTTAAAAATATGCAGACCTTGCAAGCCGATGCGGGCGCTAACGACGTCGTCTGGGTGCAGGTGATTTCCTCGGCTGAGGGTAAGCAGGGCCATCTTGACGGTGCGGGCGCGATTGCGAAGAATGAAGAGCGCGGTGCAAGCGCGAGCTATACAATTCTCGATCCTTCGGGCGCAATTGGGCGTGCCTATGACGCGAAAACAACGCCGCATATGTTTGTGATTAAAGGCGATGGAAATCTTGCCTATTCAGGCGCTATCGACTCGATCAAATCGGCGCGTGTCGGCGATATTGCGAAAGCTGAAAACTATGTTTCTGCAGCCCTGACGGCGGTCGCCGCAGGAACCATGCCAGAGGTCACAGAGGCCAAGCCATATGGTTGCTCTGTGAAGTACTAGAATTTCACCTTATTCACTGATTTGAAAAGCCTCGGTTTCGCCGAGGCTTTTGTCATTTCTGGGCGGCGATATTTTTTAGATTCCAAATTGGTGTTCTGATCACCATCCAGATAATCAAAATCGTCATGCCAGCGGCTGGGACAATTGCAATTTTGTAGGGACCGAACGCGTCAACCAGCCAGCCCATGATCGCTGCTCCGAACGGCGCGCCGGCCATGAAGCCGAGTTGGTAGATGGAAAGCACGCGGGCGAGCTGATCCTTTGGCGCGGCGTCTTGGACAATGGAGCGGCTCATTGCGATTGAGACGCCTGCTGACAGGCCCCAGACAAAGACAATGGTGAGGAAGCCCCAGTGCGGGATCTTGGTCATCATGGGCAAGATTGCCAGCGAGCCTAAAAGCTGTGCAGTCAAAAGGAGGCGGCCCTGGCGTTTGATGTTTTTGAAAGCCGAAAGCGCAACTGAAGAAACAAAAGCGCCGAGCCAGAAGGTGACGAACATATCGCGGATACCGTCACCGGAGAGTCCGTAAACGTCCCTGTTGATGATCGGGAGAACGACGAGGAAGGCACCGATGACGAAGATACCAACGCCAAACATAAGCACGGTCATCGCCCATAGTTTCGGGTCACCAGCAACGACTTTGAAGCCTTCGGCAATATCACCAAATGCGGCACCCATGCCAGTGCGTCCGGTTTTGACGCGCCGACCTTTGGCGAGAAAGAAGGCTAAGACTGACCCCAAAGCAACGATGACGCCTTGGAAGGTCAGGAGTTGCCAGCTCTCGATGGGGCCAATGCCAAAACCGCCAAGCCAATCTGGCATCTTTGTCATCTTATCGGCATAGCCACCAAGGATGAGACCTGTAATCTGAGCTGCGAACTGGGCCAGTGTTGCGAACGCCACACCCTGTTGAAGCGTGACGCCAGAACCGAGGCGGCCACGGCGTTCAACGACTTCGTTTAAAATGGCGTCCCTCGCAGGCATCATGAACGCGCCGACAGTGCCAAGCGCCAAGCCATATGCGATCATAAGTGGGTAGGAGAGATTATCTGTGGCGATCGCGTAGGCGAGAAAGAAAGCTGGCACGGCTGCAAAGAGATGCAAGACCATCAAGAGCGACTTGCCAGACATACGCTCTGCGATCACGCCGCCGATCAGTAGGAAGACAACTGAGGGGCCTGATAGTGCGAGATTCGCTAAGCCGAGCTCTGTTCCCCCAAGGCCAAGCTTGTTCGTGATAAGATACGGAAAGAGCACCATTTGTAGGCCGAAGGCGATGAACCACGTGGCTTGAACCGAAAGGTAAGCGGGGAGTTCGATGTTGACGCCGCGCCGCGCTTTGCGCGCCAGCAATGATTGGGCCGTCTCTAAAAGGTTTGCCCCAGCCCCCATCGCGGTGCCCATGCCACTAACGGGTGAGCGGGCTTCGTCCTTTAGTTCAGCTTCATCCATGATCTCGTCTTTGGATAGCTGATCCGCATTTTGCGGTATGTCACTCATACTCAGTCCGCCCTCTTACTGAATCGACTGTATCCATAGAAAAGATGACACAAAAGCAAAAATCTACAGTCATGCATCAGATCGCCTTGGTTCGATGCAAACAGCATGTTAGGCAAGCCTATCTCAGGAGGAGGGATCGCCATGCGAATGATGCGGCACGTTGCCAGTTGGGCCTTAGCTCTTTTTCTGATCTTTATGTTTGTGCAGGCAACGATTCACCCGCTTCCAAACCCACCATCGGGCTCGGTGAAATTATTTGATCAGGCAGGCGATAACATTGTTTTCGCGACGATCGCCAAGAATACTGGCTATGCGATCGTAGAGCCGACGGGTCGTTTTGTGGTGGCAATTGCTGAACTATTGGCGGCGCTTTGCTTGCTTTTGCCATGGTCACGGCGATTTGGAGGAATTCTGTCATTCTTTGTCCTAGCAGGCGCGGTGACAGCGCATTTGCTGCCGAGTGTTTTGGGGCGTGAAGTGCCGCTATCGCTAGCGGTGGGCGAGACCGCGACGGATGGTGGACAGTTGTTCGCGCTCGCGATTGCAATGCTCGCAGCCAGTATGCTGTTGATTGTCGTACATCCTGGCAAGCAGAGATCGTAAAGCGTTCATCTGATTATTAACCTATAGGCCCTATGGTTATTGCTGATCTAGTAATTATCGGGGCCTGTGATGAGCAACCCAATCCCTTTTGAACGGAAACCTGTGAACAGCCGGGCGCGTGATGTTCTGCTCCGCCGGCTGATCGATTATGTCGCCATGCCAGCGTCTCAAGTTGCGCGCCAAGACCGTTCAATGGCGGGGGATATCCTACTCGACATGTTGTTTCATGCCTCTGACGAAGAGCGCATGTTATGCTCGCACCGTTTAAGCAGGCATGAGAGATGCACCGCGCCGCGTTCTGCGTTACCTGGCCCAGTGTAGCATTGAAATTGCGGGTCCGATCCTGGAAAAGAATGAGGCATTTGATGCCTCTGATCTGAGCCACATCGTTGAAAAGGTATCAGCCGAGCACCGCACGATTATTGCGGGCCGAAAGGTCGTATCCCCTGTGATCGCGGACCGTCTGGCAAGTGTCGGCGAGCCGACGGCCATTCGTAAACTGTTTGAAAATAAGGGCGCGACCTTATCCGAACACGCCGTTGACGTCTTGGTGGCGCGGTCTCGCAAAGAAGAAGAATTTTGCGCGCTTTTGATCAAGCGCCTTGAGCTTAAGCCAGCGCAAGCGATGGCGATGTTTTGGTGGTCTGATGGGCCAACACGGCGGACTATCCTGCAGCGCCATGCCGCGGACCGTCTTGAGATGATTGAGATGTGTTCAGATGTCTTTGCTATGGCTGCGGCGGAGGGGTGGAATGACCCCGTGGCGCGCAAGACTTTGCAGCTGATTGAGCGCCGCCAGCGCAACCGCGCGGCGATTGAGAAAAGTGTCTATGACAGTCTTGAGCATGCGATTACCGTTGCTGCAGCGACGGGTATGAACCCAGAAGTGGCGCAAGAGATTGGCTATCTAGCTGGCGTTAAGCCTGTCACGATTGCCAAGCTGTTGAGCGATAAAGGCGGTGAGGGCCTTGCTGTATTGTGCAAGGCGACCGGGTTGAAGCGACCATCTCTGCGAGAGCTATGGCTGTCACTGAAACGCCCACTCGATATGGGTGACGGGAAGATCCATCCGCAGTTTACCTATGTGATGGACACGTATGATTTGCTCAGTGTCGCGAAAGCACAAACGACACTAAGGTATTGGAATTGGTCACTGTCATCGACCTTCTCGCCAGCTCGCCTCAAGCAGTCGGGTGTTGAAGAAGATGAGGCGAATGATGAGGAAGCATTCTCTGCCGCGCGCCGTACAGCGAACCTTGTCTTCGGCAAATAAGACAAAATTCACACATTTCGTCCGAATTTTACTGGCCAAATCGCGATTCCAACTCTAATTCGACGCTTCTAGTGAAGGTGTTAAGACCGGAGTTCGTGGGCGAGTGGGCTATTTTGTATTCCTGTTAGGTAGTTTGGCGGCCATATGGTTTGGGCTGTCAGGCATGACCAAACCTTTGATCTTAGCGTTTGGCGCAGTATCCGTGATTTTGTCGGCGATACTGGCCTATCGATTTGATATTCTTGATCGTGAAAGCTCGCCTTATGCGCGCCTGCCTCAGTTGGCAGCATACTGGGCGTGGCTCGTTGTTGAGATATTCAAAGCCAACTGGATTGTTATTAAAGCCTGCCTTCGCTCAAACTTGGATATCAATCCGGCTTTGGTCAAAGTGAAAACGGTTTGTGAAAGCGATCTTGCGAAAACAGTGTTCGCAAATTCCATCACACTCACGCCGGGTACAGTCAGCGTAGCCGTCGAGGGCGACAAAATTCTTGTACATGCCTTGTACGAAGAGGAGGCTGGCCCGGGCGCTTTTGATGAGATGGACCGCCGGTCACGACTGGCCTCTGATGGGAGATCAAAAGCATGATCGGTGCAGCTGCGCTGGCTTTCGTGGTTGCGATTGGCTTGATGCTGATCCGCGCCTTGAAGGGCCCAACTCTTTATGACCGTGTTCTGGCGGTGAATTCTATCGGAACCAAGATCGTGCTGTTGCTTGGCGTGATTGGGTTTTTGACTGGACGTCCGGACTTTCTTGATATCTCGGTCTTGTATGCGTTGATCAATTTTGTTGCGACGATCGCGATTTTGAAATTCTTCCGTTACCGCTCTTTCCAAGTGTCACTGACGCGCCGCCCGAGTGGAGGCCCGAAATGACTGAATTGCTATCATTTATTGATGCCGTAAGGCCGGGACTTGGAGCGTTTTTGCTGCTTGTTGGCTCTTTGCTGGCAATTATCGGTACAGTCGGCGTTTTGAGGTTTCCAGACTTTTATACGCGTCTGCATGCTGCCAGTGTTACGGATACCGCGGCGGTTACGCTTGCGGTTATCGGTATGGGATTGCTCGCGCCAAGCTGGGTTGTGATGGCAAAACTGGTCGCGATCTGGTTGTTTATCTTTTTAACCGGGCCGACTGCATCGCACGCGATTGCGAATGCTGCACACACCGCCGGATTGGAGCCTTTGATTGGTCGCCAAGGCCGCGGTGAAGATGAGGGAGATGCCTCATGACCGGATTTGAAGGCGCTAATTTTGCGATTGAGTTGCTGAACGTCACGCTGCTCGGAATATTGTTCATTGTGGCGATTGCGATCGCGCGTCTGCGTAGTCTGTTCGCGATTGTTATGCTTTCGGGGATTTATTCCTTGATCTCTGCGACATGGTTTGTTGCTTTGGATGCTGTCGATGTTGCGTTCACCGAAGCGGCTGTCGGCGCAGGCATTTCGACCGCGCTGTTTCTTGCGGCAATGGTTCTAACGTCTCGTACGGCGAAAGCAGAGAAAGGCGCGATGAAGATTTTGCCTTTATTGGTTGTTGTCGCGACGGGCGCTGTCTTGATTTACGCGACAATTGACTTGCCAGGCTTTGGCGACGCCATGTCCGCGGCAAATACTGGCGTTGGTATGGAATATATTGAGCGCAGCAAAACCGAAATTGCTATTCCAAACGTCGTGACATCGGTTTTGGGCAGCTATCGTGGTTTTGATACGCTGGGTGAGGTTGCCGTTGTCTTCAGCGCGGGCTTGGCAGTTGTGCTTTTGCTGGGCTTCGGGGAGCGTTCATTGGGCGCCACTGTGCGCCGCGAGGATCGTGCTGAGCCGAAAACGAAAGAAGGGGAGGGCGAGTAGATGAACGGCGACCATCACGTCATCCTTCGCGTTGTCGCGAAAGCACTTATTCCGATCATCTCGGTCTTTGGCTTTTTTGTTCACTTCCACGGCGAGTATAGTCCGGGCGGCGGTTTCCAAGCTGGTGTTATTCTGGCTGTGGCGATTATTTTGTATTCTTTGATTTTCGGAATTGCACCTTGCATGCGCGCCATCACACCGGGCTTTGCGCGGACAGTCGCGGCCTTCGGTCTGTTCTTGTACGCAGCAGTTGGGTTCTGGGCGTTGGCGATGGGCGGCAATTTCCTGTATTATGACGCCCTGTTCCGTGAAGCACCGGGCGGTCATTTGGGGCAGCATGTCGGTATCATTGTTATCGAGCTTGGCGTTCTGGCCGCAGTGGCCGGGTCCATGGTTGCGATCTATTACGCCTTCGCTGGCCGGGTCAGTGAAATACGGGATGAGGACTGGTAAACGATGCTAGAGTTCATTCTAGAGCGCGGAAACTATTGGGCGATCATCGGGTTGATGATGATTGGCCTATATATTTGTTTTGCCGCAACAAACCTGATTAAGCGATTGATTGGATTGGGACTTTTCCAAACATCTATCGTTTTGTTTTATGTCTCTCTTTCTCGCGTTGATGGTGGTACGGCGCCAATCCTGTTTGGGGCGGACTGGAAAAAAGCCAAAGGCTATGGTGAAGAAAGCCACGGCGGCGATCACGCGGCAGATGCCTCTGCAAGCGCTTATGATAGCGCGCATGCTTATACCAGCGGCGGACTTGAGAATGTGTATTCAAATCCATTGCCGCACGTTTTGATGCTCACCGCAATTGTGGTTGGCGTCGCGACGCTGGCTGTTGGCTTGGCAACAATTGTTCGAATTCGTGAAGCGTATGGCACTGTTGAAACTGACGAAATCCGCGAGATGGATCTTGATGTTGCGATTGCCGAAGCCGCTGACGAAGCAGAAGAAACTCAAGCCGCGAATGGTACAGTATGATTGAGTTTATTACATCACTCGTGCCTGCAGATATTGCGGCACACGCGCCCGCTTTGCTGATTGGCGTGCCACTTATCCTTGCGCCGCTGGCTGCAATGATGCCGAATGGCCGCCTTGCTTGGTTGATCAGCATTTTTGCGACTGGGTTCTCGTTGGTCATGGCAATTGTCATGCTCGCGCAGGTTCGCTCTGTTGAGGGCGGGGCAGTTATCTCATACGCGATGGGTGGTTGGCTGCCTGATGCGGGCATCGAGTTCCGTATTGATGCGTTGAATTCCATGATTTTGCTGCTTGTGACGACAATCGGGTTTTTGGCGACGATATTCGGTTGGCCGAGTATCAAAGCGGAAATTCGCGAAGCGAAACGCGCGATGTTTATGTCGGCCTATTTGGTCTGTTTCTTGGGGCTTTGCGGTGTCGCGGCGACCGGGGACGCGTTTAACCTGTTTGTCTTCCTAGAGATTTCTTCAATCTCGACCTACGTGCTTGTCGCTTTGGGCGCGACGAGAGATCGCCGCGCGCTGCCTGCTTCGGCAAACTATCTGATGATGGGCACAATCGGTGCCTCATTCTTTGTTGTTGGCGTTGGGTTTCTTTATGCCGCAACGGGTACGCTAAACATGGCTGAATTAGCCGAGCGGCTTCAAGATGCCCAGAATAACAAGGCCGTTCTGGCGGGTTATGCGTTTATTCTTGTTGGGTTGGGCCTGAAAGCTGCAATGTTCCCGTTGCATCAATGGCTGCCGAACGCTTACGCCTATAGCCCTAGCTTTGTGACGATGTTCCTTGCAGCGACAGCAACCAAGGTTGCGCTATATGCACTCGTCCGGTTCTTGTTCACTGTATTCGGGCTTGAGTTTTCGTTTGAAGGTTCAACCTTGGTCTGGATATTGATGCCGATGGGTATCGCGGCCATGGTTGCGTGTTCATTCCAAGCCGTGTTCCAAACCGATGTTCGCAGAACGCTGGCATATTCCTCTGTAGCTCAGGTGGGGTACATGCTGCTTGGTATTTCAATTGGAACAGCAGCTGGCGTCTCAGCCGGGCTTTTCCACTTGGTCAATCATGCGGTGATCAAGGGTGCGCTCTTCATGGCACTTGCTGGTGTTGTGCTGACTTATAAAGGCACAACGTTGAACGATTTCCGTGGGCTAGGGCGTTCTGCGCCTTGGACGATGACAGCGTTTGCAATCGCGGCGGTGTCTCTGATTGGTGTTCCGCTCACAGCAGGTTTCCAGTCTAAAGTGGCGCTAGGGACGGCTCTGTTTGAAAATGGTTGGTGGTGGGGCGTTGCGGTTGTGATGTTCTCTAGCCTGCTCGCAGTTATCTATATGGGGCGGATATTGGAGGCGGTGTTCTTCCGCGCACCGATAAACCCCAATAAGAAGCGTAAAGAAGCACCTCTGCTGATCTTGATCCCGCTGTGGATACTCGCGCTTGCGAATATCTGGATTGGTGTACAGGGCGGGTTTGTTGCTGGATTGGCAGATGACGCTGCCGCGTCCTTGTTTATCGGAGGTGCCCGATGAGCGGCGAAGTTGCAATAATTGCGGCCCTAGTGCTGCCACTGGTCATTTGTTTCGGCATCTGGCTGGCGGGCCGTGTACCTGACTTACGCGAAGGCGTAACATTGGTTGGGTCGGCAGCATTATTTATTGTCGTGATTATCGTTGCCGTCATGGTTTCAAATGGCAATGCGCCTGAGCTCCGTGTGGGCCAAGCCATGCCGGGGCTGGAATTTGCGTTCAAAGTGGAGCCCCTTGGAGCTTTGTTTGCTTTGGTTGCGAGCGGGCTTTGGATCGTCAATAGCTTCTATTCGATTGGCTATATGCGCGGCAATCGCGAGCGCAATCAGACGCGTTTCTACATGTGCTTTGCGCTGGCCCTATTCGGCGCCATAGGCGTTGCTTTCGCGGGTAACCTGTTCACGCTATTTGTCTTCTACGAGATTTTGACGCTGTCGACCTATCCGCTGGTCGCTCATAAGGGCGATGCGAAGGCTCAGCGCGGTGCACGCATTTACCTGATGACGCTGCTCGGCACCTCTATCGGTTTTCTTCTTGTCGCGATTATTTGGACAGGCCAATTGGCGGGTAGTTTGGACTTCGTTCCGGGTGGATTGCTTCAGCAGGCTGAGGGCTTAACCCCGGTTATTACAAGCGCATTGCTGCTACTTTTCGTCTTTGGGGTTGGTAAAGCGGCGCTTATGCCATTCCATTTTTGGTTACCTAACGCGATGGTGGCCCCCACGCCGGTTTCGGCATTGTTGCATGCCGTGGCGGTTGTCAAAGCGGGTGTGTTTACGATCCTCAAGGTGTCTATCTATATCTTTGGCGAAGAGATATTGAATGCAACGCCGTCGCGAGAATTCATTCTCGGTGTTGCGTGTTTCACGATAATCGTGGCGTCACTTGTCGCGATGACCAAGGATAATTTGAAGGCAAGGTTGGCGTACTCCACTGTCGCTCAGCTTGCCTATATCACTTGCGGCGCGATGCTTGCGGACGCGGCTGGTTTCCTGGGTGGGTCTATGCAGATCGCAGCCCATGCGGTGGGCAAGATTACGCTCTTCATGTGCGCTGGTGCAATCTATGTCGCAACGGGTGCGCAGAATATTTCTGACATGCGTGGTTTGGGGCGGAAGATGCCGTTCATATTCATCGCATTCTTTGTTGCTTCGCTGTCGATTATTGGTATCCCGCCATTCGCCGGTGACTGGCCTAAATATGAGCTTATGCAGGGCGCGATTGATGCGAACATCGAATATGTTCCGATCATTCTGATCGTTTCGTCGATCCTGAATATCGCATATCTATTGCCGATCTCAATTCTCGCATTGATGCCGCCGCCGGATTCGCCTGAGCCTGTACCATTCAAGCGACCAGGCGGCGCCCCGATGTTAACGGTCGCAGCGCCATGTTTCACGGCAGCCCTTTGTTTCATCATGTTCTTCGCTGTCGGCCCGATATCGAAGTTTCTGGAGCCCGCAACAGGTGAGCGCCCAGTAGAAATTTATATGGCTGGAGGCAATCCATGACCACACCTACAGAACGTGACGCTAACGGTCGTTTCATCAAAAATGAAGCCGACTCTACCGAGATAAACCATGGCGCGGATGACATGCATCCTGTGTCCAAGATCCTATTCGGTTGGGTTGAGAATAAACGCACGCCTCTGGCTTTGCTGGTTCTGGTCATTGTCGTTTGTGTCGGCTTGTTTGCAGTTGATGTTTTCCATCACCGCCATGAATATCTGCACTTTGCCGAAGCGACAGGGTTCTATGCACTCTGGGGTTTTGGTGCTTTTGCTTTGGCCGTTCTATCAGGTTGGCCACTCGGTAAGCTCCTGCGTCGAAGCGAAGATTATTATGGCGAAGCCGATACAGTGCCGAATGATGTGGAGGACAAGCAATGACGAGTCTTCTCTCTCAAATTAATCCGGGCCTATTGCTGATTGTTGTTGGCTTTATTGGATGCTTGGTTCCGGTTCAGCGCGTGCGTCAGGCCATGATGGTGGCAACACCGGTTATTGGCGTGATCATGCTGGCGCTGGCCGACCGCGGTACAAGCTTGGCAGTGGCCAATGTGATGGGTATCGACCTGATACTTTATAAGGTCGACAGTCTGAATTTTATCTTTGGTTTGGCGTTTTTGATCGCGTCGTTTTTGAACGCGATCTATGCGCTTCATACCGATGATCGATTGCAGGATGGCATGGCGCTCGCCTATGCTGGCGCTGCAGTTGCGGCGACGTTTGCCGGCGATTTGATGACCTTGTTTATCTTCTGGGAAATCACGGCAGTTAGCTCAGTATTTCTTATTCTTAGAGCAGGGACGAAGGCGGCCTATCAGGCGTCGATGCGCTATCTCGGCATTCAGGTTCTGTCGGGTGTATTGCTGCTCGACGGCTTGGCGTATGTATACAAGGCCAATGGCACGCTCACACTCGATACGCTGGGGTCGTTCACATCGTTTGATGATCCGGGGGCCAAGTTTATCTTTGCGGCGTTCGCAATCAAAGCGGCATTCCCGTTCCTGCATAACTGGTTGCAGGACGCGTATCCAAAAGCGACTGTTGTGGGCGCTGTTGTATTGTCAGCCTTTACGACCAAGCTTGCAGTCTATGCGTTTGCGCGCATGTTCCCAGGCTTCGAGATTCTGATCTGGATCGGTGCATTTATGACCGTGTTCCCAGTCTTTTTCGCTGTTATCGAAAACGATTTGCGGAAGGTCTTATCCTACTCGCTCAACAACCAGCTTGGCTTTATGATTTGTGCGATCGGGATTGGAACGCCGTTGGCAATCAATGGCGCGGCGGCGCATGCGTTCGCGCACATTATCTATAAAGGCTTGTTGTTTATGAGCGTCGGTGCTGTGCTGTACCGCGTCGGTACGGCCAAGGCGAGTGAGCTGGGCGGCTTGTATAAGTCTATGCCGTGGACGACCTTGTTCTGTATTATCGGTGCTGTTTCGATCTCGGCCTTCCCACTCTTCTCAGGCTTTGTTGCCAAGTCGATGACTATGAGCGCTGTGGCGACAGAGGGTTATGTGATCGTGTGGGCAATGTTGCTGTTTGCGTCTGCCGGTGTGCTAGAGCATTCAGGGATCAAGATCCCGTACTTCACGTTCTTCGGCCATGATAGCGGTAAGCGGGTCAAAGAAGCACCGTTTAACATGTTGCTCGCGATGGGGATTGCTTCGTTTATCTGTATCGCAATCGCGCTTCCGGCCTTCGTTCCGGGGTTCGGGTATAACTGGCTATATGACATGTTGCCATGTACGGCGACGGCGCCAGCCGATGTCTGTTTGGCTTCTGGCAAAGAGATCAAAGTTTACGAGCCTTATACGTTCGATCACATTCTGACCCAGATGCAGCTACTTATGCTGGCGGTTCTCGCCTTCATGTTGCTCAAGCGGTTTGGTCTTTATCCACCAGAGAGGCCTGGAACTATTCTCGATACTGACTGGCTGTATCGCAAGCCTGGCTACGGCTTAGCGAAATGGTGCGGCACAGTTTGGGGTAAAGTTGGTCCGACAATGACTGGCGTTGCCGGAGGTATCAGTGGCAAAGCATTTGACCGCCTTGAGGGCGTGTTCAGTCCGCAAGGTAGACTTGCTAGAGGCGGTCTCACAAGCAGTATGGCGATGTGGTCGGCAGTTCTTCTTGGGGTCGTAATGTTGGTTGTGTTGATTGCGCGCTAAGTCTTGCGAATACACTAAAAAGTGTTTCAAGAGCCACACGCCTTTCTTTGTGTAACACTTATTACAGTTTGCGCCTGTCAACGTAGTTTGGCAGTGCGACGCTACTGTAGTTCATGTGCTATTTATCATTTACGACCTTGTTTTTGAAAATTATTTAGTGCTCCTGTAATAAGGGGTAGAATAATGAATGAATTGACGCATGAAGATGCAAGTAAATCACTAAGCAATGTAGAAGCTATCGGGCTGGCGACAGAGATTGTTGCCGCTTATGTAAGCAAGAACCCAGTCCAGAGTGCGGAGCTTTCTTCGCTAATACGCGAGATCCACGGTACGCTTGTCGCATTGGATTCTGGAAGTATGGGCGGTGAAGCGCTGAAGCCTGCCGTACCTGTTAAGAAGTCAATCACGGATGAGTTTCTGATCTGTCTTGAAGACGGTAAGAAGTTCAAATCGTTGAAGCGTCACTTGCGTTCGAAGTATAATATGACCCCGGCAGAGTACCGCGAAAAATGGGGCTTGCCGTGCGACTATCCAATGGTTGCACCAAGCTATGCTAAGCGTAGGTCGCAGCTTGCTAAAGAAATGGGCCTTGGCAAAGGCGCTAAATAGATCGATATCGAAACAAATACTTTCATTTCGAATGCGGAATGAAGGTATTTGTTAGTCTTGGTTAATTTTTTACTGCGTTGACTCTTGATCCCCGAATCAAACTGAGCCAGTAGTGATTCGTCGAATCACCACGGGGGTGGCTATGTTACTCGAGTCAAATTCTTTCTCTGGCCTGACCAGTGCTCAGTCCGATCTCATCAAGCATTGGTATGATAGCCAATCTGGTTTTGCGTTGCCGCGGCGCGAGGATATTGATCCAGGCGCGCTGCGCAGCCACCTAGCTTCGCTGTCTATCGTAGAGGTTGCGGAAACGGGGCAGGTGAAGTTTCGGTTGGCTGGCTCAGGCCTTAGATCCATCCTTGGCAAAGAAATGCGCGGCAGGTTCCTGTCTGACCTTGATCAGTCATTGAGCGATATGTGGTCTCTTGGGCTTTCAAGCGCGCTGGAGCGCGGACGTCCCGTTGGCGGCCTAATTGAACGACACAAAGATAAGCACGCTTGGCTTCGACTGCCGCTGCGGAGTGCGGCAACAGGTGTTTTAATATTGTGCCACGACACAATACTCCCCAAGAGTCGCGGCGTTGAAACGTTTCAAAATAAAATAGACAACCCATTTTCCACAATTGTTCGCAACATAGCGGCCTGATTTCATTTAGGTATAACTTGTGAGATAGGAAAATAATCCTACACTCTGCTCCGTGATGATATCGTTAGGTTCATCTTGGGCGGAAGGATAATCGCATGGTGGCTTTGAAGCATAGAAACGATCGGAATGGTGCGCACCTCGCAGCAGGTCTCGTCGGATATGCGCTAGATATTCGACCGGAACATATTTTGGAAACCGGGCGAGGCGCTCATGATATCGCTAAAGCGAGACATGTCTCAATGTATCTGGCGCATGTTGGTTTTGGCATGAGTTTGGCCCGTGTCGCATCGGCGTTCGGGCGAGATCGCTCAACAGTCGCGCATGCATGCCGTCAGGTTGAAGATAAGCGAGATGATCCAGCATTCGATGCTTGGATGGAAACGCTGGAGCAGGGGCTCGTAACTGTAGCGCCGCTCAGCAAGCTAGCGGCATGAAGCAACGATTGCTCAGAGCATTGCAGAATGGTGGCTACATCGCTCAGATTAGGGGGCGTGATTGGGGCGTTTGGCGACAGCATGACCTGCGCGGGAGGGCAATCGGTGTGCTTGATTTGAGTGAGGTCGAAGCTCTTCGGGTTAGTGGAAAGCTCAAACAGTTGGGAAGTGGTGAACCCCAAAAACTGATATGGAGTGGTGGGTTTGACGTGGTCGCGGCTGTTTCGCCCTCAGCGGGAGCTATTCTGGTTGTTAGCGAACAAAAGCACAGCGGTGCGGCGCTGCTAGATCGTTTGGTTGCTGAGATTGAGGATGAGAGACAGCAACGGCGGATAGCTCAAGCCGCGATTGATTATGCTGAAGATATCGAGCGCAGTTTAACTGGCGGCGCTTCAGGGATGAACTGGTCGGCGATATCTGCTGGTGTCCGGATTGAGGGGGGTAAGCCCCGCGATCACTATGGCGCAACCCAGAATGCTGCACGCGCATCAGAGAGGCTGGCACGCGTAAGCGAAAACCTCGGCGCATTTAAGCAGAGATTTTTGCGTGTATTGGTCGTTGATCGGGTGACGCGGCATGCTGCGGGACGTTTATTTTCCATGCCGATTGCGCATGCCGAGACCACTGCGCGAATTGTTCTGGTTGAACTTGCAGATCTATACGATTGCGACGTTAAGCGGCCGGAGCGGCCGGAGCGGCCGGAGCGGCCGGAGCGGGCGCAGAGGCGGTTTGTTTGATGCGCATAAGCATCGATGCCAAGCCGTTGGAGCGTTGAGCGCTCAATGTGCCCGTAACGCCAATGCGTTCAAAGAATGCCGATGTGTCGAAGGCTTTGATGTCTGCACGAGTTGCGCCAGAGAATAGGCGCGTCAGAAGGACGACCAAGCCCGAAACGATCATTGCATCACTTTCGGCGCGAATGTTCAATCGGTCGCCATCCTCGGGCGAGATCACCATCCACACCTGAGAGGCGCATCCTCTGACTTTTGTTATTTCGTTCCGTTCTTCAGGAAGTAGAGGCGGGTTTGATTTGCCCAAATCGATGATGTGAGCATATCGCACCTCCCAGTCATCCAGGAAGTCGAATTCTTCTTCAATTTCTGTGGCGCGTTCTTGTACGTTCATGCCTGCTATTTGGTGGTTCTTGCACAAAAAGAAAACCCCCGGCATCAGTGCCGAGGGTTTTGCTGTTTCGATTGTAAGGAAAGGTCTTACTGGGTGACCTTGCCAATGCACTTGCCGACATCTGAGAGAGCATGCTCACCGATGCAGAATGGGACTTCATAATGTTTGTGAGCCGCAGCGACGCACTGCTGTAGGTTGAGGTTTGCCATGTTGAGGCAGCCAGTTGTTTCGCGTTCGCTCATCGCCATGCGCATTGAGCCTGCTGCGCTTGGGTCCGCATTGATGATGCGGTACGCTGCGAGTGTTGTGATGCGGTCAGCGATCGGCTCTTTGCCATAAGCAATGCGGCGAGCCTGACCGAAGCGTGAAACCGAAGTTGGTATCCGAATTGTGCTGGCCGCACCTGATACGCTTTCCCAGATGGACGGCGCGCCAGTTTGGCCTGCTTGCGTGAAGACGCTATTCATCTCAGGAGAATGAAGCGCCGTTACCAGTTCACCGCGAGCGGGAATGCCGGCCCGGGTTGAGGCTGTTAGGCCAGACGCTTTAGCGCTTGAGTTGCCGACTTTACCTTTGGCCCAGCCTGCGCCCTGAAGGCTGTAAGCTTGCTCTTTAACATAAGCTGCAGCGCCAATCAGGCGGCGGCTATCGGCGCTAACGGCGGTTAGAGATTGTGTGACGGCGCTGTTGCCACCGTTGAGAGAGCGGGCATAGCGGACATCGTTTTTTAGTCCGGTCATCAGGACTTCGCGGCCATAATAGCCTTCGATGTCACGAACCGCAGCGCGGAATTCAGGGTTTTGAGCGGCAACGAGAGCTGAGTATGCCATCCAACCTTGAGTGAGCTTTTCAGGATTGTGTCCACCAAGATTGGTGAGAGATTTGTCGATATCGCGAGCGCTTGAGAAGCCAGATGTTTTCACGTCCGTCACTTCGCCATGATACGTCGCATAAAGGGCGGCGGCGCGAGCGAGTGGGTCATTCTGCGGTGTCGCCGCGACAGGTTGAGGGGCCGGCGTAACAAGTTGCGCGGCGGCTTGCAGGGTTAATCCTGCGACCGCGGCGATAGCGGTGGTAAAAGTCTTGATAGTCATGGTGTGGCTCCCTCACTCTACAGACCCGACACTGGCCTATCTTTTGCTTAACGCAAAGGCTAGCATCTGTTGAAACACGGTTTCTAACCGATAATTTAATATTTCCGATGGGCCCAAAATGCCTAACAAAACTCACTGATCCGTTAATATGTCGAATTCATCTGCAAATAAATCAGTAAGATACCTGATGCTCGGCGTCGGCATGTTGCTCGCTGCGTTCGGCGGCGGTGTGGCGTGGTGGAGCGGCGGTGAAATTGGGCGCGGCGTTGGTATGATTGCCTTAGCGCTGATTGGGTGCGCTCTTTTGATTCTGGTTTGGAAGTTGCTCAGTCGCTCAGTCAAAACGCCGATTGTTGAGGCACCGGTTGGCGATATCGGCGAGGCACCCGTTCTTTCGATTGTCGTTACCCCGTTGGGACGTATTCGTTCTGCGCACGGGAACAGAAACCTTCTTGCGGGTTTGAAGCCCGGTCGGCTAGCTGACGAGGTGCTGATTGATGCGCAGGGCACTATCATGCGGGATGGTTTGCGCACGCTATCCGGCGGCCAGACGGTTCGCGTCTTTTGTGGCGCGCAGGAAGATGGAACGCTCTATATTATCGCGCCTGACGCAGAATTTGCGTCGCCCGGTGAAGAGAAGCTCAAGGCGCGTACTGATTTTTTCGCTGGGCTTGGTCATGATCTAAAGAGCCCGTTGAATGCGGTGATTGGGTTTTCAGACATTATGGATGCGGAGATTCGCGGCCCAATGCCTGAGGTTTATCGCGATTATCCCGGGCTTATCCGTGAGAGTGCTGAGACCTTGTTGCGGCTTGTCGAAGATATGTTGGGGTTCGCCAAATCCGAGGCAGGAACGTACGACATCGATGTTGCGCCTATGGATATTGCGGCAAGCGGTGAGGCGGTTATGCGTCAATCACAAGCGGTCGCGGATCGAGAAGGTGTATCACTGAGCTTTGTCGGTGATCGCGAAGTGCTGGCAATGGCCGATTCACGTGCGATACAGCGGATTTGGGACAATCTTGTTTCCAACGCGATTAAGTACTCAAAGCGCGATGGTGTCGTGACGCTTCGGTCCGATATGGAAGGTACAACGGCCGTTATTGAGGTGGCGGATCAGGGCGCTGGTATGAGCGCGGACGACCTAGCGCGCATCGCAACGCCGTTTGAGCAGGGTGCGAATGCGCGCGGACGAGCAGGCACTGGCCTAGGGTTGGCGATGGTCAAAGTTTTGGCTGAAATGCATGGTGGCTCGGTCCGTATTAGGACAGCGCCGGGCCAAGGCACATTAGTGAAAGTCAGCTTGCCAGCCGCAAGCGTTGAGCTTGACCGCGCGGCGGAATAGTCAGGCCGTACCCTTGCGGTCTCTATCTTCCGCTCTCATCTCTACCGCGACAAGAATACCGCCAGTGACAAGCAGTGTAGCAAGCGTCGCCAATAGGAATAACGGTTCGACCGGTACTGCTGATGCGAGTTCAGGGACATTTACGGAAATTGTTTCACCACTTTGCCGGCCTCTTAAAATCGCTTGCGCGCCAAAGAAGATGCTTACAGCAAGCGGGGCGGCGATTAGGCTTTCTGGCGTATCCATGGCGAAGGCGGTCCGTTATGGTTATTAAGGTCTTAACTCTATCTTCGCGCTGCAAGGTGCGTGCCGAAAAGGAAACAACCCCTCTTGTTTGAAGAACGACTACCAACATCCCTATGGGTTGATGCGCTTGTGCGACGCGTGCAGGTGGCAGGAAGTGCTGCGTTTATTCTGCAGAAAGGCGATGCGTCTCGCGGGGATGTGTTGATCAAGGTTTCCGATTTGCGGGGTGAGGCCGTGGTCTTTGCGCCGCGCACCAACATGGAGGGTCAGCGTGTATTCGTGGACCTAGCCGCGCAAGGGGTTGGTCCTGATGAAGTTGAGATCGATGAATATGTAAACAAAGCTAGGTCACGCGACAGCGACCTGTGGGTGGTTGAAATAGAAGACAGGGAGAAGCGTCACTTTCTGACTGAACCTGTTGAATATGTGTCATAATCTAGCTCGGTAATGTTTCGTTAACTAGTTATCATCGACATGGACCCGTCAAAGGTGTCTCTCATGCTGTTTTTGTTGAATGACCATATTGTAGAACTTGCCTCGCCAGAGGCGCGCCTGCTGCAGAGGTGGCGTACGATGGGCTGCGGTGACCCAAGAGTTTTGCGAGCACAAGAAGCGATCGATTTCACGGCCGAATATGTCGGCGCATTGCGTAATATTGATCAGGATATTGTGCTGGATGTTGCGGCGCTCATCATTTCGAAAACTGGCGCTAACAACCTGACTTTGAAGCCAACGGCGAGCGGGAAGCTTGAGCCACGCTTGCGGGACCTTCCACCGATGGTTCTGGAAACGTATCAGCGCGGCGCGGCCAATGACGAAGCGGGACGAAGGTTGCAAACAGCTTAGCGTCTTCTGCCCCGTTGCTGGCAGGGGCGATTTCGTTTAACGCCAGCGATCAAGTTTCAAAGAGCACTTTTCATGTCCTTGTCCCTTTCTGAGGAAGCTGGCCGTCGCCGGACTTTCGCGATTATTTCTCACCCGGATGCTGGTAAAACTACGCTGACCGAGAACCTGCTGCTTGCTGGTGGTGCTATTCGGGCTGCGGGTGAGGTTGCTGCGCGTGGTGAGCGTCGCCGGACGACATCTGACTGGATGAAGATCGAGCGTGATCGCGGTATTTCGGTGAGTGCGTCGGTGATGACGTTTGAGTATAATGGTAATGTCTACAACCTTCTGGATACACCTGGTCACGAGGATTTCTCTGAGGATACGTATCGTACGCTGACCGCAGCTGACTGTGCGATTATGGTCTTAGATGCCGCGAAAGGTATCGAGCCGCAGACCTTGAAATTGTTCGAAGTTTGCCGAATGCGCGACATTCCGATCGTCACCTTTATCAACAAGTTGGACCGTGAGGGTCTGGACCCACTCGAATTGCTAGATCAGATTCAAGAGCAGCTTCAGCTTGATACGGCGCCGCTCTACTGGCCCGCAGGTTCGGGGCAACGCTTTGGCGGCATGATTGATATGCGCACGGGTGAGTTTTTGCACTATTCAAAGCGAACGGCGACAGAGGGGCTAACGCCCGGAACATCAGCGCGTGTCGCGCTTGAAGATGTTCGCGCAGATGTGGATCCCGGGGCATTGGACGAATTGGACGAGGGCAGTGAGATGGCCCGTGAGATGCTGCCCAAAATGGATAGGCAATCGTTCCTTGAGGGGCATATGACGCCGATCGTTTTTGGTACGGCTTTGCGCCACTTCGGCGTTGGCGAATTGCTGGCGACGCTTGAAGAGTTTGCGCCGCCGCCGCGCCCACAGTCTTGCCATAAGAAAGACGCTGAGCATGTGATTGCGCGTGACGATAAGGGCGTTTCCGGTTTTGTGTTTAAAATCCAAGCGAACATGGACCCCAATCACCGTGACCGTGTTGCGTTTCTGCGGCTTTGCTCTGGTGAGTTTAAGCGTGGCATGAAGCTCAAAACTGTTGCTGGTAAACAGTTGAACATTCACAATCCAATGATGTTCCTTGCCCAGGACCGCGAGATTGCCGAAACCGCCTATGCAGGTGACGTGATCGGCGTACCGAACCATGGGCAATTACGCGTTGGTGATAGCCTGTCTGAAACAGGCGATATCAAGTTTGCTGGCATCCCGAACTTTGCGCCGGAGATTCTGCGCCGGGCGAGACCGAAAGATCCGATGAAAGCTAAGCATTTGCGCAAAGCGCTAGAGAGCTTGTCAGAGGAGGGCGTCACGCAATTATTCATTCCGGCGATTGGGTCGGACATGATCGTTGGCGCGGTTGGTGCGCTGCAGATTGAAGTTATGGCTGAGCGGATGGTGACTGAGTACAATCTTGACGTCGTTTTCGAGGCTGCACCATACAATGTTGCGCGCTGGATCGCGGGTGATGAAGCAAAGCTAGCGGCGTTTTTGGATAAGAATAAGTCTGCGTCTGGAACTGATCTGGACGGCGCCCCTGTTTATCTCGCAAAGAATGCTTGGGATGTAGGCTATGCGCAGGAAAAGAACCCTGATCTACGTTTCACAGCAACCAAAGAACGTGCAGTCTAAGAGGCCAAAATGGAAATCGTGACCGACGTCTTTGAGTATCTACGCGACTTGTTTTCGCGCGGGGCATTTGGCCTGACATATGGTGAGATTACGCTTGCTCTCGTCATTTTGCTTTTCTCAATTTTTGTGCGCGGAATTTTCGCGCGGACTGTTGTGCGCGGTTTGGCGAAGCTTGCTGATAAGTCGAGCAACTCGTTTGACGATGCGCTGGTTGAGGCGGTCGCGGTCCCGCTGAAAATTGTGCCGGTTATTATTGGGGCGTTTATCGCTTTGCGAGTTGTGCACATTGAAGGCGATGCGGCGCTGGTGGCTGAAAAAGTCCTGCAATCGGTTATCGCTTTGGCTGTCTTTTGGACGCTGTCGCGTGCGGTCAACGCGTTTGAGTTTATGTTCAAAGGGCTCAAGCGGACCCTATCAGCCACGATCGTTGATTGGATGGTGCGTGCCGTTCAATTCGTTCTGATCGTACTCGGGTTTGGTGCGGTGGCAGAGATTTGGGGTATTCCGGTTGCGCCGCTTATCGCCAGTTTAGGTGTTTTCGGCATCGCAATCGGTCTTGCTGCGCAGGATCTGTTTAAGAACCTGATCGCAGGTATTTTAATCCTAGCCGAGAAGCGTTTCGTTCCGGGGGAGTGGATCAAGGTTGATGGGCTTGTTGAGGGAACGGTCGAGAAGATCAATTTCAGATCTACGCTTGTGCGGCGCTTCGATAAAAGCCCGGTATTTGTTCCGAACGCTAAGCTTGCCGATAATGCAGTCACGAACTTCTCGCGTATGACGCACCGCCGGATTAAGTGGGTCGTGGGCGTCGAGTATCGCACGACCGTCGAGCAGCTAAAATACATCAGAGACGAAATTGAAGCGTGGCTGTGGCGTGATGAGCGTTTCGCAAAGCCGCCCGAAACGGCGTTGTTTGTGCGGGTGGATTCGTTCAATGAAAGCTCAATCGACTTTCTAATCTACACGTTCACTAAGACGACCAATTGGGGCGAGTGGCTGGCGATTAAGGAAGAGATGGCGGTTGCCGTTTTTGAGATTATCGAGAAGGCCGGGACGGGCTTCGCCTTCCCGAGCCGTACGCTATATATGCAGCAGCAAGATGCGCCGGAGATTATCAGTCCGCCGGAGCGGGATACCTCTGTCGAAAAGGCTCGCCGGGCGCTAGACCCGCTTGGAAGGTTCGCGCCGCGCGGTGAGAGCGACGGAGAATGAACATGTCCGCCTTAAATCGGTCTGGATTACTTGTTCAGTTTGCGTTCAATCTGATCTAGGTTGAACCACGTGATGGAGGGGTAGATATGTTTCGGTTGATTTCAATTATACTTTTGCTTGCAGGGCTTGGCGCACTCATTTTTGGTGGTTCGCAGTTTTTAAAGAGCGATCCGGTCGTTGCTGCCCCAGTTGAGGCGGCCGTTGTTGAGCCAAGCTTGGAGGTTGCTGAACCGCAGCCAAGTTTGTCAAAAGTTGAGATGGCGCCTTCGTCTTCATTTGATAAAGCTGAAGAGACTGTCGATGTGGCGACCGCGACAGGCGATGTTATGGAAACCTTGAGGTCGGTTCCAATTGCGCACGAGACGCCTTCCAAAGCGAAGTTTGGTCGCCCGTTTGAGGTCACCGTTGCGGTTGACGGGACAGGCGATGACACCGCGGCGGATGCCCTGCCGGGACGCGGTAATATTGTTGAAGGCGTTGCCCAAATTTCTGCCAGTGTTCAGGCGACGCTATCTGGTGAGATGTTTGATATTGAACCGATCACGCCGACGGTGCAGCGGATATCTCCCCTGACCGAGAATGTTTGGCGTTGGAAAGTGACGCCGACGCAAACGGGGTCTCAGGACCTCGTGATCGAGCTCTTTGCGCTTGCCGGCCAAGAGGCATTGCCAGTTCGGACTTTCCGGGACCGTGTCGAGGTGCAAGTCTCTCGTGTTGGACAAGCCATCGCGATCGCAAACTCGGTTAGTCCAGTTGCAATGGTGTTAGGCGGATTTGGATCGTTGTTGGCCGGATTATTCGGCGTCGCCCGCTTTTTTCGCGGGCGCTAGAGCGGGGCTATTTCAGGCGTTTCACTCTGAAAGCCACGCCGCCATCCAGTTTCATCATGAAGCTACCGAATGAGGCTGTTTTGACTTCTGCTTCCTTCACGCCTTCACGTTTTGAGTAGGAAACACTGCGACCGTCAGTCTGTTGCCAAACTTGACCATTTTCGAGGGTGATCGTTAGGCCATTTATTTTCGATGTTTTGACCTTGGTCACGGCGGTCGTAACGGAGCGAAGCGTGCCATCTTCATCTTTGTCGCCGCCAAACTTTGGCATGGCAAGTTTAGGAAGAGAGGGAAGTGAGAACCCGAAAGCGTCTCGCTGAACTTCTTCGACTTCAGCTTTGCTAATAGTTGTGACTTCACCGGCTTCTTCTGCGGCCTTTAGGCGGCCTACAGCATCATCATAGCAGGATAGCCGTGCCATATCATCGTCCATGCTGGCACAAGCGTAAACGGCATCAGTGCTGGCTGGTGCCTGAGCGAGAGCGGGAAGGCTGCTCAAAAGCATGGCAGATGCCAATAGGGTAGCGCGAGTCATGGTCAGTCTCCGTTCATGTGCGGCAAGCATGGTCTATGCAAACTCGCCAATGTCTGGAACAGTGTGGCAAAACATCAGGCCAGACGAAAGCCCGGAGACACATTAAATGCGTTTGAATCGACTTTTAACGGGGGCAGCGCTTGCCCTTACGCTCGCCGTAACTGCTTGTGGCGGAAATAATAGCGGTGGGGACGATGTTCTCACCTTGCGCCGCGGTATTTCCGCGAAAGTTGATACGCTGGATCCGCATCGCTCTTCAGCGCAGTGGGAAAACATTATTATCGGCGATATGTTCACCGGGCTTATGCAGCACGCTGCGGACGGCGAAGTTATTCCGGGCGTCGCTGAAAGCTGGACGGTTAGCGATGACGGTTTGGTCTGGACGTTCAGCCTGAAAGAAACAGTCTGGTCTGACGGTGTGCCGCTGACGGCCAACGATTTCGTGTTCGCGCTGCGCCGCATTCAAGACCCCGCCATTGCGTCTCAATATTCGTCACTGCTCTACAATATCAAAAACGCTGAGCCGTTGAATAATGGGACGATAGAGCCGGAAGAGCTGGGCGTGCGCGCCATTGATGATTACACGCTGGAAATTACCCTTGAGAATCCTGCGCCATACTTCCTTGGCCTGCTAACGCACTATACAACTTATCCGGTGCCCAAGCATGCTGTCGAGAAGTATGGTGAAAGCTGGGTGCAACCGGATAATATCGTTGTGAACGGGCCCTATAAGCTTGTTTACTGGGTGACCGGTGATCAGCTCGTGACTGAGAAGAACCCGCTTTTTGATGAAGCTGACAGCGTTTGTTTTGAGCGCGTAAGCTATTTCGAGCTTGAGGATGCTGCTGCGGTAGAGCGCCGTATTGAAGCGGGTGAGCTGGATATCAACAATGCGTTTGATGGCGGACGTAAAGCGGAACTAGATCGTCGTTTGCCGGGCTGGGCGCGCACTACGCCGCAGTTGAACACGACATATTGGAGTATCAATTCCAATAAAGAGCCGTTTAACGACGTGAGAGTTCGCAAGGCGCTGTCGATGGCGCTTGATCGCGAATATTTGGTTGAGAAGGTTCTAACGCCTGGCTTTATCCCGGCTTATGGATTTGTTCCACCTGGGATGGCCAATTATGATGTTGAGCGTCCACAAGTTAGCTGGGCGAAACTTGATCGCGCTGAACGTCTCGTCATGGCGCGAACTTTGTTGGAAGAAGCGGGCTTTGGTCCGGATAATGAATTCAAGTTTGAGTTCATTCACAGGTCTACAGACGACAATCCAAAGGCCGCTCCGGTTGCGCAGTCCAACTGGAATGAAATTGCCCCATGGGTCAACGCCCAAATTCTAAAGCAAGACACAAAGGTGCTGTATGCGCGCCTGCGTCAGAGTGACTTTGAGGTGGCGGATGGCGCTTGGGTTGCGGACTTTGATGATCCGATCAATTTTCTCTATTTGCTCGACTCAACAACAGGTCAGCAGAATTATGGCCGCTATAGCAATCCTGAATATGATGCGCTGTTGCGAGCTGCGAGCGCAGAGTTTGACCTGATAAGGCGCGCTGAAATATTCGCTGAGGCTGAGGCAATGATGCTCGAGGACGCACCGATTACGCCGATGTGGTATCAAGTGACCAAGAACCTTGTTGACCCAACCTTAACGGGCTGGGCCGAGAATGCGCAGGACAATCACAGATCGCGTTGGCTTTGCCGTGCGGAAACAGAGGTCGTTGCATCTGAAGAATAGGTCAGACTGGGGGCTAGGATGGCAAGTGAGATTGAAATGGCAGGCCTCGCCTCTTTGGGTGGGGTCGCGACGAAGCAAAAAGCAGACCTTTCGGGGCGGCCGTGCCTAAACTGTGGAACTGTTGTTGACCAACGCTTCTGCACCAATTGCGGGCAACTTGCGGCAAGCTTCCATCGGCCTATCTGGTCGCTAATCAGTGAGACTATAACTGACACGTTGGCGCTTGATGGGCGCTTGTCACGCACGATGCCTAAACTGCTTTTGCGTCCCGGGGCGCTGACGAAGGCTTACATCTCAGGCAAGCGCGCGAGATATGTTCCGCCGTTTCGGCTTTTCTTGCTGGCCAGCCTCATCTTCTACTTTGTGCTATTTGCGATCATCGGAAATGCCACTTGGTTAGATGATCTGAAGCTGGGGGCGCTCGAGACCGCATCTCAGCAGGAAGAGGTTTTGCAGCCTGAAGGTGGGCCTGATGTGCCAGCGCCACCCGACGCCGCGCAAATTATTGATGCGGACGGCAATGTCGACAGAGAGCTCATCAAAAAGGCTTTGACTGATGATCAAGATGGAGAACAGGTTGATCCCGACGTTGTCGACCGCGCAGCTGACGCATTTGAGAATCCAAAGATATTCCTGCTTGGTCTAGAGAAGTGGGCACCAAGATTAAGCGTTTTGCTAGTGCCAAGCACTATTCTAGCTTTGGTGATACTGCATTTCTGGCGTCGGAAAATCTATGTCTACGACCACGCCATTCACGCGCTTCACCTTCATACGTGGCTTTATCTTGGTGGCTCTGTGGCCATGGTGACGGGACTTTACATTAGCGCTTGGACAGCTTGGGCATTTCTAATCCTTGCAGTTTTATACGTTTGGCGAAGTTTAGCGGTGGTCGGAGAGACTGGATTCTTTATGTCGTTCTGGCGTCTTTTAAATCTGCTATTCACATGGGCCATTATGGGGTTTGTACTTGCCCTCACATCAGTGATTTTGGGAGCGATTGCCGCTTGATTGTCGCTCATTGAGCAAGAAAATAGCTGTAATCATTGTGCTATTCGCGAGATTGTATCTGTCGCTTAGGTTGAAGTGAGACCTATTGGCCACACTTTTTGGTTATTAGAGCTTGGTCATGAAGCCCTTTGTTGACGGAAATGTCACGCGTCGCATAGCGTGCGGTCATCTCGGAAGTAGGGGTCCGAGTATGGCTATATTTCAGCCTGATTAAGTAACCAATCGGAGGTTCCATAGTGAACGGGAATACTTTTAGAAACCGCCTTCTCGCTTCGTCCGTCATTGCGGGTGCAGCATTTGCGGTCGTGGCAGCACCAGCTGTCGCGCAAGAAGACGATGAAGCGGTACAAGAAACCGTTATTGTTACTGGTTCGCGTATTGCGAAACAGGATTTCGTTTCAAACAGCCCAATTGCCACTGTCGATTCAGAGACATTTGAGCTAACTGGTTCGGTCAACACAGAGGATGTTCTTAACACCCTCCCACAAGCTATTCCAGGCTTTGACCGTTCTTCAAACAACCCAGGCGACGGTACAGCGACAGCTAACCTTCGTGGTCTAGGTTCAGCTCGTACGCTCGTTCTCGTTGACGGTCGTCGTATGGTTCCTTCTCGCTCTGATGGTGTTGTCGATCTAAACAACATCCCAGCGGCGATGATCGAGCGCGTTGAAGTTATCACTGGTGGTGCTTCTGCGGTTTACGGTTCTGACGCGATGGCCGGTGTTGTTAACTTCATCCTTAAAGACGACTTTGAGGGCTTTGAAGCTAACCTTGGTTATGAGCAGACAGTTGAGTACGGCGATGCAGAGTACTTTACAGCCGACGTTACTTGGGGCGCAAACTTCGACGGTGGTCGCGGTAACGTCACAACAAACTTCTCATTCACTGATCGTAAAGATGTGTTTGCTTCTGATCGCGATTTTGCTCGCGTGATCCCAGGCGGCGGTGGTTCTTCTGGTGTTCCGGATGGTCACAGCTTCAATACGTTTGACTTCACAGCTCTTGGTCAAGCAACTGATCTTGCAAACTGTCCAGAAGGCACTGCGCTTAATACAGCCGGCACGGGTTGTGTTGGTCAGGCTATCTTCGCGGGTCCAAACGGCATTCGTCCGTGGATCAATGGTGGTGCAAACTCGGACCGTTACAATTACGCTCCTGTAAACTATCTCCAACTCCCACAAGAGCGGTTCTCAACAACGACTCTTGCGCGTTATGAGATCACGGAAGACATGGAGCTCTACGGTCGGTTTACTGGTTCATTCAACCAAGTGCCGCAGCAGCTTGCTCCAACGCCTGCGTTTACGTCGATCACGACAGCAACTGATAACCCATTCTTGAGCGCTGCTGCACAAGCTGCACTTGCTCAGTTGGATACAGATGGTGATGGATCGGTCTCGACATTCATCGGTCGTCGTTTGGAAGAAACAGGTGGTCGTATCTCTAACGATGACCGTTTTGCGTTCCAGTTCCAAGTTGGAGCAACAGGCACAATCGCTGATAGTTTCGACTATGACGTTTATTTCCAGAAGGGTCGTTCGCAGAACAATAACGATCTTAACGGTGACGTTTCTCTAACTCGCTACCTCGATGCTGTGAACGTAACTGACGATGGCAACGGAAACCCGGTTTGTGTTTCTGGTAACGCGTCTTGCGTGCCTTTGAACATCTTCGGTCAGGGTAACATCAGCGATGCAGCTGCTGATTACATCACGCTTGGTATCAATGCCAAGTCTGAGTATAATCAGACTGTATTCGGTGCGACAATCACTGGCGATACTGAAGGCTTCGTTTCACTACCTGGCGGACCAATTGGTTGGGCTGTTGGTACTGAGTACCGTGAAGAAGAGTTTGACTTCCGTCCATCGGATGCGCTTGCTCAAGGTGCTCTCCTAGGCTTTAACTCTGCACCTCCAGTATCTGGTGGCTTCGATGTTTATGACGTCTTTGCAGAATTCTATGCACCAATTTTGTCTGGTGTCGCAGGTGCTGAGCTTCTCGCCGTAGAAGGTGCGATCCGGATTTCTGATTATTCTACAGTTGGAACGACTGAAGCCTACAAACTAGGTGGTGAGTGGTCTCCTGTTGATGGTCTTCGCTTCCGTGCACTTTATAACACTGCTGTTCGCGCGCCGAACGTCAGTGAATTGTTCACACCGCAAAGTAATGGCTTCCCAGGTGCTTCTGACCCTTGTTCAACAACGAACAATCCAGTTGCTTCTGGCATTCAGGCTCTTTGTGCAGCGACAGGTGTTCCTGCTGCTCAGATCGGTGACTCTGGAACTGGACCTGCCAACCCAGCGTTCTATCAGCAGCGTAACGATCAGGTCGAAGGCCTGTTCAACGGTGTGAACCCGAACCTGGCACAGGAAGAAGCAGAGACACTCACAGTTGGTGCAGTATTCGAACCAAACATGATTGACGGCCTTACTGTTGCAGTTGACTACTACAACATCGAAATCACTGACTATATCACTGTTCTCGGTGGTGGTGCTCAAGGTGTCTTCGATCAGTGTTACGGTACTACGTTCAACGCAGCACAAGATCCAAACAACTCTTTCTGTTTAGCTCTCAACCGTGGCGCATCTGGCGAATCTAACCCAATCCTTCCAAATGCTAACTCTGGTTTCCTTGAAACTTCTGGTATCGATATTGCCGTAAACTACGGTTTCGAAACAAGCATCGTTCCTGGTGCATTTACAGTTGGCTACCAAGGTCTTGTGCTCGACAAGTGGGATTTCCAAGCTTCTTCAGCGACAGACGTTCGTAGCTGTAAAGGCCAGTATGGTAACTTCTGTGATGATCCAGTTGCTGACTACAAGCACTTGGCGACTTTCGGTTGGAGCGACGGCCCATACTCTGCGCAACTGCGTTGGGAGCACATCGGTGCGGTTGACGCGGATGATGGCACAAGCCCATCACTTGACGCGGCTAACTACTTCAACCTGAACGGTTCTTGGGACATTAACGACAATCTCCGCTTGAGCGGTGGTATCGATAACCTGTTCGATGAAGAGCCATCAGTTCAGCTTGGTGGTAACGCTGAGCAAGCTAACACGTTCCCGTCTACATATGACCTCTTCGGTCGTACGGCATACGTAAACGCGAAAATCCGCTTCTAGGATTTTCGTTATATAAGAATGAAGATGGCGGTCCTTCGGGGCCGCCATTTTTCTTTGTAGTATTGCCCCGAACTGGCTATGTGGTTTGCGTTATGCGTAATCGGCCAATCCCTCACATTAGCGAACACGACAAAGCCAAGATGCAGTCGTTTGTTCTTTATGAGGATGATCACCTGATCGCTTTCAACAAACCATCTGGACTTGCGGTTCAAACGCGCGGCAATCGCGGGACTTCGTTAGATTTTCTACTTTGGACATTCGCGCGCTCTAATGGAAAGCGCCCAGAATTGGTGCATCGTATCGATACTGGAACGTCTGGATTGATCGTTGCGGCGAAGACGAAGCCTGCGGCAGCGTTCTTCAACAATGCGTTCGCAGAGCGCAGCGTGGGGAAAACCTACCTCGCCCTTGTTGAAGGCGTTCTGCCCGATAGTGATGAAGGTACTTGCCAATTGGCGCTTCACAAATCGGGTCGCCGTGTCTTCGCTGAAGGTATGCACGTGCCGTTGGCCGATCCGCTGGATACGCGGTCACCCCAGCCAATTGGCGCGACCTTGAGCGCTAAGACAGACTGGAAAGTCATCAATCGATTAGAGAATAGAGCTTTGATAGAGGCGCGTCCGGCGACGGGGCGCATGCACCAGATTCGCGCCCATCTTGCCGCGATGGGCTGTCCGATACTTGGTGACAAAATTTATGGTGAGCACCGCAGCGCCCCCCGCTTAATGCTTCATGCTGCAGGGCTTGTGCTTCCGCATCCAGACAAAAAAGAACTGGCGCTAAAAGCGCCAGTTCCGGTTGATTTCTTGTCAGTGCTATCGAGGTGCGGGCTTTAGCCAGCGCCCGGGATTGCGATCTGGGCCGGGGCGCCCGGACCTAATGGTAGGCCTAGGAAGATCCACAGCATCATCAGTGCGACACCGGAGATAAGCAGCCAGATTGAGTATGGGATCATCATGGCGGTTAGGCTTCCCAAACCAAAATCTTTCTTCCAGCGCTGAGCAAAGATCAGAATGAGCGGGAAGTAGACCATTAGAGGCGTGATAATGTTCGTTGCGCCATCACCAACACGATAGGCCGCGGTCGCGCCATCTGGGCTAATCCCCAATAGGATCAGCATTGGCACAAGTACCGGTGCCATAAGGGCCCATTTTGCACTGGCCGATCCGACGAATAGGTTCAGCAAGGCAGAGAATAGAACGATCAGTCCGAGTACGATCGGCAGTGGAAGGCCGCTATTTTGGATCGCATCAGCGCCGTGTACCGCACTGATTAGACCCAGGTTTGACCAGCCAAACATTGCAACAAAGTGAGCCGCAGCGAACGCGAGAACCAGATAGTAGCCAAGATCCTTCATCGCCTCAGCCATCATGGCAACCAGGTCTTTTTGGTTCTTAATTGTCCCAGCTGCCGAGCCATAAGCCCAACCTGCTGCGAGGAAGAGAACCATGAAGCCGCCAACGAGTGACTTGAAGAATGGTCCTGCCTTCTGATACCAAGGGTCGCCTTCTGTACCGGGACCATCAGCTAAAAGCGGTGTCCCTGGGCCAAATGTCATTGCGGCCCAAACGGCGCAAACAGCCAGTAAAGCCAGCCCCGCATTGCGCAGACCTTTCTTTTGTTCTGGTGTAAGGGGTTTGTCTTCGTCGCCATAGCTTTGATTGTCGCTATCGGCGTCAGGTACCCATTTGCCGAGGCGAGGTTCGATGATTTTGTCTGTAACGAACCAGATGACGGGCAAGTAAATTAACATCAGCGCAACGATAAACCACCAGTTACCGGCAATGTTCATCGTCCACCCTGCATCAATGCTGCTGGATGCGTAGGCCGTTTCGGTGATGCCGAAGAGGAGGGCGTCGAGTTGTCCGGGTGCGATATTGGCAGAAAATCCGCCTGAAACACCTGCAAATGCTGCGGCAATACCCGCAAGTGGGTGACGGCCTGCAGAGGCAAATACGATCGCTGCAAGCGGGATCATAACAACATAGCCTGCGTCTGCAGCGTGGTTCGAAAGCATCGCAACAAGCGCAACGAGCGGCGTGAGCAAGACTTTCGGCGCGCCGCGAACAGCGCCGCGAATAGAGCTTGCAAACAAGCCAGAGCGTTCTGCAACGCCTGCGCCGAGCATGACGACGAGCACATAGCCAAGTGGATGGAAGTGCGTGAACGTCTTCGGCATATCGACCCACAGGCGTTGAATGTTGGCCGCTGATAACAGACTAACCGCTTCCTCAACTTTAGGTGTCCCATCTGCATTCAGCTGTGTTGGGTGAAGGGCCGACACGTTCACAAGGTCCGCGACGACCGATATTCCGATCAACAAGATGATCAGATAGAAGAATATGAAAACCGGATCAGGTAATCTATTCCCCGTCCGCTCCACCCAACCGAGAAAACCTTTGGTTTTCTGCTCTGTAACGGCCTCCGCCATGCGCAACTCTCCCAGAATAATGAATATATCTTTCGTTATAGGTTCTCTGCCTTCAAGGCAAAGCCCTGTATTGTCAAAACTAACCCTACCATCGGCATAAAACCCGGTTTAAGAGGGCGAATGAACGGATTTTTTCTTGTTGCCCTTGGTGGGGCCATCGGGGCGAGCGCGCGATATGGCGTGGGATTAGCCCTTGCACAGCATGGCGGTGTCGCCGGCGCTTGGTCAACACTGACCGTAAACGTGGTTGGTAGTTTCTTGCTGGGGCTTCTAACGGCGTGGGGTGTTGAACGTAATTGGCCGGGTGAAGAGGCGCTTTGGCTTTTATTTGGAGTTGGCATGCTTGGCGCGTTCACGACATTTTCGACTTTTTCACGTGATACAGTTCATATGTTCATGGCGGGCGATAATTTGAAAGCGATAGGCTATATGGCGCTGAATCTTTTCGGGTCGATAACCGCGTTTGCGATCGCCCTTATTGCGCTTAGGAAGCTGCTATCATGAGCAAGCAAGTTATCAATGAAGTCGTGACCGACAAAGAGGGCGGCGTTCGCCTTGATCGGTGGGTGAAGCGCCGTATGCCAATGACGCAAGGCCAGCTGGAAAAATTGCTAAGAACCGGGCAGATCCGTGTTGATGGTGCGCGCGCCAAGTCTAGCACGCGGCTTGAGACAGGTATGATGGTTCGATTGCCGCCATATATGGCGCCGCAAGGTGATGGTAGCGGCCCTTGGGGCGGCGGCTCTAATAAAATTGATCAATGGTCATTAGATTTTTTGCGTCCCCTCATTCTGCACGAAGATGAGGACATGTTTGTCCTGAATAAGCCTTCTGGAATTGCCGTTCAGGGCGGGACGAAGCAGGGCGGCCGACACATTGATGGTATGTTGGATGCCCTGCAAGAAGGCGATCATCGGCCGCGTTTGGTGCACCGTCTTGATAAAGAGACGTCCGGTCTGCTCGTCATTGCGAAACATCCTGCATCCGCCGCAAGGCTGGGTGAGCTATTCCGTGAACGTGAAATGGAAAAGATCTATTGGGCTGTAACCGTTGGTGTTCCGCACCCCGCAGCGGGCCAACTTCGCAGTTGGATGAAAAAGGGAACTGAGCCTGAAGATCGCGAGCGTATGGTTATGGGCTTTCATGGCGACAAAGCCTCTAAGCACGCGATTACGGACTATGTTGTGGTTTCAACAGCCGCCCGACGCGCAGCATGGGTTGCCCTAAAGCCAAGTACGGGCCGTACGCACCAGTTACGGTTCCACATGCATGAGCTTGGAACAAGTATTTTGGGCGATGACAAATACGTCACGGCCCGCGAAGTACCCGAAGGTGTTGGGGTTGCCCGCGGATTGCATCTGCATGCGCGCGCTTTGGTTATTCCGCGGCCGAGGGGAAAGCCCCTAATGTTGCAAGCGCCGCTATCGGGCACGATGAAACAGACATTTGAAACGCTTGGCTTCATCGAAAGTGAGGCAGGGCGCGACCCATTGGAGCTGTTCATTTGATCGGTGCTGAAGCTGCTATTGCAAAAGGATATGCCGCCTATCAACGCGGTGATCTTGAGGGTGCACGGGCAGCTTTAACGCCTGTATCACATCCACAAGCGTGGCATTTGCTGGGATTGGTTGAGCGCAAGGCGGGGCGGTTTGTAGACGCCTTGAGATGGCTGGCAAAAGCTGAAAGCGCGGACCGGCAGAACCCCGAAATTCCGAACAATCAAGGCCGTGTTGCGATGGATGCGGGTGACCCATTTGCGGCCGAACGCTTCTTTCGCCGATCATTGAGTTTACGTCCAAATTGGGAGCCGCCACTTTCGGGGCTGGGCCGTAGTTTAAATGATCAGAAGCGATGGGATGAGGCGGGGCCTGTTTGGCGCGAAGTGCTGAAACAAAACCCTGATGATCCCGGTGCCCGTTATGGCGCCGCGATGGCGGACTTGGAAATTGGCAAGCTCGATGTTGCGGAAGCTGGTTACACTGCGCTGTTAGATGCCGGTATCAGAGATGCGGCGGTCTATTTCATGCGCGGCAGGGCGCGGTTAGAAGCCTCTAAAATTGAGCAAGGCCTCGAAGACTTGCAGACGGCGTGGGCATCCCGGCCAGAACCGCATGTGCTTAAGAACCTCGCGAACTCTCTGTGGATGGCGGGCGATAGATTGGCCTTCGATAAATTGCTGCGGTCGGTACCAGATGATTTGGCAATCATGGCGGTTGATTTGATCGGGCAGTCTGGAGATTTTCAGGGCGCGTTGGAAGCGTGGGAACATCTTTCATCGCATCACCGAGCCAGCGCCCACGGACTTGCGGTTAAGGCGATCCTACACAGAGATTTAAGTCAGGGGGATCAGAGCGTTGAGGCAGCAGAAGCGGCTTATGCGCTTGCTCAGAGTGATCCCTTCATCGTCGATGCGCTTGCGTGCGCGCGATTGATGGTTGGCGACGGCGCAGGAACACTTGCGGCGATTAAGCCATGGAGAGACGCTAAGCCAAACAGCCAGCATTGGCTTTCCTATGAAACCACTGCGCTGCGGGTGATGGGCGACCCACGATATGATCATCTTGTGCAAATGGATAATCATGTGCGGGCTTATGAGCTTCCGGTTCCGGAAGGCTTTAGCTCCATTCAGAGTTTTAACGATGCGTTTGTTGAGGCGCTTGAGCCAGTGCGCGGGTTTACCACCCATCCGCTGGACCAATCGCTAAGGCTTGGCGCGCAGACATCGCGCGATTTGGCCAAGACGCCTGATCCGGTGATACAGGCCTATATCAAGGCGCTGGATAGGCCGATCCGGGCCTATATGGCCGATATCGGTAAGGGCGTGGATCATCCGCTAACGATACGAAATTCGGGCGAATATCGCTTCAATGGCTGTTGGTCGGTGAAGTTGACCGGGGGCGGGCGGCACGTGAACCATATCCACTCGGAAGGTTGGATCAGCTCGGCATACTATGCGTCCGTACCAGCAGAAACGCAGTCAGGTGAAGGCAAGGCGGGTTGGATCAAGTTTGGTGAACCGCCATTTGTGACCGCACCAGAAGCGCCGCCGCAAAAATGGATACAACCAGAAGCGGGATTGCTTGTCTTATTCCCTAGCTACCTGTGGCACGGGACAGAGCCGATCAGTGAAGGTTCAACGCGGATTACGGCGCCGTTTGATGTGGTTCCTGTTTAACATTTGTAGAGCGACTTATGATCCCAACTTTAGAAACCGATAGATTGATCCTGCGCGAGCCACCCAGCGAGGACTTTCCTGTGTATGAGGCGTTCTTTGATGATGCGGTCGCATCCGCTGCATATGGAGGGCCGCTATCATCGGGGCAGGCGTGGCGGGTCTTAGCAACGGATTTGGGGCATTGGGCCCTGCGTGGATATGGACGCTGGGCGGTTACGGTTAAACAATCAGGCGAAATGATTGGGGGCTGTGGCCTGTGGTGGCCAGAAGCCTATCCGAGGTCTGAGTTGACGTGGTGGATCATACCATCGGCCCGAAAGAAAGGGTATGCGAAAGAGGCTTCTCTTGCGGCGATCAAGTTTGGCTACGAAACACTAGGCTGGCCGCTGGTTGAAACGCATATGAATGATGAGAACGAACCAGCTCGCCGATTGGTTGAAGCGTTAGGCGGCAAAGTTATTGGTAGAGGAGCATTTCCAGACGGATTAACGCGGAATATATACGGGTTGCCCGAGCCTGTTTAATGGTCTCACGTTGTCTAGTCTGAAGTCGGATCTAACGCTCTTTCGGATCGAGTGCGTCGCGTAATCCGTCGCCGATGAAGTTCAAGCATAGCAAGGTGATCATCATTGTTAGCGCCGGGAAGAGGAGCATCCATGGTTTGTCTTGCATCTCTTTTGCGCCATCTGAAATCAGTACGCCGAGTGAGGTAAGGGGTTCGTTTACGCCAAGGCCAAGGAAAGAGAGGAAACTCTCAGCCAGAATAACGACGGGGATCGTCAGCGTCACATAGACAGCGACGGGCCCAACGACGTTGGGCAGGATGTGGCGACGGATGATCGTGAAGAATGGAACGCCTGTCGCGCGGGCCGCTTCAATGAATTCCATGTTCTTTATGGCAAGGGTTTGGCCGCGTACAATCCGGCTCATCGTTAGCCACTCAACCGCACCGATCGCCGCGAAGATCAGGATGATGTTTCGACCAAATACGGTGAGCAACAGGATGACGAAGAAGATGAATGGCATCGCGTAGAGGACGTCTACAAAGCGCATCATTATGTTATCAACGCGCCCGCCAACAAACCCAGCAATTGCGCCCCATGTGACGCCAATGATTAGCGATACAATCGTTGCGACAAGGCCAACAGCCAGCGAGATTCTAAGCCCGATCATCAAACGCGCCAGCGAGTCCCGGCCCTGCGTATCCGTGCCCAGTAAATGCCAGTTCTGCAGCGTGGGTGGCAACTCGTTTAGGGATGAAATAGTTTTGTAATTGTGCACCCAGAGGAAGGGGCCGATGATCGCAATCAGGATCAATATTCCAAGCACCCACATGGATACAACCGCAGCTTTGTTTCGAAACAGGCGAGCCTTAGCATCGTCCCATAAAGAGCGTCCGCCTTGTACGGCCTGCTCTAACGGTTCCTTGCGTCCGGTGAGGTCTAGCGCATCAGTCATACTTCACCTTTGGATCAAGCAGGGCATAGAGCACGTCAGCAATCAAATTGAAGAGTACGATCAGTGTGGCGTAGATGATCAGTGCGCCCATCACGAGCGTATAGTCACGGTTGATTGCGCCATCGACGAAGTAGCTTCCCATGCCGGGAAGGCCGAAGATGCGTTCGATGACAAGAGAACCGGTCATTACGCGGGCCATAGCGGGGCCAACATAGCTGACCAATGGCAGAATAGCTGAAGGTAGCGCGTGCTTCAAAACGACTTCGCGTTCGCTAAGGCCTTTGGCGCGCGCCGTCCTTATATGACCGGAGCGCATGGTTTCAATCATACTGGCGCGCATCAGGCGCGAAATGATAGCAATTTGGGGCAAGGCCAAGGTTATGATTGGCAGGGTCATATTATGCCATGTCATGCCGATACTGGGGTATGTGCCCAAGCCACCGACGGCAAATAGTCCGAAGGTGAGAGCAAACAGTAAGATTAGCAGAGGGCCAGTTACAAAGGTTGGAATTGAAATGCCAGCCATTGCAAAGCCCATGACCGAATAGTCGCCAGCGGTGTTTTGACGAAGGCCAGCGTAAATACCCATTGCGGTGCCAACCACGATAGCGACACCAATGGATAGGAAGCCAATTGCCAAACTGATCGGTAAGCCATCGGCGATAAGGTCGTTCACGCTCTTACCAAGCGTTTTCATGCTTGGCCCGAAATCAAGCTGCGCCACGCTCCACAAATAGTCTACATATTGCTGCCATAGAGGCTTATCGAGGCCAAACTTTGCTGCGATGGCGGCTTCGGTGGCTGCATTGAGCTTACGCTCGCCATCAAATGGCCCTCCGGGCGCGAGCCGCATCATGAAAAATGCAACGGTAATGATCAGTAAAAGCGTTGGGATTGCGATCAGCAATCGCCGTGCAACATAGGCCCATGGGATACGCGACAAGGTACGTTGCATTGCAGACACCGGGCGCAAACTCCTGAGAAAGCTGTAACAAATAAACATAACGGACTTGGCAGCCCGCCTTCGACTTCTTAGGTTCACGGCGAAAGAGGCATTGTCAACGCCCTCATACACTGGAGTTCCTCCCATGGCCGATATTCGTTCCGTCACTGACGGCTTTGCAGTAGCACCGCAGATTGATGAGTCTGACCTACAGGCCATTGCCGATGCGGGTTTCAAGACTATTATTGCTAACCGTCCAGATGGCGAAGGTGGCATTGAGCAACCGCGCATGGGCGCAATTCGCACGAAGGCCGAATCACTTGGTCTGACATTCGTGGCGATCCCATTCTCTGGAGCGCCAACACCAGATATTCTTGAGCGGTTCAATTCTGCACTGGCTGAAGCGCCGACGCCGATCCTTGCGTATTGTCGCACGGGGACACGGTCTATCACAGCTTGGGCGCTTACGCATGCCGGGCAAGGTAGCGGCGATGATATCGTCGATGCTGCGGCTGGCGCTGGGTATGATCTATCTGCGTTGCGGTCACTTTTATAAAGCAGCGCTTAGTTTTGTGAGCAATTAGTCACAATGGTTGCGGTTGAAATAGGTTGATCGCCAAGCTTTCACGTGCGATTCAAAATGACAGCGCCGACAATGGCGAAGGAGTAGAGTATGTCACGAAACTGGCTGACAGACTTTAAGTATGAAGACGGTGCGTGGCTGGTGAAGAAAACCGGGCACCGCGTTCCTGCGAACAAATCTCTCGCGAATGACATTTTCACGTGGCTCAGTTTCTACACATTGGCCCAGTCTTGGCGCACATGGCGACGGATTTCAGGGCATAAGCGCCCGACAATCGCGTTCTATCCGGAAAAACCACGCCCTTGGTATTTCATTTGGCCTGTGATGCATGCTTCGGGTGCGAAACTCATTTCCGATACGAGCGTCGCTGACATCGTGTTTCAGTTCGATGATTCGACTGAATCCCATCATACGCCGCCGCAAACGAAGCCAGGCGCAAGGCTCGTGAATTTCGATTGCAATGATATTTCGAAATCCAAAGTCGGTGAAGCATTCGAACGCGCCGCTGGATACAGCCTCGCTGTTGATCCGCGCACCTACAAGGGTCGTATGGTTGAAAAGTCTGAGAAGAATGCGTGCCATGATGGGCGTGTGATCGAAGGGCCGATGGAGCCGATTGAAGACAAAACTTATCAAGTTTTGGTCGATAACGAGATTGAAGGTGGTCTTATCGAAGACCTGCGCTGTTCAATTTGCGGTGGTAAGCCCGCGGTTGTTTTCCGTAAGCGCCGTGAGATTGCGCGCAGGTTCCTGAACGAGAATGCCGAAGTGATCCTTGATACGCCTCAGAATGCTTACTCATCAGAAGAAATTGATCTGATATCACGTTTTGCTGATGAAATGGGTCTGGAGTGGGGCGGCGTCGACGTGCTACGCGATAATGCGAGTGGCAAGATTTACATTGTCGATGCGAATAAAACTGACATGGGCCCACCCATTGCGTTGAACCTTGGCGACAAGCTGAAATCGACGCGCCGGATGGCGAAAGCTTTTGTCGCTGCGTTTGCACCGAAACGTAAGTAATTTGCCGGATATACAATACAGGCTAACCAAGGCCCAAAGACAAAAAGAACAGACGGCATAACTCCCATGGCAATTCCATTCGTTCGCGAAATTGATTTTGAATACGGTAAGGTTGAGCAGGTTTCTCCGCTGCTGCGCCGCGTGATTGCAAACAATCCTGGTCCTTTCACTTTCGTTGGGACAGGCGTTTATATCGTTGGTAAGGGCGAAGTCGCCGTAATCGATCCTGGTCCTTATGATGAGGTCCACTTTGACGCGCTAAAAGAGGCCCTTAAAGGCGAGACCGTTAAATATGTTCTGGTCACGCACGGTCACTCTGATCATTCGCCTTTGGCGCGCCCGCTGGCTGAGTGGGCTGGCTGTAAAGTCTATGCGAAGGATTGCGGTAAACCGACCGCGAAGGGCGAGCTTGGCTCTGAGGACGATGTAGGCTTCTCACCGGATGAATTGGTGAAAGATGGCGACTTGTTCTCCGGTCCGGGGTGGACACTGGAAGTGATCGAGACGCCTGGGCACACATGCAGCCACATTTGTTTCGATCTTAAAGAAGAGAATGCCTGTCTGTCCGGCGACCACATTATGGGATGGTCGACGACGATCGTCGCACCGCCTGATGGTGACATGGCTGACTATTTCAAAAGTCTCGATAAGATCGAAGATCGGAATTTTGAAACGCTTTGGCCGACCCATGGCTCTCCGATTGAAACTAAGGCGTTCGTCAAAGAGTTCATTCAAGCCTATCGCCAGCACCGGCAGCAACGTGAAGACGGCGTGATCGCCCAGATGCAAGCTGGCAACACCGATATCAAAGAGATGGTCAAGGTGATGTATATCGGACTGGAAGAGCGTTTGTTCCCGGCGGCTTGTTTGTCTCTACTCGGTCATATGGGTAAGCTGATCGCCGAAGGGCGCGTGACCTGCGACGATGAAATGCCGATTGTGCAGAGCAATTTTCAGCTTGTCGAAGTCTCTGCCTAATTTCTAGATCAGGCCTTGTGTTTTGAAGCTTGTGACGCCCTGTTTGGAGGCGATTAAGTGATCGTGCACCGCGATATCAAAGGGCTGTAGAGCGTCGATAACTTCACGTGTCATGTCGATGTCGGCGCGTGATGGTGTTGGGTCGCCGCTCGAGTGATTATGTATAAGAATCAAGGCTGAGGCGGACAGTTCTAAGGCTCTGCGCGCGATTTCACGTGGATAGACAGGGGCATGGTCGACAGTGCCTTGACCCATCAATTCATCGGCGATGAGTTGGTTTTTCTTGTCCAAAAACATCACTCGAAATTGTTCCCGGGTTTCATGCTGCAACTGGCTGCGGACATAGGCGAGCAGGGCGCTCCAGCTGGAGATCATTGGCGAGTTACTGAGGGTTTCGCGCGACGCTCTCGCGCCTATCTCCTGCGTGGCTTTCAGGTATGCCGCGACTGTTGCACCGACCCCGGTGACTTTCACGAGGTTTTCCGGATCGGCCGCGAGAACGCCCGAAAGGGAGCCAAACCGGGTTAAGAGCGCTTTGGCGACTGGCTTTACGTCCCGGCGCGGGATGAACGCAAAGAGTAGGGTTTCCAAAAGCTCGTAATCTTCCAGCGCATTTGCACCGCGTGTGATCAGCTTCGTGCGAAGCCGATCCCGGTGTCCCTGCCAATGTGGTTTGCTATTCTCGTCGCTCACGAATTAGGCCGTGTGCGGCGTATGGAGGCCTTTTGGAGATGCAGAGAATATCTCGCACCCGTCCTTGGTTACACCAATCGAATGTTCGAATTGAGCCGATAGTTTGCGGTCGCGTGTAACTGCCGTCCAACCGTCGTTGAGGATGGCCGCATCCTTACGACCGACGTTCAGCATGGGCTCAATCGTAAAGAACATGCCTTCTTTCAGCTCCGGACCTGTGCCTGCGCGGGCGCTGTGAACGACGTTTGGTTCGTCATGGAAGAGGCGGCCAAGACCATGCCCGCAAAAGTCTTCGACAACCGAGAAGCGGTTGGCACGTGCAACTTCCGAAATCGCGGCACCAATATCGCCGAAACGATTACCCGGTTTGACGGCTGCGATGCCTGCCATCAGCGCCTCATAAGTAATATCCATTAGGCGCGTTGCGATACGTTTAGGACTGCCTGCTGAATACATACGTGAATGGTCGCCATGCCAGCCATCAACGATGACGGTGACATCGATATTGGCAATATCGCCGTCCTTGAACATCCGATCACCCGGAATGCCGTGGCAAATCACGTGATTCAAAGAAATGCATGATGCGTGGCGATATCCGCGATAGCCAATTGTCGCCGATTGGGCGCCGTGATCGAATACGAAGTCGCGGATCATATCATCAATTGCGCCGGTTGTTACGCCAGGCTTTACTTCACCAACAAGCATATCAAGACATTCGGCAACCAAGCGGCCCGCTTTGCGCATACCTTCGAAACCGTCCTCATCATGGATGCGGATTTCGCCGGTTCGCATGGGCATCAATACGTCTGCTTCAGCAATATTCATGTCGTTTATCCCTAGGACCGATAACCGCGTGCGTTGGTCCCTTTTCAAGCCTAATTCATACCTGCCTCGTCGAGGCGTAAAAGCCTATATGACAGTGAAGACTGAAAACTTCCACTCCTGACCCATCAGGCGAGCAAAAAACCTGCAGAACACGTAGGGCTTGCAAGGCATTGCCGCAGTGGCTCGTTCGTCTAATTTGGGGCATGATGTCGAACCTGTATCGCCTTGTATATGTTAGCACCGCCCGCGATGACTTGTCGGACGTAGACATTGCTTCGATTCTGGATACATCGCAGTCAAACAATCACGAACGTTATCTGACTGGGTTTCTTGTTCACAATGGCAAGCAGTTCATGCAAGCCCTTGAGGGTGAAGAAGCAGAAGTTCGTGGAATTTATCAATGTATACTGAATGATAAAAGGCATACTGGCATTATACAGATATTGGGCGAACGCACGTCCGATCGCGCATTTCCCGAATGGGCAATGAATTATTACCGCGTCGATGAGCCCGGTTCAGGGGCTATGGTAGCGCGCAGAGATGATCCAGTAGATGGGCTACTGCCTCAAGATATGCCGCGTGAGTTGCTACACATGTTCTCGCGTTTCATGAGAATAGAAAGTTTGGTTTCGTAACAGATTAGCAAGGCCTCTCTGAAATACTGTGAGAATAGTATGTGACGAGGCTTCTATGAACCAGGATCTACAACTCATGATGACGCGCGTGGCGCGCCTTGGCGAAATGTCAGAGGCCGAAGCACGCCGTATTGTAAATGAAGTCTATCAAGACGGGATTGTGAGCCGCGGCGAAGCGGAGGCATTGTTTCGATTGAACGATAGTCTCGCTGATGCTGACCCGATGTGGAATAGTCGGTTTGGTGAAGTACTTAAGGATTATTTGCTAACGCGAGAACCGCCGCAAGGCTGGGTTACCGATGATGAGGCCGATTGGCTGATCGCGCAGGTCGATCATCATGGTGAGACACCAAGTCTTGATGAGATCGATCTTTTGCTCGCTGTATTGCGCAAGGCCGAAGGTGCGCCTGTAAAGCTATCTCGCTATACGCTGGATGCGGTTTCGAACCGAATTGCCGCTGATGGTAGCGCGAGTGCCGAAATGACCGAGCGCATGCGCTATGCACTTTACGCAGCAGGCGGAGAGCAGGGGATTTGGGTCAGTCAGCATGAGGCAACGGTGCTATTCCGTACCAATGATAAGATCGCGATGGCCGCCAATAGTCCATCTTGGAATGATTTGTTTGCACGCGCGATCGGTAATCACCTTATGGCGCGTGCGCATCCTAACCCGCAGTCTGAAGCAGACGCACTCAATCGAGAAAAGTGGCTTTCGGATACGTCTGGCGGCGCAGGTAGCTTCTTTTCCAGAATGGTTGGCTCGATTGGGGCTGGTGGCTGGTTCGAAAAAGTTACGTATGACAGCAAGAAAGCTGCGCGGGCGCGCGCCGCGATGGATGAAGCTGCGCGGATGCAGGCCGAGAAGGTGACCGAGGACGAGAACGCGTGGTTTCTTAAACGTCTAGGATGGGATCAAAAAATAAGCCCGGCCGAGCGGGCGCTGATTGAGTTCCTGAAGGCCGAGGCGCCCGGATTTGCGCAAGGTCTAGCGATAGCTTCTTAGGGGCTGACCGTATGCTTCTGCTAAACCTTTTTGTTGCTGGCGTATTGGTGGTCACCACGTTTGCGATGCATTTCGCAGGTTTAGTCGGTCTAACATGGTTTATGCGCAAACGAATTAGCGGGCATCCACATAGATTAACGAGTGTCGCATGGCAGGGCGCTGCGATCCTGTTTGTCGTACTGGGTCTTTTTGCGCTGCATTCGGCACAAATCTGGGTCTATGCTTTTGTGTATTTGGCGCTGGGTGAGTTTTCGTCTGTTGAGACTGCGCTTTATTTTTCAACCAGTACTTTTACGACAGTTGGTTTCGGTGACATCGTCCTGCAGGATGAGTGGCGTATGCTTTCCGCAGCTGAGTCGGCGAATGGATTCTTACTGATCGGATGGTCGACGGCGTTCTTGGTTGCAGTGACCGGTCGCTTGCGTGTTTTTGAGGCAGATATTGAGCGCCTAGACGCTGAATAGTACCTGACAGCGCGCGACAAACAGTTTTTGACCAAGGGGCAATCTCGACAAGGCTTGAACCGCACTCTAAGTGCGGCACAGATGTTTTATTTGTGTTTATGCGGGGCCATTTGATGTTCGATAAAATCCTGATTGCTAACCGGGGTGAAATTGCTGTTCGGGTTATTAAAACCTGTCGCCGCCTAGGTGTGAAAACGGTCGTTGTATACTCTGATGCAGATGCTGGCTCTATGGCCGTCGAAATGGCCGATGAGGCTGTACATATCGGCCCATCGCCAGCCGCAGAATCTTATCTTGTGATGGATAAAATCGTCGATGCCGTGAAGCAGACGGGCGCGCAGGCCGTGCATCCGGGATTCGGATTTTTGTCTGAGAATGCTGAGTTCGCAAAACGGCTTGAAAAAGAGAAGATCGCTTTCATTGGCCCGAACCCTCACGCGATTGAGGCAATGGGGGACAAAATCAGTTCGAAAAAGCTTGCCGCGGAAGCTGGCGTGTCCACTGTCCCGGGGCATATGGGCTTAATCGAAAGCGCAGAAGAAGCCGTCAAGATCTCCAGAGAAATCGGTTATCCGGTGATGATTAAGGCCTCTGCTGGCGGCGGCGGTAAGGGCATTCGTATTGCTCACAACGATCAGGATGCGGAAGAGGGCTATCCTGCGGTGAAAGCTGAAGCCCAAGCGTCTTTCGGCGATGACCGTATTTTCATTGAGAAATTCATCCTTGAGCCACGCCATATCGAAATTCAGGTGATGGGCGATAAGCACGGCGGATGTGTCTATTTGTTTGAACGCGAATGCTCTATTCAGCGCCGGAACCAAAAAGTTCTAGAAGAAGCCCCAAGCCCGCTTTTGGACGAAGCTACACGTAAGAAGATGGGCGAACAGGCCGTCGCGCTTGCGAGAGCGGTGGATTATGACAGCGCCGGAACCGTCGAATTTGTAGCGTCTGGCAAGGACAAGAGCTTCTATTTCCTAGAGATGAACACCCGTCTTCAGGTGGAGCATCCGGTCACCGAAGCAATCACGGGTGTAGACTTGGTCGAACAGATGCTGCGTTCGGCCTATGGTGAAAAGCTGTCGATTTCGCAAAACAAGCTTAAGATCAATGGCTGGGCGATCGAAAGCCGTGTCTATGCGGAAGACCCATACCGTAACTTCTTGCCTTCAATCGGACGTTTGAAACGCTTCCTGCCGCCTGCGGAGGGTCCGCTCGCTGGCGGAACAGTGCGTATGGATAGCGGCGTACGCGAAGGCGATGAGATTTCAATGTTTTACGACCCGATGATCGCGAAACTGATCACGCATGGTAAGACACGCGATGAAGCGCTGACGGTGCAAGCTGAGGCTCTAGACCGGTTTCACATCGAGGGGATTCAGGACAATATCCCATTCTGTGCGGCCGTTATGGATGAAAAACGCTTTCGTTCTGGCGATATAACAACGGCTTATATCAAGGACGAATTTCCGGAAGGTTTCCAAGGGACAGAGCCCACAGACGCGCAGCGTGTCATGCTAACCGCGACTGGAGCCTATGTTCATGCCGTCTATACCGCGCGGGCGTCGCAGATAACCGGGCGCATGTCGCCAGTAGAAACGCCGCGAGCCGATTGGGTGGTCATCTTAGGGGATGAGCATATCCCGGTGCATATGGTTCTGCATGAGGGCGAAGCAGAGATTGCGATAAACGAAAAGGCGCATACGCTGGTTACTGATTGGGTGCCTGGGATGCCGCTTCTTGAAGGTGTTCTTGATGGTGAGGCAATTGCTGTAAAAATTGCTGATCGAACTGAAGGCTATGTCGTTCGTCATCGCGGCGTTCGTTTGCGCGCGCTAGTTTGTACTCCGGCAGCCGCTGAAATGCATGAACGCCTGCCTGAGAAAGAAAAACCAGATCTCTCAAAGCTAATCATTTCACCTATGCCAGGGCTTGTTGTGTCGGTGGATGTTGAAGTTGGCCAAGAAGTTCAGGAAGGCGAGGCGGTCTGTATCGTTGAAGCGATGAAGATGCAGAACATTATCCGCGCCGAAGCCAATGGCACCGTCAAGGCGATCAATGTTGCCGGCGGAGATAGCGTCGCCGCTGATGAGGTTATGGTTGAGTTCGAATAAGCTCTGGCTGTTTATTGAATTGAAATCGAATTCGATTAGGTTGCGGCTTATCGATGGAGCTTTGTCATGACTAATCTATTGTTCAATCCAAATGGCCGGATTTTGCGCAACCGTTTCTGGCAGGGCATGGTCATCATGACCGTCTTGAGCGTTCTGGTTGCAGCCGGGAGCGTGAAGCTAGGCTTCTTCTTTGGGCTGCTGGCCTATGCGCTAATCTATCCGTACATCTGTGTTTACGGAAAGCGTTTTCACGATGCCGGGCTTTCAGCTTGGTTGGTGCTTGTTGTTTTCGTTGTGACTTTCATCCTTAGCGGAATTGTCGGATCGATGCTGAACCCCTTCTTTATGGGGGCAGCAGAGATCGCCATGCAGGAAGAAATGACTGAGAGAATGTTGGCGGGTGACATGGCCGGGATGATGGAAGGGGCTGAGCTTCTTGCAGCGAAATTGTTACCCGTGACTTTGATCAGTACAGTCATCGTTAATGCAATTGCCGCGATCGTCGTAGGGATGCTTCCCACGCAGCCGGCCGAGAATAAGCATGGTCCTGTTCCGGGGACTGATGCTGCTGATAGTTTTAGCTAAGTTTCTCGCGCTTCAATAAATTATTATCGTTTATTGATAAATTTATTTTGGTGTGTATAAGCGTATCCAAACCGTACATTCCTGAAGGACTAAGCCCCTATGAGCGATACATCTGCCAATCAAGGCGCCCTAGACCCTAAGCGACCATGGATTACGGATCCTGAGCAATTACCTTCCAAAATGGATTGGTTCGCCACATTCTTGAACCCGACAGGCAAGTCTCCAAAGCTGCACTTTACGCGGGCTTGGAGTGTACTGTTCTTTGCTGGGGTGATTAGCTGGCTTGGTCTTACTGTTGTGTTTGGTGTTGTCGGCGCGACAGGTGTTGATGCATCGTCGCTAAATGCATTTCACTCGTACTTTCTATTCACTTTGTTTGCTGTGACGTCGGTACTTTCTTACGTCATTCATGCGCGCCGGCTCAACCACGCTGGTAAATCACCGGTTTGGTCTTTGATCGTCCTAATTCCGCTTATTTTGGGTACGTTATCCTTCTTATCCAGTGTCCAAGGTTCAGCAGCGAAGTACGATAAAATGTACGAGGCAAGAGCAGAATTTTTGGAAGATCCGGAAGGATGGCGGCAGGAGCATTTGGCCAAGCAACGCGAAGCTCAAGCTAAGAAGATAAAAGCCCGTGAAGAAGCTGAAGCTGCTGAAGCTGCAGGTGAGGACGGCAGAGAAAGTGGTGAACGCAGTGGTCCACCACAAGGGCAACGCGGTGGTAGAGGCGGCGGTTGGAATTCCGGTCCGTCAGCGGATAAACCGCTACCAACCCAAGAAGCTTATATCGTGAGACCCAACCTTGTGTCTTTTTACTCAACAATTGTTGTTTTGAACTTCTTTGTTATGTTCTGGAGTTTGCTCTGGGTTGCACGGACACCGTTTCCGAACCGTAAGAAAGCTAAGGATGGCGCGTTTGATAGCGCCGGCCAAACTTCTGGTGCGTTCGATTAAGCTGGTGCGGGAGCATCATTCGTGGCGCTCTCAAACACAGTTTCAAAGGATCGGCGGAGCGCTTCATCTGCGTCGGACATGTCCACAGGCAGGCCAAGGTCGACAAGGCTTGTGACGCCAAAGCGTGGGTCTTCGATGCCGCATGGTGTGATCCCGGTGAAGTGCTCAAGCTCGGGCTCGACGTTCAAGCTAATGCCGTGAAAGCTGACCCAGCGTTTTAACCTAACGCCGATGGCTGCGATCTTATCTTCGCGTAGTGGACCGCCGGACTGTGTGCGGTCGATCCATACGCCGACGCGTCCGTCTCTGGTGCCAGCGTCCAAGTTGAACGTCTTCAATGCCTCTATGATCCAGCGTTCTAGATTTGCAACAAAGGCCCGAACATCGCGTCCGCGCGCAGCAACATCCAGCATAACATATACAACGCGCTGGCCTGGGCCGTGATAAGTATATTGGCCGCCGCGCCCTGCGTCGAATACCGGGAATCGGTTGGGATCGCGAAGATCTTCACGCTTGGCACTTGTACCGGACGTATAGAGGGAAGGGTGCTCTAAAAGCCAAACCAGTTCGGGTGCGCCGTTCTCTCGAATTGACCTTGCATAGGCTTCCATCGCGGTGACAGCAGCCTGATAATCGACAGGGTGAGGGCTCGTTGCCCAGAGGACTTTGCGCGGTTCTGACATTCATATGCATATAGCGTAGACTTTCCTCTTCACAATCGCTCAAGTGCCGCGTATATCCCGCGTCTACCCGGCGTGCGGCCGTGGCGGAATTGGTAGACGCGCAACGTTGAGGTCGTTGTGGGCGCAAGCCCGTGGAAGTTCGAGTCTTCTCGGCCGCACCATTTGATTTGTTACGTTGATTTTTAACAGTTTTTCTGTGGTTTTCTCGTGCGCTATGGTAACATCCATGTGCGCTCAAGCCGCTTTAGGACCCAACGCGTTTAGTTGCTTGTTGCGAGGTCGCCGAGAGCTGATTTTAGTGGGCCTAAAGCTGATCCGTATTTTTTCCATCGACCAATAGAGCCGGAATATAGCGGTTGTCTGACTTGGACGGAACTAGCGGTCGAAACAGGGGCCGCATTCTCATGAAATCTCATGCATGCGTCGTCCCACTCCAAATCACAGAAGTTCAATAATCGTTTGGTTTGTTCCTCCTGCTTGTAAACAATGTCCTCATAGCTGACTTCCATGAAGCGCGAAGGTGGTAGAATTTCTCGCCAATGCCGCATCAAGGAATCGAAGCTTTGGAAATATGCTGCGGTATCTTCCAAGTCGAAAGTGTAGTTGTAGTAAGAGTAACCGGTGGAAAATAGCTGGCGATAATTTGAGAGGCAGCTGTCCATTGAACCACGCCGTAGCGCAATGATCCGTGCATTGGGCAAGGCGCGATGGATTAGACCGGCATAGAAGAAGTTTAGGGGCATTTTATCTGTGAAGTGAGATGCGCCGCGTGCTAATCGCGCTGTCGCCGTGATATATTCACGGCCTATTGCGGCTAGATCCGTATGTGACGCGGCCAGTATTGTTTCTTCATCTAGAACGAGATTTGAAGGTGTCTTCGTGGCTTTCTTGATAAGGCCTGCGAATGTGTTCAATTCACCCGCAGAGCATACGCTCCTGTGGCTAGAGATGATGCGGTCGACAAGTGTCGTGCCCGTTCGCGGTAAACCCAAAATGAAAATTGGTGAGGCTGGTGACGTGTTTCTTTGCGGAATCGCTGGCATTGAGCTGCGCGCACCCGTAAACAATGCCAACTCGGTATCACGATCAAATTCGATTTCTTCGCGTTTGAGCTTCTTCGCTTTTCCAAGCCATGCGAAGCTTGCAGGATAATCGCCTAAATCTTCATACGATTTTGCAATCGCATGCCCTATGTGCAGTCTTGCATCGCTGTCGTTCTTGTGACGGTCAAACAAAGCGGCCAATTCAACCAAGTGATTATCGTGTTCGCTTTGTTTAGATAATGAAATCAGCGAAGACCAAGCTCGGACATGTTCTGTATCCCGAGCGATGGCAGCTTCATAAGCGATGCGCGCGCGTTCAAAATCTCCCAAGAATTGAAGCGATGATCCAAGGTTGAAATGAAAGTTGGCAGGCTGCGGGTTAAGCGCGACCGCTTTCTCGAACATATTGATCGCAAGATCATGAAAGCCCGTACGGCTGAATACAACTCCAATCGTATCGGCGGTATGCGCGTCTGTAATCTCGCAACTGGCCGCGACTTCTGCAACGGCGTGCGCTTCAGTTTGACGGTTTAGTAAAGTGAGCGCGCGCGCCCAATGTGCGTGGTATAGTGCGTTGCCCAAATCATAGGCCGCCGCTTGTTTAAATAGCGACACTGATTTTTCGACGTTACGATGCTCTAGAGCAATATGACCCAGTAAAAAGTAAGGGACAGAATCTTCCACGTCCTGTTTGATCATCGCTATGGCAGAGGTATGAACATCCTGAAATTCGCCCCTTGAGAGTAGTTTTAACCCTTCTGCCAAAGAAGCGTTCAGTATGTGACCGTATTGCATCAAAGTCAGTTGCCTAGCTGTTCAACCGAAAATTCATGTTGACTTTCGGCTCTCATCGCATTGGCGTAGCGTTTATGTGACGGATTTTCAATCAGCGGTTCACATAGGATTGGACCTCTAGGTCCAGAGAAAGGAAACGGATGACGGACTCGATCTTCGGGTAGCCGACCGAAGTTAAGGATGAGAAATATGCGTCGTTCTACGAATATGAAGGCCCTCAAAACATCAGTGAGTTTAGCCGCACTTTGCGCGTTAGGCTCGGCGTCAGCTCTCGTGGCAAGTGCGCAAGACGAAGCTGAGGAAGCCGCAGCAGTTCAAGAGACTGTCTATGTGACGGCTACCCGTCGTTCTGAATCGATACAGGATATCCCAATTAATATTGCCGCTGTCGGCAGTGACCAGATTGAGCAGCAAGGCTTTGGCGATATTTCAGAACTTGCATCCTACGTTCCCGGTTTGAACGTTTCAGATCAAGGTGGGCGAGACGGCAATCGTATCGTTGTGCGTGGTTTGAATGCGGAACCGGTGCAAGCTGCGTTCGGACAACCTGATGGTGGCGGAACTGTCGCGACTTATGTTGGCGAAATTCCTGTTTATGTTGATTTGCGCCTTAAGGATCTGCAGCGTGTAGAAGTCTTGCTTGGGCCTCAAGGTACGCTCTATGGCGCTGGCACAATGGGCGGCGCAATTCGCTACATCCCGAACAAACCGAGCTTCGATGAGCAATTTGCGGAAGTTCGTACCGATCTTTATTCTTATGCTGAAGGTGATGGGATTAGTTCAGACACTGGCCTCACGTTTAACTTTCCGGTCTCTGAAAATTTCGCAATCCGCGGCTCTGTGGATTACCTAGATGATCAGGGCTTTATTGATTATCCTTTTGTTGTTCAGGAGCCGGGCGTTTCAAACCCTGATCCAGACTTTACTGATCCAGCACAAATCGCTGCTAACTTTAATCCGCAGTCGGACGTGAATACTGAACAAACTTTAGGCGGACGTATTGCGGCACGCTGGCAGCCAATTGATGCTGTTGATGCGACTTTGACTTATTATTTCCAACAGCAGGAAAATGGAGGTCGCAACACGTCTGGCCGTCGTGGAATCTTGAACACCGGTGATTATGAATCTGCTCAGCGTGTTCTTGAACCTAATGAGCGGGACAACGAACTTATCGCGCTGGAAGTGATTGCCGATCTTGGATTTGCGGAGCTGACATCCGCGACGGGTTTTTCTGAAACGACAGAGAATGGTCAACGTGATCAAACTGATTTGTTGATTACTTTAGAATACAGCTACGAAGCTTTTCCAACCTTTACCGCATTTACGTTTGAAGACGATAAGACAGAAACCTTCAACCAAGAGCTTCGTTTGGTTTCAAAGGGCGACCACCGCTACAATTGGATCGTCGGTGCATTCTATAATGAGAATACTTATAACGGAATCTCCTCTGAGTTCACGCCAGGCGTAATCGAAGATTTCGGATTATCGCTACCGGCAACTGGCTCGTTGGAGTATTTCTCTGCTGACCGTCAGGAGTTGGAGGAAACCGCTCTATTTGGCGAGTTTTCTTACGACATTACGGAAAAGTGGGATGTGACCGTCGGCGCGAGATTCTACGATTACACATTCCAGACTGGCAATGTAACGTTCTTCCCAATCGTAGAATATGTGTTTGATGGGCTTCCGGCCGATCAGCTATCCGCGGCATTTACGCTGGATCAACTGGAAGCGAACGTGCCGATTGATTCGACAACGGTGCAGGATGAAGATGGCAGCCTGTTCAAGTTCAATACGTCCTATACGTTTGATAATGGGAACTTGGCGTACGCGACATTCAGCCAGGGTTATCGCTTGGGCGGAGGTAATGCTGGTGGTGATTGTCCAGCGTTTGACCCGCTCAGCCCGCAGGGTCTTTGCCTTTTGGCAGCCGGGCAGCAGTTTGGACCCGATCCGGTTAGCGATGTTCGACAGCTCGACGAACGTGCATACGTATCTGACACTGTTGATAACTATGAAATTGGCCTCAAAACATCGTGGTTGGATGGTGCTCTCATCATAAATGGTTCAGCTTACTTTATTGAGTGGACGGACCCACAATTGGCGGCAACGTCGGTCAATGCTGGGACGTCAATTACGGTGAATGCGGGTGCGGCCGAGACGATGGGCCTCGATTTGGCCAGTAGCTGGCAAGTGACTGATAATTTCAGCCTGCGCGGCTCTTTGTCGTTTACGAAAGCTGAACTGACACAGGATGTGCCAGACCTCGTTACGACCATACCGACAGCGGCCCAGATTACTGCGGATCCATCACTTACACCATTTGCGACACTGTTTGAGACGGGTCAGTCAGGTGATCGCCTACCAGGTTCTCCAGAAACTCAATTCTCAATCTTTGGTAGCTATGCGATGCCGCTGGCGAATGGCAACGATCTGATCTTTGATGCCGGTTACGCATGGCAGGGAGATGTCCTTGACGAAGCAGGCGCGCGCGGTAGCAGCTTTACGCTACCAAGTTTTGGACGCGCTAGCGTTTCAGTTGGTTACCAGACTCCAAAATGGGCGGTTACAGGTTATGTCGACAATTTGTTCGATGAACTTGCCGAAACCAGCGTTGCAGGAAATGAGTTGTTCAATCAGAATGTTAGTGGTGCAAACGTGCGGTCCTTCCGCACAAATGTTTTGCCGCCTCGCTCTATAGGCGTACGCCTAAAGTACCGTTTTGAGTAAATGAAAGATGGCCCGGTCCGAGCTTGTAAATGGCTCGGACCTGCTATTTTTTAAGAACAGACGCATCTTCGAAATCTACTCATGCCGCGATTGAGTGCAGGCTGAATAAGGCTGATTTGCATTTTGGATAACAAGAACTTCGGAAGTTAGTTTCATGCTAGGATTGAAGAATTCCACTAAGCTAATCGCAACAATGCTTTTATTGTCGCCATCCATATTGGCAGCTTGCGAAGATGCCTCTCCAGAACTTGAATTACGCACCTTGAGTGAGCAAAACCTGATCGATATTCTGGTCGGATCATGCATCCAATCGACACGGAATTGTGACCCCAGCCAGTCTATAGCTGATGTCAAAGCGGCTCTAGCAGAAGGAAAAGTGTTCCAAACAATCACGACTGAGAATGTGCCAGAGGATGGGATGGTGGTCGCTGTTCAAGGGATTGGAGGCGGCGGTCCATGGCAGCATGTGATTGATAGAACTACAGAGCAGGGGCTTCCAGTCATTGAAGACCCAAGGCGCAGCACTGTGGAATTGTTCAGCGAATATACCGGAAAAGAAGTTGCAGCCCTTGTTCGGTCCGAAGCCGCTGGTGCAACCGCAACTGCGCTTTTGCTGGGCGCAGACATGGGTATACCAACGCTGGATGGCGGTATCACGGGCCGCGCAGTGCCGGAGGTTCAGCAATCTATTCCTTGGATCAATGGTATTTCATCGGTCCCAACGGCGATCATAACGCCATGGGGAGATCAAATTATCATCAAACATGCGATCGATGAATACCGTGTTGAAGACATCACCCGGGCGATTGCGGTTGCGAGCGCAGGTGATGCCACAATAACAATGACTCCGATGTCCGGTGATCAACTAAAGCTAGGCATCTTGGATGGAAACTTGTCCGAGGCCGAGCTTTATGGGCGTACAGTTCGTGAAGCCCGTGAGGCTGGTGAAGATCCTATCTCTGAACTCGTCAAAGTCTCTGGGGGGTATAAACTCTTTGAAGGTGTTGTCACAAAGGCGGAAGATCGCGGCGACCGCGGGTTCAACTGGGTCGAAGCCGAGTTTGAGGGTGTAGATGAATATGAAGGCCGCTCGTACCGGGTCTATGTTAAGAACGAAAATATCGTGACTTGGATTGATGGCCAGCTAGATGCCATGGCGCCTGACTATATATATAACCTTGATCCAGACACTGGGGAATCGACGCTAGGTGTTGGTTATGGGGGCTATGTTGTCGGTGAGAAAGTCGCCATGGTTGGCGTGCCGGGCGCTCCCGCATGGCGAAGCGAAAAAGGTATCGAGTTGATCGGGCCAAGACACTTTGGTTTTGACTTTGATTATATTCCGATTGAAGAGCTTCAGGATTAGAAACCTTGCGAATAGATCCTCCTAATAAAGGTAGGTGTTTCTTCGCCCTCTCAATTTTACCCAATAGTAAGTTCGAGTTGGGCCTCTGTAACGCTGGACAGGCGCAATGTTAACGGAACTGGATGACCTAGTTTTCATTGGGCGGCGGCCCGACTGAGTGGATCAGTCTCAACCCAGATACCGATTCCTTCCCTTCCAATCTGATTGTATCGGGTGGGTGAAGTATTCGTGCGGGCAGTTTTAATAGTCCGCACCAATTATCTTGGTCAGCTCGCTTCTGAACGAAGGACTGCTGCGGTTTGCTTCTGGACGTTCATGGTTAACCTCAAATCGAATGCGGATGTGAATAGCCTCGCTTTGTTGGTTGACTTTATAGATGATGACCTTCATCCAATAGGATTATGATTATAATCTTAATGGAGTTTACTCATGCATCGAATGCTGAAGCGAGCCGATAAAGTTGTTCGAAACATTGCGGCCATGCCGATCGTGAGGCTTCGCCATGCATGACACGCGCTCTCTTCAATCTTGAATTCGAACTCAGTGAATGTGTTCGGCAAGAATGGGCGCTTCAACCAAGCCACGCTCTCGAAAACGACAAAGCCTAAAGGTCAAAAGGTATGAATTTAAAAAATGATAATAACGTAGATGACACTAGGGAAGGGGGCTGGCCGGAGTTAATGATCCGCTATCGTTGGCTCGTCATCCTAATGACGCTAGTCGTCGTGTTTGCCGCGTCAATTGGCGCGACACGGCTAACCACTTTGATGGATTATCGCGCATTCTTTTCGCCCCAAAATCCTGAACTACAGGCGTTTGAGACACATCAGCAAACGTACACCAAACCTGATGGCTATGTTATACTAGTGAAGCCGCAGTCGGGTGATGTTTTTCAACCCGAAACGCTGCGCGCCATTGAAGAGATAACCGAAAAGTCTTGGCTGCTCCCATTCGCTAAACGCGTCGATTCTCTCACCAACTATCAGTACACATATGGCGAAGACGATGATCTGATCGTCGAAGATATGTTTGAGAATGCCGCTAGCTGGGACGCTGCGCGTATTCTGGAACGAAAACAAATCGCACTAATCGACCCGCTTTTGGTCAATCGCGCGGTTATGTCAAAAGGCGACGCCGCCGCCGTCAATATCATGATCAATTTGCCCGGCGAAGACAGAACTGAGTTGCCAACGTCCTATCATGCGGCGCAAGCGCTTCGCGATCAAATTAAGGCAGATTATCCGGGGCTTGATGTCCACCTTTCAGGCATGTCTGGACTGAACTATGCGTTCGCAACAGAGGCGCCAAAGGCGATGGGAACGCTGTTGCCGGTTATGTTCTTGATCATAATTGTACTGTCGACGCTCTTTCTCTGCTCGATCCGCGCGACGGGTGTTATGATGCTGGTGTGTTCCCCGTCAGCGACTATGAGACAGACGTGCTAAATTGCTAAGAGAGGGTTTGTCGCTCATCATTTCCTAGGAAGGGAAAGATGATGAGACAGAAATCACGGG
>JAQWGO010000095.1 GCA_029238175.1 Henriciella sp. | reverse complement strand
TTCGGAAAAAGCGTTGAATAGGCCATCCTTGATAGACAACCGATCATCAGCGCGGCGAACGAGGGCGATCAGCATCCCGCCGCGCGATCCGAAGTGATCATAAATCGATTGCCTTGAGATGCCTGCGGCTTTGGCGATTGTAGCTAAAGAGACGTCCGCCCCTTCCTTTGCCACAAGATCCCACGCGGAATCCAAGATTTCAGCTTTTGTACGCTCTGCTCGCTTTAAACTTGACACATGTAAACCTTTGTATAATTTTACATGTGTCAAGTTATGGAGAATTGAGCATGAATGTCAATGAATTGAGCGACCAACTGTCATCTTGGTATGGCACTGGTGCGAGTGGGATGGCGCCCACGCAGGAGCAGTGGAAAGCGGTGCTGAGCCGCGCGCCGGAAAAGCCGTTGACCCTGATCAATTTCTTCAAAGTCAGGGATGTTGCCGGTTATAGCGACCGATCCGATAATGTTTCGGGGCAGGAAGCGTTTGCGCGATATTCCGCCGTTAGTATTCCAACGATGGAGCGTGTAGGCGGGGCATTCCTGTTTGTTGGTCCATATGGCGGCACGTTTTTAGGCGATAATGAGGATTGGGATCTTGTCGCCATCGGGTCTTATCCAAACCTGCAGTCATTTATCGACCTATACACAGATGAAGGCTACCGGGCGGTTTTTCCGCATCGCACCGCTGCGGTTGAACGACAGAAAGTACTTATCTGCGGTGAGTAGTTTACGGCTAACCTAGGACGGGCATTGGTCTAATTGACGCCTCTGGCGACCTGCTTCAGGTTAGGCCAATGTCCGTTCACGCACCCTCGAAAACTGAGTTACAGCTGCACTTGCGTGGGGAGTTGTTTAAACCAATGCCGCAAGGGGGGCTTTGGTGGTCAGATAGACGCGTTTTGATTGTCTCTGACCTGCACATTGAAAAGGGCTCTAGCTATGCGGCGCGGGGGCAGATGTTACCGCCCTATGATACGAGCGCAACGCTCGCGATTGTTGAGCGACTGGTTGATGACCTGAACCCTGACACGGTGATCTCGCTCGGCGATAGTTTTCACGACCGTAAAGCCGAGTTTCGTATGGATGAAAATGATGCGGAGCGTGTGCGCACGCTTACGTCACGAACTGATTGGGTTTGGGTTGAAGGCAATCACGATCCCGATCCACCAGCGCATTTAGGCGGACGCGCGGCAAAAGTGCTGCGGATCGCGGATTTGGTCTTTCGCCATGAGCCGACAGGGGAGGTTGGTGAGATTGCTGGTCACCTGCATCCGTGCGCGAAGATTGTCAGTAAGGTTCGGTCGCTGCGTCGCCGTTGTTTTGTTACCGATGGGCAGCGTTTGATTATGCCAGCAATGGGGGCGTTCACCGGCGGCTTGAATGTGCTGGATGAAGCGTATGCGCCATGCTTTCCGGAGGGCGGCAAGCTGGTCTTTATGATGGGCCGCGATAGCGTTGTTCCGGTTTCGACAAAGCGGCTTATTCCGGATGGTGGCAGGCGCGATCTTGGCCAATGGCGGATGAATCAGTCTAAGCGCAGCTAGGTTGTGTTTTAGCTTGCTGTTAGCGGGCTGTTTTTGATTTGGAGTTGGGTATGGAAAATATTGATTTTGCTGCTTTGTGGAGCCAGTACGGACCTGCTTTGCTTTCATTCGGGGTGCGTGCACTTGGCGCTCTGGTTGTTCTGATTATCGGTTTGCGAGTTGCTGCTTGGCTTGGCGGGCTTGTTCGCAAGGTTACGACCACCCAAGAGAATATTGATGACACGCTGGGCAATTTCTTTGGGTCGCTTGTGCGATGGGCCGTCACGGCGGCTGTATTTATTGCGGTCTTGCAAGTGTTTGGCGTGCCGGCGACTAGCTTTGTGGCGGTGCTTGGCGCGCTGACGCTGGCGATTGGTTTGTCGCTTCAGGGTGCACTTGGAAATATTGCATCGGGTGTGATGATCATGATTTTCCGGCCCTATAAGCTTGGTGATTTTGTAGAGCTGGACGGCGTGGCCGGGACAGTCAAGGACATCAATCTGTTCCAAACGGTGATGGCGACCCCTGACAATGTTATGATCTTGGTCCCGAATAGTCAGGCGATTGATGGGGTTATCAAGAATTTCAGCGGTTATCCAACGCGCCGTGTCGATGTCCTGTTCGGGATCGATTATGGTGATGATATGGATAAGGCGATTGGCATAATCGAATCCGTTATTCGCAGCGACGACCGTGTTATGTCTTCGCCCGAACCGTTCGTGAAAGTCGTGAATTTGGGCGATAGCTCAGTTGATATTCAGACGCGGTCTTGGGTTAAGTCCTCAGATTATTGGGGCGTGAAGTTTGACCTGATCAAGAAGGTCAAAGAAGCGTTCGATGCACAGGGCATTTCTATCCCGTATCCACATCAAGTCGAAATTTCGAAGGCGGGATAAAGTTTGACCGAGCCGATTGCAGAACCTGTCATAACGCCTGTCGGTGACAAGCCGACCAAGGTTAAACGGCATGTTCTGTTGCGGCTATTTGGGATTTCTGTTTGGGGCTGGGTGAAGCTTGCGCTGCTCTGCATTCTCGTCGGCTTCTTCGTTATGGCTGCAGAATTCGATCCGGCGTCCCCAGACGTGAATGTTATGGGTGCTGTAGAGACATTCTTGCGCTCACTTGCCAGTCTTGCGCGTTGGGCTGTCACGAATTTCTGGAAACCAGCATTGGCCGGGGCAGGGATCGTCCTACCGGTTTGGTTCTTGTGGAGATTGGTGAGTTTGCCTTTCCGAAAGTAATTGCCGCGCTACACTCTCTTCCAGATAAAACAATGGGAGAGAGATCATGGATACTAGCAAGCTAATGTTCAAAGACGGCCTTATGGCTGGAGAACGCATTTTGGTTACGGGTGGCGGAACGGGCCTTGGTAAGGAAATGGCTGAGGGCTTCCTCAAGCTCGGCGCGGAAGTGCATATTTGCGGCCGACGCGGCGGGGTTTGTCAGGAAACGGCTGACGAACTGATGGGCAAGCATGGCGGTAAGGTTGTTCCTCATGCCTGTGATATTCGTGTTGGCGAAGCGATCACCGATATGAATGATAAGATTTGGGCCGAGCATGGACCACTCACAGGCTTGATTAACAATGCTGCGGGCAACTTCATTTCACGCACAGAAGACCTTTCCGTGCGCGGGTTTGATGCCATCGCGAACATTGTGTTTCGCGGCACATTCTACATGACGCATGACATTGGCACGCGTTGGATCAAGGAAGGCTTGCGCGGCAATGTCACGTCAATCTTGACGACGTGGATTTGGAATGGTGGCCCCTTTGTGGTGCCGTCTTCGATGTCCAAGGCAGCTGTGAATACGATGATGCAAAGCCTTGCGACGGAGTGGGGCCGGTATGGGTTGCGCTTCAACTCGATTGCGCCGGGACCGTTTCCAACCGAAGGCATGTCTAAACGCCTAGCGCCGGATGCCGATGGCGCGAAACGAATGGATAGCGGCGGCGCGAACCCGATGGGCCGTGTCGGTGAGATGCATGAGCTGGTGAATCTGGCTGTCTTCTTGATGGGGCCGGGCGCAGAGTATGTGAATGGTCAGACGATTGCGATTGATGGCGCTATGTACAATGCGACGGGCGGCAACTTCTATCAATTGACCCAATGGGGTGATGAAGAGTGGAAAGCCGCGCGCGATTCAATCGAAGCCACGAATGCCAAAGACAGATCGCAGCGAACAGTCTAGGCACACACCAGACATAAAAATTACCGGAGAGAAACTATGGCTAATCGTTTTGACGTGAGCGGCAAACTCGCACTTGTTACAGGAGCGTCTTCAGGACTTGGTCGGCATTTCGCCCGCACACTTGCAGCAGAAGGTGCGCGGGTCATTCTTGCGGCGCGGAGGGTTGATCGTCTTGAGGCGCTAGCAGCGGAAATCAATGATGCAGGCGGCGACGCATTCCCTGTGGCGATGGACGTTACTAGCGCGGACTCAGTTCAGGCTGCACTGGACGCCGTTCTGGCGCATTATGGCGAGCCTGCGGACATTATCGTGAACAATTCAGGCCTTAGCCGTGAGAACTGGTTCACGAGTATGGATGAAGCCGACTTTGACCTTGTTATGGATACGAATGTTAAAGGCGTGTGGCTTGTGGCGCGTGCGTTTGCTGGCGCGCTAGCCAAATCTGGCAAGCCGGGCAGCATGATCAATATCGCGTCTGTTGCGGGTCTTCGCGTCGGCTACACAATGGCGGCCTATTGTGCGTCGAAAGCGGCGTGCGATCATATGACGAGAGCAATGGCGCTTGAGATGACCCGTTACGGCATTCGGGTGAACGCGATTGCGCCGGGCTATTTTGAAACCGAGATCAACGAAGACTTCCTGAACAATGAAGAAGGCAAGCGGATGATGAAACGCATTCCGCTTGGCCGTTTCGGGGAGCATGAAGAATTGTCTGGTCCGCTTCTATTGCTCGCATCCGACGCTGGTGGCTTCATGACGGGCGCCACAATTGTTGTGGATGGCGGTCATATGCACTCATCGCTTTAGAGCGATGCTAAAATGCGTCCCGGCTGAACAAAACGGTCGGGACAGTTAGCAGGATTAACTTGATGTCGAGCCAGAGGCTCCAGCGATTAATATAGTCGCTGCCGAGGGCTGCGCGATCTTCAAATGTAAGGCTGTTACGGCCAGAGACCTGCCACAAACCGGTAAGGCCGGGGCGTGCGCGCTCATATCCGTAAATATGCAAGCCATAGGCGTCACGTTGTGACGGCAAGATTGGGCGTTGGCCAACGAGAGACATATCTCCCATTAGGATGTTTAAAAGCTGCGGGAGTTCATCAAGTGATGTGCGTCGCAGGAAGTCGCCGCATCTTGTGACGCGAGGATCGCGGCGCAGTTTTTGAAAAGCATCCCATTCAGCTTTGGTGTCGGGGCAATGCGCCATCAACCGAACCAAGCGTTGTTCGGCATCCACGTGCATTGTGCGGAACTTAAGCATGCTGAACCGCTGTCCATCGCGGCCAATGCGGATCTGACGATAGAGGAGGGGGCCGCCCTCAACCTTAATCAGGATCGCGATGATGACGAAAACGGGAAGTAAGAACAGAAGTGCCGGAATTACGAGCGCCAAATCTAAGGCTCTCTTTATCGCACCGTTCAGTCCAAACAGCGCACTATCTGTCTCGTCGTTCGCTTTGGCAGGTAAAACCTGAAAGCTGGATTCCGTATCGAATCCCATATCGAAGAGACCCATCAGCTTCCCCTTATCGCTTCAAAGTCAGGGTCTGATTATGGTAAATGAATTGTTAGTGAAACGATTTTCACCAGTATTTGCTGCTATTTCCCCAACGAGGCGAAAAATGCATGAGAATCAACGCGCAATTCGTCTATCAGGCGAGTTCTTGACTGTTTTTTCGTGTGAGTTTGCCAAGCAATATTAGGAGGCTGTTAGCGCTTATAGGTGATTATGAATCATCAGAGTGGAGTATAGTTATGGCGGCACCCGCTAAGAAAATCGATGTTCGGCCGGATTCTGGCGTGAGCGTGGAAGCTAAACCCTCATCTGAAAATGCAGAGATCATTGCGGCAGCAGAGGGCGTGGCCATTGATCCAGTCGCCTCTCCGGCGAAAGCGCTTCAAGATAAGTTGGATGCTCATTTCCTGCCGATGGGAAAGACGATGTCGGCGCGGTTCGTGACTTTGCTCGTCATGTTCACATGCGTGGGGACATGGGTTTCAGGCATCGGCCTATATGGCGCTTTGTAGACGCGCGACGTCTGGCTTTGAAGCGCGAATACGCTAAGCATAGTTAAAATAGATTCTGGAGGCATGCCCCGCATGACTGTTCGTAAAGCTGTAATGCCTGTTGCCGGTCTAGGGACCCGCGTTCTACCTGCGACGAAAGCTATCCCCAAAGAGATGCTCCCAGTCGTTGATCGGCCGGCGATCCAGTACGTTGTTGATGAAGCGCTTGAAGCTGGCATTGAGCACATTGTTTTTGTGACAGGGCGTAACAAAGGCGCGATTGAGGATTATTTCGACCGCGCATATGAGCTTGAGACGACCCTTCAAGAAAAGAAGAAGGCTGATGTCTTGGATGAGCTTCGGGCGCGGTTACTGAAGCCAGGAGCCGCGAGCTTTGTTCGTCAGCAAGCGCCGCTTGGTCTTGGACACGCGATTTGGTGCGCGCGGGATATTATCGGTAATGAACCGTTCGCGATCTTGCTGCCGGACGTGATCGTTAAAGCCGAGCGCTCTTGTCTGGCGCAAATGGTTGATGCGTATGACAAAGTTGGCGGCAATATCATCGCTGTCGATCAAGTACCGGAAGACCGCGTGTCGCTGTACGGTGTCATCGCTCCGAAAGCGCGTGACGGGAAGATCATTGAGATGAGTGGAATGGTTGAGAAGCCACCTCGCGATGAGGCCCCGTCAAACTTGAAGATTACCGGGCGCTATATCTTGCAGCCAGAAATTTTCGTGCTCTTGGAAGATCAAGGCGCAGGGGCAGGAGGTGAGATTCAGCTCACCGATGCCATGGTGCGCCTGATGGAGAAACAAGTTTTCCACGCTGTTGAGTTTGATGGCCAAGATTATGATTGCGGGTCTAAAGCAGGTTACTTTGAAGCCGTGTTGGCGCATGCGATTGATCACGCTGAAATTGGCGCTGAAGCACGTGCTATGATCAAGGCTGTTCTGTAAGAATTACAGCCTATCGGTTGATCATGCCTTCCCTGACCGCACCGTGCGGACTAAGTCAGGTCGCACAGGAGTAGACATGCAGTTTCTTATTACCGGTGTTGCAGGATTTATCGGCTCACGCGTGGCGCTTTCGTTGCTCGAGGGTGGTCACCGCGTCATTGGCTTAGATAATCTGAATGAATATTACTCGGTCACGCTGAAAAATGAGCGCTTGCATCAATTGCAGGCTTTCGAGAATTTTCGTTTTGAAAAGATGGATTTAGCAGATCATGAAGCGCTTCTGGCATTGCCTGAACGTGATGAGATTGATCGTGTTATCCATTTGGCGGCGCAAGCAGGTGTGCGGTATTCATTGGAGAATCCGTTCGCCTATTCATCATCGAACCTGACAGGGCATCTTTCTGTGCTCGAGTTTTGTCGCCGGGCGGCGAAAGCACCTATGCTGGCTTACGCATCTTCGAGTTCAGTCTATGGAGACGGGGCTGAGGCGCCTTTCCGTGAAGATGCGCCCGTTGATCAGCCTGTTTCACTATATGCGGCGACCAAACGCGCTGATGAGCTGATGAGCCTGACTTACGCGAAATTGTACGGCATTCAGCAGGTTGGTATGCGGTTCTTTACTGTTTACGGCCCGTGGGGACGTCCGGACATGGCCTATTGGTCGTTCACGGATCGCATTTTGCGAGGCGAAACTATTCGTGTATTCAATGGCGGGCAAATGCGCCGCGACTTCACGTATATTGATGATGCGGTTTCTGGCGTCACAGCGATTGCGCTGGGGAATGCAGACTATTCGCAATTGCCGCGGCCGCATAAGATTTACAATATTGGCCATAATCAACCTGTTCAATTGCTTGACTTTATTGGCGAGATTGAGCGCGCGACCGGTGTGAAAGCGCGTATGGCGATGGAGCCTATGCAGCCGGGTGACGTTACCGAAACTTGCGCTGATATCACGAGAATGAAGACCGATTACGGTTACGATCCCAAGGTGAGTTTGGGCGAGGGTATCGACAGATTTGTTGCATGGTTTCGAACCCAAAGAGTCGAAGCAGGCCCGACACCTAGCGTTTAAGGTTAATGCGCGCTTACCACGGTGACCGGAAGTTATCTCCTGAATTATAAGTGATTTTTTGTGTTTGTATGGCAAACCGCTCACAAGAGAGGTTTTTCCATGCTGCGCAATGATCTACTGAACACCACAACGCAATCGTCTCGATCCAAGGAGGATGGAAACACTGCGATGATGTTCGCCTTGGCGCTTGTGCCGGTTGTGATGATTGGTGGTTTTGCTTTGGATTATCGTCACTTGGCAAACGCTAAGTCATTTGCACAGGAAGCTATGGATGCAGGTGTCCTAACCGCCGCCCGCGTTTACACTGAAAGCTACGGCGAAAAAGAAGGTAAACGCAAAAAATTGGCACGTGATGCTGGTCGTGAAACTTATATTCAGAACATGACCAACAAGAATGAGAATGTGAGTTGGGGACCTATCGATTTCCAGTTCAACGCTGATTACACTGTCACTGGAACGGTAGAGATTAAGACCGAAACCTATCTGAGTTCCATCATGGGCAAGGATACGTTGAAGGCCGGTATCCTGAGTGAGGCAATCGCTGGAGATAGCCGTCCATTTGAGGTCGTACTGGTTCTAGATAATACAACTTCAATGTTCGAAGGCACGCGTATGGAAGACATGCGTGAAGCCGCGAAGGCTTTCACCGAGATCATGTACACGTCTTCGCCAAATCCAGAGCTGACCAGAATATCGATAATTCCAACTGCGGCATTGGTGAACATAAATGTCGAACGCCCGGCCAAATGGAATGCAGCAGTCGACAAGAATGTGAAACGCCCACCTGCGCAAACCGCCGCAGGTAGCCGGAAAATCCCGCCAGCAGCATTTGAAGATCGCACGAAGTATCTTCGTCACCCGACATCGGGGGCAGTCATATCAAAGTCAGATGTTGAAGATATGTTTGAGCCAGTTGAATGGCGAGGATGTATTCGCGCTGCTGACAATGAGCGAAAAGTCTCGAAGTCGGGGCTTTGTGCAGGGCAAGCTTAATGACACGCCAGTCGGCACCATGCGCTGGCCTGTGGCGGCATTGCTACCCGAAAAGAACTCTATCTGGGTGAATGAATCTCCGCCACCACCGCCGCCACCACCGCCGCCGCCACCTCCACCTCCGCCGCCACCTCCGGGACCGCCGCCGCCGCCGAGCCCGCCACCGCCGCCACCACCTCCGGTGCCAAACGTGCAGGGATCGATCGATCCATGGCAGGACGCGCCTGGTCAGGCGATGACGCGAAACGTTTCTGGGTCCTATTTTTCAGGATGGGTGCAAAACTGTACTCAGTATGACACGCAAAACGGGTTCAAAGGCGCGCGCAATGCCTATGTCGCAAAGACAGAGAATTGTACGACGAATAATAAGAAGGAATCGACAGGTACGATCAAAGCCTGTGTCAGCGACCCCAACGAGTTTAAGTATTTTGCGAGCGGCGGAAAAGCGTGTGAATGGCAGGAAGATATCTTCCCGTGGGATAAGGCAAAGCCTGTTTCGGGACCGCAATTTAACTGCCCGACCGCGATGCTGGGTCTCTCCGAAAGTCCGAAACAGGTCTATGATAAGTTAGATCATATGTATCCCGTTCCGGGCGGCACGCAGATTGATGTCGGCTTGATGTGGGGACTTCGCGCTCTGTCGCCGCGCAAGCAATGGACCGATTTCTTTGGATACCATGCCGGTAGTGAGCCATTGCCGTTCAACAAGAGCGATCAACGCAAGATCATGATTGTGCTAACAGATGGCAGCAATTCCGCGCCTTATCATTATGAGGGCTATTATGGCTGTTATGATGATAAAAATCGCGGGAATGCCGGGCCTTGCTGGCAGACGGGTGATACGCCAGATCTTGATACTGATGGGCTAAACAACCTCACGCTCGATTCGTGTAAAGCGATACGGGATGATTATGGTGTTGAGATATTCACCGTCGCTGTTGATGTTAACTCGGCTTCGGCAAAGAAAGTCCTTCGGGATTGTGCGGGCGATGATTCCAAGGCTTATGATGTTACGGGCGCTGATCTTGCTTCGACTTTTGAGTTGCTTGCGATGCGTAGCTTGAGACTGACCAAGTAATTCTTCTTGATCTTGCGGTAGGCGACACTTAATTGAGCGCGATGACCCATCCATTGCCTACTTTTGAGGATGTTTTGGAGGCGGGAAACCGCATTCAGAACTACGTGATTGAAACCCCGGTTTTACAGTCAGAAGCATTGAATAAGATCGCTGGAATTGATCTTCACATCAAAGCTGAATGCTTGCAGGAAACGGGTAGCTTCAAATTAAGGGGCGCGACAAACCGGTTGTTGCAAATCCCGATTGAGGATCGGTCGGCTGGTGTTGTTGCATACTCTTCAGGAAACCATGCGCAGGGTATTGCGCGTGTATCAAAACGCTTAGGGATGCCAGCAATCATTCTTATGCCGTCTGATGCTCCTCAGGTGAAAGTTGACGGCGTTTTGGCAGATGGTGCCGAAGTTCGGCATTATGACCGAAACTCAGAGAGCCGTGAAGAAATCGCCGAAGAATTAGCCCGTGAGCGGGGCGCCATCATCGTTCCGAGTTACAATGACGCGATGATTGTTGCTGGTCAGGGGACTTGCGGTTTGGAATTTGCCAAGCAAATAGAGCTGGCCGATAAAAGCTTGGACCATTTAATCTGCTGTGCAAGTGGTGGCGGTCTTATCGGCGGAATTGCTCTAGCGCTGGAAGGGAAGAGCCCAAACACAAAAGTGTGGGCGGCTGAACCCGTAGAGCATGACGATTGGATCCGTTCGTTGGAGGCTGGCGAAATTCGCCCTAACGCCCCTGGAACGCGATCGGTTTGCGATGCATTGTTGATCCAAGAGCCGGGCTCAATAACTTGGCCAATCGGTGCGCGGTTTTTCTCTGGCGGCTATGGCGTAACCGATGCGCAGGTGTTTGAAGCGATGCGACTTGCGTGCCGCCATCTGAAAGTCGTGGTGGAACCGGGCGGTGCAGCAGCACTGGCGGCGGCTCTATTCTGTCTTCCAGAGAATGTGAAAGGCTCTACCGTTGGGGTCGTTCTGACGGGCGGCAATGTCGATATGGACCTGTACACGGATGTATTGGCGGGCCGTAAAGACTAAGCTTCTTTCATGATGCGGGCCTTCTGACGGGCCCAGTCGCGTTTTGCCGAGGTTTCACGTTTGTCGTGATTTTTCTTACCCGTGGCGATACCGATCAACAGTTTCGCGAGGCCGCGTTCGTTGAAGTAAAGCTTTAGCGGTACAATTGTGCGTCCGGCCCGTTCGATTGCTTGCGACAGTTTTTGTTTCTCTCGTTTTGAGACGAGCAATTTGCGTTTGCGGCGCGGTTCATGATTGAAGCGGTTCGCGCCAGCATAAGTTGGTATGTCGGCATTGATGAGCCAAAGCTCGCCTTCTTCGACGCTGGCATAAGACTCAGCGATATTCGCTTTACCCTGACGCAGAGATTTTACTTCACTGCCAACAAGCATGAGGCCAGCCTCAAGCGTGTCTTCGACTGAATAGTCAAAGCGTGAGCGCCGATTCTCTGCGACGAGACCGTCAGAACGGCCTTTGGTTTGCGACTTCTTTGCCATATTAATCTAGTTGGGCAGCAGCATAGGCTGCATCAATGGCTGCGCAGGTTTCTTCATTAGGCGCGACGATCGGTAGGCGCACTTCAGCTGCGCACAGATCCATCTTATTGAGCAAATATTTGGCCGGCCCCGGAGATGGAGACGAGAACATCGCCGCGTGAAGGCGGATCAGTTGTTTTTCAATCTGCTGAGCCGTTTCCATATCGCCAGCATCAAACGCATCATGCATGGCCGAGCATAGTGCCGGCGCAACATTCGCCGTGACAGAGATGCAGCCTGCGCCGCCCATTGCGCGATGACCAAGCGCGGAGGGGTCTTCGCCAGAAATCTGAACGAACTGTTCGCCTTCGGTCAGAGCCGCGTGCAGAGATACGCGCCCAAGCTCATTACTTGCGTCTTTAATGCCGATAACGTTCGGGAGTTTCGCAAGTGCGCCAACAGTTTCGGGAAGGAGGTCACACGCTGTCCGTCCGGGAACATTGTATAGCATGACGGGCATAGACACGGCGTCGTTTATCGCGCGGAAGTGAGCTTCCAGCCCGGCTTGATCTGGTTTGTTGTAATAGGGGCAGATGACGAGGGCGGCATCCGCGCCGACTGTTTTGGCGTGTTCGACAAGCTCGATCGCTTCCCGCGTCGAGTTGGAGCCAGCGCCGGCGATAACCGGAACGCGCCCTGCCGTTACCGATATACAAAGTTCTACAACTTCACGATGTTCTGCGTGTGATAGCGTTGCTGACTCACCCGTAGTGCCGCAAGGGACAAGCGCGCTAGACCCGCCTTCAATCTGGCGCTCTATTAGGTTTGCGAAGGCGTCGCGATCAATGGCCCCATTCTTGAAGGGCGTAATCAGTGCAGGGATGGAACCATGAAACATTAGAAAGAAACACACATTAAGTTGATGGAAAGGCCGAACCGCCAGACTTTGGTCATATACGGCGTATAAACACGAATCGGAACCTATCAACGGCTTCGATAAAAGGGAAACAGCAAGGCTTATGCAAAAACGTCTATTTGGACTGACATCTGTGGTATTTTTGGGCCTGTCTATGACGGGACTAGCCTCTGCTGCGCAAATCGCGACTCCGCCTAGCTTGAAACCTGCGCTGGTCGCTGCTTCTGATATTGTGTCGACGAAAGATGCTGGCCTTCTTCGGGAAGGCTTGCAGGCTGTTGATAAGGGCCGTTGGTTCGAAGTTCAGCGCATTGAAGGCCAGATCCGAGATACGACTGCGCGAGATATTCTAACGTGGTATCGCGCGCGCCGCGATTCTAGCATGTCGTTTGATGAGCTGGACCGCGCATTGACCCGGCTTGGCGGATGGCCCGATCAGGCGAAAATTCGCGCGCGCGCTGAAGAACGTCTTGATGGGTCTGCGCTTGACGCAAATGCGCGTGCAGCGTGGTTTGAACGCCATGGCGGGGCCAAGAGCGGCGCTGGAAACCTTGTTTACGCTCAAGCTTTAGAGGCTTTGGGCAGAAGTGAAGATGCTCTTCGTGAGGTTCGTAAGGCTTGGCATGGCAGGACGCTGAACGAAGATCTTAGTCAGCGAACATATGCAAAATACAAAAGCCAGCTTGGCCAATTCGACCACAGACAGCGTGCAGACTTTCTACTTTGGACACGCCAAACGACTGCCGCGTCGCGATTGAAGCCACTTCTGACGCCCGATTGGCGTCAAATGGTTGATGCCCGCATTCGGCTGATTCGACGCTCAAATGGGGTAGATACCGCTGTTCGTTCAGTCTCACAGGAGCTTCAAGAACATCCTGGTCTGATGTTTGATCGCGCACAATGGCGCCGCAAGGCGCGCATGTCGGATCGTGTAACGCCGCTTTTGCGTAAGATTGATGGGGCGCAAGTTCCTGAAGCTGGGCGTGGACGACTTTGGGAAGAGCGTAACATTGCGGTGCGGTCAGCGCTGAAGGATGCTGATTGGAGTTTGGCCTACGATCTGTCGGCAACTCACGGTATGAGCGAGGGCCGCGATTTTGCGGCCGCTGAATGGGTTGCGGGCTGGATAGCGCTTCGCCATCAGGGCGATGCGGCAAGGGCACTGAAGCATTTTGAAAGTCTTGAGCGCGGCGTTGGCTCACCGATTAGTCTTGCGCGCGCGCGCTATTGGATAGGGCGATCGAAAGAAGAACTCGGCGATACAGAAGGTGCGCAGGCTGCGTATGTGAGAGCTGCAAAACACTCTTTCACGTATTATGGTCAGCTCGCGGCAGAAAAGGCATCACAAAGCCTGATTGAGCTGCCGGATAGTTTCACAGTCACTGAGGCCGATCGGAATAATTTCGATAGTCGTTCGCTCGTGCGGGCGCTTCGTTTATTCGCGGAGAATGGATGGGACGCGTCTTTCCGCAAATTTGCTTACCATCTTGATGACCAGCTGACACGTCCGCAGGACTTTGAGCTGCTGGCTGAGCTCGGCCGTCAGTATCACTATGCAGATATTGGTGTGCGCGGGGCGAAGGCGGGGCTTGCCAAGGATATCATCGCAACGGACGCCGCCTATCCTTTGGTTGATTATCCGCTGCTGCAAGAACCAAGGGTCGAACGCTCATTGATGCTGGCCTTGGCGCGGCAGGAAAGTGAGATGAATCCGGCGGCTTTCAGTCACGCAAACGCACGTGGCTTAATGCAGTTTATTCCAAGCACGGCGAAATCAGAGGCGCGGCGACAGGGGCTGCCATATCGCGCCAGCTGGCTTACCGATGATCCCGGTTACAACATGACGCTCGGCGGCGCTCACCTAGATACATTGCTGGGCCAGTTTAACGGCAGCTATATCATGACAGCTGCTGCGTATAATGCTGGTGCATCACGGCCAAACCGCTGGATCGGCGAATATGGAGACCCGCGCGCGAGTGAAGTTGACCCGATTGATTGGGTTGAGTTCATTCCGTTCAGCGAGACGCGTAACTATGTCCAGCGCGTGCTGGAAAATACGCAAGTCTATCGTCATCGCCTGAGTGGAGAACCAGAGGAAATCCAGCTCAGTGATGATTTGAAGCGTGGTCGGTTTTGAGGCCTATTTTGTCGATAGTTTGAGGATCCTCTGGGTCAGTTTATCTGGCTGCGAGAAATAGGCCGAATGGCTCGCCTCTATGGATTCTACGCGGTCAGCTCCTGTTTCATTGATTAAACGATCTTGCATCGAAACGCTTACGGCGCGGTCCTCGGTTAGACGAATGTATGACCGGGGAACGCGGCCATATTTTTCATCCGTCAGTTTGATTTTAGCGATCGCGGGCCGAAGAGGTTCGCGCGACAAGAGCGACGCGGACAGTGCGTTATCATCATCACTACAATCATGATAAAGGCATTCACGATACGCCTTAGGATCCAGCTGGTCCCACATGCCGATTTTGCTAATTGTAACATGCGGCGGTAGCCATGAGTTTGCATCACTCCGAAAATAATCTGCAACTGCTTTCCGATTCGGCAACATGAACGATGCCAAGTATATGGTGCGTGCAATTCGGTCAGGCGCAGCTTCGGCCAAGGCTGAAGCAAGTACACAATATCGACTGTGCACGACAACGGTTGTTGCTTCATTTTCTGGCAAGCAAGCCATCGCAGCCTTTACGAGGCGGCCTAGGCCCACAAACTGCATTGTCGCTGGATTACGGCCCCTGCCAGGCAGGTTAAGTGCGGTAACGCGATGCCCTTCTGCTTCAAGCCTTGGGACGATCTTGTGCCAGCACCATGCGCCGTGCCAACTGCCATGTATCAATAAGTAATGCATAATAATGCCTCCTGTTTAACAGAGGCGTTAAAACGTCCGAATTTCGCAAACCACCCGGATCTTGCGGTTTGTTAGACTTTCGTTTTAGCTTTCGCTTTTGCCTTGGCTGGCGCTTTCTTTTTTGGGGCAAGCTTGGGCTTTATACGTGGTGATTTCCCAGCCAGTGCGCGGCGTTCGTCTTGACGTTGAAAGGTTTCTTTGAGGAATTTTCCGGTCCAACTGGCCTCGATTTCAGCGACTTCTTCGGGTGTGCCGACAGCAACGACTTCCCCGCCGCCATCGCCGCCTTCGGGGCCGATATCGATGATGTGGTCAGCGGTTTTGATTACATCAAGATTATGTTCGATGACCAAGACGGTGTTTCCGGTTTCAACAAGCTCATGCAGGACTTCAAGCAGTTTGCGAACATCATCGAAGTGCAAGCCGGTGGTTGGCTCATCTAGGATGTAGAGGGTTTTACCCGTGGCGCGTTTTGACAATTCTTTTGATAGCTTAACGCGTTGCGCCTCGCCCCCCGATAGGGTCGTGGCCGATTGCCCAACTTTGATATAGGTCAGACCCACGCGGGCGAGTGTATCCATCTTGGTCTTGATTGATGGAACAGCGGCGAAGAATTTTTGTGCCTCTTCGACCGTCATATCCAACACGTCTGCGATAGATTTTCCTTTATACAGAACCTCTAGCGTCTCGCGGTTATAGCGTTTGCCGTCGCAGGTTTCGCAGGTGACATAGACGTCAGGTAGAAAGTGCATCTCAATCTTGATGAGACCGTCGCCCTGACAAGCCTCACACCGCCCACCTTTGACGTTGAAGGAGAAGCGCCCTGGCTTGTAGCCGCGTGTTTTTGATTCTGGCAGCCCCGCGAACCAGTCGCGGATAGGTCCAAAAGCGCCTGTGTAAGTTGCCGGATTGGAGCGCGGTGTGCGGCCGATTGGCGATTGATCAATCTCAATAATTTTATCGAGATGGTGCAGACCATCAATGCTTTCATAAGGAGCTGGAGGTTTGCTTGCGCCGTTTAGTTTTCGCGCGAGCGCTTTATACATCGTCTCAATGATTAGCGTGGATTTACCACCGCCAGATACACCGGTAACGGCTGTAAATGTGCCGAGTGGGATGGTCGCGTCGACATTCTTGAGGTTGTTTCCTGTAGCGCCCTTAATGCTGATCTGGCGAGATTTTTTCTTGATCCGGCGGGCTTCTGGGATTGCGATTTCTTCGCGGCCAGAGAGGTAGGCGCCGGTGAGGGATTTTGGGTCTGCGATGACTTCTTCTGCTGTACCTTGGCTGACAACCATGCCGCCATGCACGCCCGCGCGCGGGCCCATATCGATGACATGATCGGCCTTTAGAATAGCGTCTTCGTCGTGTTCAACCACAATGACGGAGTTACCGAGATCGCGCAGGCGCTGTAGCGTTTCTAATAGGCGTTCATTGTCGCGTTGGTGCAGGCCGATGCTCGGTTCGTCTAAAACGTAGAGGACGCCTGTCAGGCCAGAACCAATCTGGCTCGCCAAACGAATGCGTTGGCTCTCGCCGCCTGAAAGCGTTCCTGAAGCGCGTGACATTGAGAGATATTCCAGCCCAACCGCATTCAGGAAGGTCAAACGGTCATTGATCTCTTTGAGAATGCGGCTGGCAATCTCTTTCGACTGATCGGTCAGGGTATCGTTGACCTTGGAAAACCAGTCTGCCGCTTCCTTGATAGAGAAGCTGCTGGTGTCGGAAATATCTAAACCCGCGATACGGACGGCCAATGCTTCGGGGCGAAGACGCTTGCCAAGGCATTTAGGGCAGGCGGCGGCGGACTGAAACTTCGCAATCTCATCGCGCGCCCATTGGCTGTCCGTTTCACGGAAGCGTCGATCAAGGTTTGGAATGACGCCTTCAAACGTCTTTTTCACTTCATAGCGGCGCAGGCCATCATCATAAACAAAATCGATTTCTTCATCGCCGGTGCCGTTCAAAATGACGTCGTGAATCTTTTCTGACAGCTTATTCCAGGGTGTTTGAAGATTGAAATCATAGTGATCTGCGAGGGCTTGCAACGTTTGTGTTTGGTATGGACTGGCTTGTTTTGCCCATGGCGCGATGGCGCCGTTCATAAGCGTCAGGTCCCGGTCAGGTACGATCATGCCAGGATCAATTTTAAGCTGTTGGCCTAGGCCGTCGCAGGTTGGGCAAGCGCCAAACGGATTGTTGAAAGAGAATAGGCGCGGTTCAATCTCTGGAATCGTAAAGCCGGAGACCGGGCACGCGAAATTCGCGGAATAAGTGATGCGTTTTGGCGCCGTCTCACCTTCGGCAATGTCTGCATATTCAGCAATTGCGATACCGTTGGCGAGGGGGAGGGCCGTTTCAAAGCTTTCTGCGAGGCGTTGTTCCATGCCTTCGCGCACGACGATACGATCTACGACGACGTCAATGTCGTGCTTATACTTCTTGACGAGCTTTGGCGGGGTTTCAAGATCGTAAAACTCGCCATCAACTTTGACGCGCTGGAAGCCATTTTTCAGAAGCTCTGCGAACTCTTTGCGATACTCGCCTTTGCGGCCCCTGATCATGGGCGCGAGGAGGTAAAGGCGTGTGCCTTCTTCCAGAGACATCGTGCGATCGACCATCTGGCTGATTGTCTGGCTTTCAATCGGTTGACCTGTCGCGGGTGAATATGGGATGCCGACCCGGGCCCACAATAGGCGCATATAGTCGTAGATTTCAGTAACCGTCCCGACGGTTGAGCGCGGGTTTCGGCTGGTCGTCTTCTGTTCGATTGAGATCGCCGGAGAGAGCCCTTCAATGCTCTCCACGTCCGGTTTCTGCATCAACTCTAGGAACTGACGCGCATATGCGCTGAGGCTTTCAACGTAGCGTCGTTGGCCCTCTGCATAGATCGTGTCGAACGCGAGCGACGATTTCCCTGAGCCCGAGAGGCCGGTGACCACCACAAGCTGATAGCGCGGAATATCGACATCAACACTTTTGAGATTGTGCTCTTTTGCGCCGCGAACGCGGATGAAGGGTGATTCAAGGGAGGCCATCAGCAGGGTCTTTTCTTATTGGTCGTCTCTTCAAAGACGGAAGATGTGGCGTGAGTCCAGTTCGGAAACAAGAACAATGCACGAACGCGCCTCTGTTGGGTGCTTTTTTGCAGCACGATGGCGGCTAACGAAAGGGGGCCTCCTGACAGGATGTGTCAGTTGAAGGCGGTGCCGTTCCCTAGCGCTTCCAGAACATAAGAGGTACAAAATGATTGACGCCGTTATCCTCTGTGGATACATTGGGCGCTGACCAAGACAGCCTTCTAGCGGCATTGTAAGGCCAAGTCTTGTATCGGAATCAAAATGAGCGGAGATTCGTCATGGCTGGATCAGTCAATAAAGTCATTCTAGTCGGCAATCTTGGGAATGACCCGGAAGTTCGACAATTTCCAAAGGGCGGTTCCGTTTGCAATCTCTCCATTGCGACATCTGAAACGTGGAAAGACAAAAATACGGGCGAACGCCGTGAGAAAACGGAATGGCACCGTGTTGCGATCTTTTCTGAGGGGCTGGTCCGTGTTGCTCAGAACTACCTGAAAAAGGGCTCTAAAGTCTATCTTGAAGGTAAGCTTCAGACCCGTAAGTGGCAGGACCAGAACGGTCAGGACAAGTATACAACTGAGGTTGTGCTTCAGGGCTTCGATGCGACGCTTGTTATGCTAGACGGTCGGGGTGAAGGCGGCGACGCTGGAGCTGGTGGTGGAAACCGTGGCTACAGTCAAGACTCCGTCGCCTACGGAAATCAAGGCGGCGGCGGTGGCCCGCGCCAGATGGACGGGCCTGCGCAGAATTTCTCACAGGACTTTGACGACGAAATTCCATTTTGATGACGAAAGGGGTGCCTGCGCTGCGCACCTTTTAATCTGAATAAGTGCGCTTGGATACGATCGTTAGATCGTAAGGAATAAATACATCTAACGATAAAGCGCCGGTAGGCTGAGTTACGGTTTTCTTATCTAGGCCAAACACGGTAATTTCAGAGGCTTTGAATGCCTCGCCCATATCGTCCACTTCTTTTGAAATGGCGGCGATTAAGTCAGACCGATAGCGGTTTGGATTGCGCAGACCGATATATTGTTCGTCGCCAATGTAACTTTGGACGCGTCCAAATTCTGGCACGCTATCGATGAAGGCCTCTGCGCGTGCGCGTACATTGTAATAGTTGTCGCCTTTTCGAACATTAACGCGCATAGTCAGGTCGAAGTTGCTGCGTTGGCCATAAGGCGAGTAGATTTCGTCGAATGTTGTGCTCTCGATCGGATAAGATTCTTCTGCGTCACCGATGTTAAGCTCGATATCATCGCGGTCGCGGTCTTTTTGCAAAACACTTTGGAATGCTTTTTTTAGATCCGAGCGTCGCGCCTCGGTCTCGAGGTCTGTATTGATAAAGCTCGCCTCGAACAGAACGAAATCCGCAGGAACGCGGAGCGTGACATTAGGCATCGCATTGTCAGATATACTGTCGGCGCTAATGCGCATTCCGGTTACCATGATGGCATCTTGTCTCGCGTCACTTTGTGCGTTGGCAAGTAAGGGCGCGGTTGCCAATGTTGAAATGGTGATAAGAGTTTTAAGCACTGTTTTTTCTCCAATTCCCTTATGGGGCGAATAATGCGTGCGCGGTATATTCTGTCAATGGAATGCGCGATGCTTGCGCTATGAGAAGATGCGGCTTCGCATTTGAATTCGTGCTGCTCGCCTGCTAGAGTTTTTGTAATGTTTGCGGGCGATTCGTAGCTCGCGCTGACCATAAGAGGCTAGAGCCCGTGAGCGACGAGAATACACCACCAGAAGAGCCGGAAATTCTGGCAACACCTTCCGAAGATGGTATTGACCCAGTTAGCATCGAAACCGAGCTGAAACGGTCTTATCTCGATTATGCGATGAGCGTGATTGTTAGTCGTGCACTGCCGGATGTTCGCGACGGGTTGAAGCCGGTTCACCGCCGCATTCTGTACGCGATGCACGTGAACGGCAACACGCCTGACAAGCCTTATAAGAAGTCAGCCAACATTGTTGGTGCCGTGATGGGTAATTTCCACCCGCACGGTGATAGCGCGATTTACGATGCGTTGGTTCGCTTGGCGCAGCCTTTCTCTATGAGCCTACCGCTTATCGATGGACAAGGTAATTTCGGTTCAGTTGATAATGATCCTGCAGCTGCGATGCGTTACACAGAATCGCGGATGCAAAAAGCGGCAACCTATTTGCTGGCTGATATCGACAAAGACACCGTCGATTTCCAAGACACTTATGATGGCTCGCAACAAGAACCGATGGTGCTTCCGGCGCAATACCCCAACCTGCTGGTAAACGGTGCGAGCGGTATTGCGGTTGGTATGGCGACGAATATTCCGCCGCACAATTTAGGTGAGGTTGTTACGGCGACGCTCGCCATGATCGATAATCCCGCGATTGATGATGAAGAGTTGCTGGAAATTGTACCGGGTCCAGATTTTCCGACGGGTGGCTTGATTCTTGGCCATGCTGGCGCGCGCAAGGCGCTACTTGAGGGGCGTGGCTCTGTCATTATGCAGGCGCGCTCTGAATTTGAAGAAATGCGCAACGGACGCCAAGCGATTATCGTCACTGAGATCCCGTATCAGGTGAATAAAGCCGCCTTGGTTGAGAAGATCGCGATGATGGTTCGTGAGAAGCGAGTCGAAGGTATTGCAGACTTGCGCGACGAATCCGATCGCCACGGTATTCGCGTTGTTATTGAGATTAAGAAAGATGCCAGCGCGGATGTCGTGCTGAATCAGCTGCATCGTTATTCGCAATTGCGCACCAGTTTCCCGGCCAATATTCTCGCCTTGAATGGTGGCCGCCCTGAACAGCTTAATCTGCGCCAAATTCTTCAGGCCTTCATCCGGTTCCGGGAAGAGGTTGTTGCGCGTCGTACAAAGTTCGAACTCAATAAAGCGCGTGACCGGGCCCACCTTTTGGTTGGTCTCGCCATGGCTGTGGCGAATATTGATGAGATTATTGCGATTATTCGCAATGCGCCTGATCCAAATACAGCGCGTGAGCGCCTATTGGCAAAAGCTTGGCCCATTATGGATATGGGGCCGTTGCTTGATCTGGTCGCTGACCGCCGTACCCGTTGGGACGGTGATAAGGCAATTTTCCTTTCTGACGAGCAGGCGCGTGCGATCCTTGCCCTGCAACTTTCGCGTCTAACCGGTCTTGGCCGAGATGAAATCGGCGCCGAAGCGAAGGGTCTGGCAGATAAGATTGCTGACTATCTGGATATTCTGCGTTCGCGTCCGCGTGTCTTGGATATTATCCGCGCTGAACTTAACGAAGTTAAAGAAAAATTCGCAGTGCCGCGTCGGTCTGAATTCACGTTCGGTGGCCCCGATATGGATGATGAAGACCTGATCGAACGCGAAGATATGGTCGTCACTGTAACCCATGGCGGTTATGTGAAGCGGACACCTCTGTCCACATATCGGACCCAGCATCGCGGCGGCAAAGGTCGCTCTGGAATTTCGATGAAGGACGAAGATTTCGTCACGCGGGTCTTTATGGCGAATACGCATACCGAAATTCTGTTCTTCAGCTCTGAAGGCATGGTCTATAAAGAAAAGGTCTGGCGTTTGCCCGTTGGATCACCGCAGTCGCGCGGTAAGGCCTTGGTGAACATTTTCCCGCTGTCTAAAGATGAGCGGATTGAAAGTGTTATGCCGCTTCCTGAGGATGAAGAAGATCGTGCGAAGCTGGACGTTATGTTTGCGACGCGGTCCGGCGGTATTCGCCGCAATAAGCTATCTGACTTTGTTCGTGTGAACCGCAACGGCAAAATCGCGATGAAACTGGACCAAGGCGACGGTATTGTTCGCGTTCGTATCTGTTCTGAAGATCAGGACGTGATGCTAACGACCGCTCTTGGTCAGTGTATTCGGTTTAAAGTAACGGATGTTCGTGTCTTCGCAGGTCGTAATTCGACCGGTGTTCGTGGAATTAGGCTTGCTGATGGTGATGAAGTTATCTCCATGGGTATCTTGCGTCATATCGATGTTACCAGCGCCGAAGCGCGTGCTTATCTGAAGCATGCCTCTGCCATGCGCCGCGCGGCGAATGGTGAAGAGGAAGACGTTACTGACGTCGTCCTAGATGATGATGGCGATGACGGCGAAGATGAAGCAGCACTATCGACAGAGCGTATTGCGGAACTTGGCGCGGCAGAGCAATTCATCTTGTCGATTGCTGATGACGGAATGGGTAAGCGTTCGTCTGCCTACGATTACCGTGTCACTGGTCGCGGCGGCAAAGGCTTGGTTGCTCACAATATTTGGGGCAACAATAAGAAAACCGGGCCGATCAAGAAGATCGCTTCTTCGTTCTCGATTGATGAGGATGATGAGGTGATGTTGGTGACTGATGCCGGGCAGTTGATCCGTACACGTGTAGACAATATCCGCATCGCTGGCCGGGCAACATCAGGTGTTTGGGTCCTGCGTACAAAAGACGAAGAGCGTGTTGTTTCTGTTGCGCGTCTTGCCGATAGTGGTGAAGACGATACAGAAGAGTCATAGCGCTTTAGACTTTCCACCATCTGACCGAGCGCGCGGAGGACATTATGCAGCGTATTGGCCTATATCCCGGAACGTTTGACCCAGTAACCATGGGCCATATGGACATTATTGGCCGCGGGATGAAGTTGGTCGATAAGCTTGTCATTGGTGTTGCGGTCAGCGAAGCCAAGCGTCCACTTTTCTTGTTGGAAGAGCGTTTGGAGATGATGGAAGCGGAGTGCAAGAAGCTCGAAGGGCCGGGATTGGCGACGATTGAAGTCAAGCCATTCGACAAACTCTTGATGCACTTTGCTGAAGATTGCGGTGCACACGTCATCATTCGCGGACTGCGAGCTGTTTCAGATTTTGAATATGAGTTTCAGATGACGGCCATGAATGAAGCACTGAATCGAGAGATTGAAACTGTGTTCCTAATGGCCGATGTAAAGCATCAGGCGGTCGCTTCGCGGCTGGTTAAAGAAATTGCCCGGTTTGGTGGGGACATTACGTCCTTTGTAACGCCAACCGTGAAAGAACGAATGTTGGAGAAGTACCAAAAATGACAATACGCACCCTGCTTAGTGGACTAGCTTGTTTGGGTTTTGTGGCATGTGCGGGGGCACAAATAGAAGAAACGACGGCTCCGGTTTTTACCATGGCTGATGTGGAGGCGGCGCCTGATGCATGGCGGGCTGTTGATCCAGAAAACCTTGTCATTATGCAGACGAGTAGAGGCGAGATTGTCATCGAGCTTTCGCCGGAAATGGCTCCGCGCCATGTTGCTCATTTCAAGAAATATGTGCGTGCGGGTTTGTACGACGACACGGTGTTTCACCGCGTCATCAGGGGCTTTATGGCGCAAGGCGGCGACGTTCAGGCGACTCATGGCGCGGACAAGATGTTGGACCCGTTGGAGGAAGAATTCACCGTTCGCGTAAAGCCATCCGAACTAGAAATTGATGCAATTGGTCAAGCGGCCTCATCAACTGGCGGCTATCTTAACGGTATGCCGATTGAAAACCAGGCTCAGTTCTTGGCTGAAATGTCTGTCGATGGCCTTGTGGAAAGCTGGATTCCTCATTGCCCGGGCGTTCTGTCTTCAGCGCGCACAGCGGATAGAGACTCAGCCAATGCACAGTTTTTCCTGATCTCTGAAGATGGGCGCCATCTCGACCGGAAATATACGGCCAAAGGACGCGCTATTGCCGGACTGGACGTCATTAAAGCGATCAAATTGGGCCCTAGTCCTGATGGGTATCCGATTTCCAATCCGGATGTTGTGACAAGCGTCGTAATCGCTGCAGATCAAGACGAAGCAATCCGCAGAAGAGCATATGTCCAACGCACCAATACCCCGGAGTGGCAGGCGATGTTTGCGGCCGCTGATAAGGCGCGTCAGGACCCTTGCGATCTGCCGCCTCTCCCTGCTGTTGTGCAGTAGGGGGCTACACTGACTGATCTGTCGGCTTTCGATTTCGACCTGCCAGAAAACAATATCGCGCTGCGTCCGGCTGAGCCACAAGACGCGGCGCGATTGCTTGTTGTGCATGGCGATGGGCGGCTGGAGGATGCGTTAATTCGCGATCTGCCCCGCTATCTTTCGCGTGGCGACGTCATGGTTTTCAACGATACGAGGGTCATTCCATCGGCATTGAAAGGCGTGCGCCTTGCGCGAAACGAGAAGGGCTCAGATGTTAGCGTCGATGCAAACTTGGTAGAGCGTATGTCGGCCGAGACTTGGCGTGCGCTAGCGAGGCCTGGAAAGCGATTGAACGAGGGCGACACAATCGTATTTGGCGAGGGCTTTGAAGCAACCGTACTTGAGCGTCTGCCAAGCGGTGAGAAATTACTTCAGTTTGATCGCGGCGGCTCTGAACTTGATCAAGCGCTTGATCAGTTTGGCGCCATGCCGCTGCCACCATACATCGCGCGTCGACGAGCGGCTGATGCGACCGACCGACAGTCATACCAAACAGCATTCGCGGGTGATGATGCTCAATCTGTGGCGGCACCAACCGCTGGATTGCATTTTACGCCGCGTTTGCTGTCAGAGATTGACGAAGCGGGAATAGTCAGAGAGCAGGTGCGGCTTCATGTCGGGCTTGGGACATTCGCGCCCCTGAAGGACGAGCATCTTGAAAGTGGGCGTTTGCACGAAGAGTGGCGGCGTGTGTCACCCGAATCGGCGGAGCGAATCAACAATGTGAGACGTTCGGGGCATCGCTGTGTGGCAGTTGGCACGACAGCTTTGCGGACATTGGAAAGCGCTGCGACGCTCGCAAAAGTTGTCGAACCGGTTACGGGCCCAACTGATATTTTCCTGCGTCCCGGGTATGAGTTTAGAGCGACCGATGCGCTGGTGACGAATTTCCATCTGCCGAAGTCGAGCTTGTTCATGCTGGTATGTGCATTGATCGGCACGGACATCATGCAGGCCGCTTATGCCCATGCGATCCGGGAGAATTACCGTTTCTACTCTTACGGGGATGCGTGTTTGCTGCTGCCCTAAAGTTTAGCGGCTAAGCCTTGAGGAATAGCTGGCCATCGTCTTCGAACACTGTCGGCGCGAGGCCTAGGCTTGCGCATTTACCATCCAGATTATCGCCGCTTTCGATGTCAAAACGGTAGCCGTGCCATGGGCAAGTAACCGTTCCGGATGCATCTATGACGCTGTCTTGAAGAGGTCCCAACATGTGGGGGCAGGTTGTGCCATGTGCGATCCATGCGCCCTGATGGAACCTGACAGCATAGCGCTGTTTACCGAGACGAGTGATATGGGAGGCATCTTTGCTGAGCGCGGCGAGATTCCCAACCAATTGGATTTCCGGCTTATCTGTAATTTTCTGGAGCTTGGCTTTTGTATCCAGGGCTTCTTGCCGACCTGACATGAGGTCCTGATCCTCGTCATAGAGGCGGCGATATTGATCTTGAAGATATTTGAGCACAAACTCCTGTGCGGACTGATCCGCTGGCGCTTCTGGCAAATAGAAACGCACGTCGACTTCGATCGTTTCATTGGAAACATTTGTTGCTTTGGTATGTATTTCTGTACCTTCACCCGGCCCAGATATCACCGTTGAAACCCAATAGTTTTCGGACAGGTCAATGATCAAATCTAGCAACTGAATGCCGCCGCCCGGAATGCCTATTCGCGCGCGCCAGCCCCATTTGCCGCTGGCGATGAGTGAAATGCTCGAGAATGAGCTTTCATGTATGAAAGGCAGGTGCTCCCAGTCATACGCATTCTCCATCATGCGGGTCATGTTGACGGGAAGTTCGCGCGTATAATTGCCGAGATAATGAAGTGACAAGATGCGGCTGTAGTCGATTTGGTTTGAGCGTACAGCGCAGAGGTCATGCTCTGCTTGGGTCAACATGTCGGCTTGCCTCTTATCACGCGTTTCTGATTACAAGCGTCTACGGTCGCTTCGAAAGGACCGCAACAACGATCTTCCGACCCAACGTATTTGTGAAGGCTTGGGCTTATTCGCTCGTTTAGGCCGCGAAACGACCACCTCTTTTTGCATAATCCTGAGTGCCGCGATGAATGACGCGATCTCCGGCGCGCACATCCTCTGGCTTGAGGTCGAACTTACCCTGCAGGCGTTGGTAAATTGGCGCAAAATCGGTATCGACTGTGGCTTTGAAGAGGTCTTCATAGCTGTCGATCACAAAGTAAGATTGCTGGAAATCATCAATCCGATAGTCGGTGTTCATAACTCTCTGCAGTTCGAAAGCGATCCGGTTTGGGGATGCGCTCTCCAGTGAGAACTTGCTTTCAGCCGGAGATGAAACAATGCCCGCGCCGTATATGCGAAGGCCTTCTGGGGTTTGGATCAGGCCAAACTCCACTGTGTACCAATAAACGGCGGCAAGGTTTTTGAGGGATGCGTGCCGAAGGCTGCGCAGTCCGCCTTTGCCATAAGCTTCCATATAGTCGGCGAACACGGGATCCGTCAGCATGGGAACATGCCCGAAAACATCATGAAAGACGTCAGGTTCTTGGATGTAATCAAGCTGGTCTGGACGCCGAATGAAGCTACCGGCTGGGAACCTGCGATTGGCGAGGTGTTCAAAGAATACTTCGTCTGGCACGAGCCCCGGCACAGCGACAACACGCCATCCGGTTAGCGCTTCTAACTCATCAGACATGATCTCAAAATCAGATATGCCGCCTTTGTCCAGCGCAAGCGCCTTCAAACCGTTTAGGAATTCTGGCGCAGCGCGGTTCGGAAGAACTTCCATCAATCGACTGTAAAGAACATCCCAAGTGTTATGCTCTTCTGCGCTATATTCACTCCAACCTTGATCGATCGTCCAGTCGGTATTTGCGTGCGGGGGCTTGTCAAAATGGTTGTTCATGCCACTCATATAGCGCACGAGTGTTTCGTTGTCT